>QEUW01000157.1 GCA_003577005.1 Chloroflexota bacterium | reverse complement strand
GGGAGGTGACCGGATGAATGCTCGACAAATCAGGTTGTCTCCGGTCACCTCCCGGAGGTCGGCCCACCTCACATGCGCCAATTTAACGTTGTCGTACTATCTACCTGTTGTTACCAATCTCTAGCCATGTTCCGGTATACGTACTGGAGCCAGGCTCAATACAAACATGGGTGCCAGCCTGAATCTCGGTCTACATTCATGAGAATCTCCAACTGTTGGTGAAACAGTAGACCTTCAGAGCAAGCGGGGCAGATAGCTCAATCTATTTGCCCCGCTTGTTTTGGTTTGACCACACGTTCTCCACACGCTAAGTGCGCTCAATCCACACGCTCTCCACACGCATGGCTGCTATCCTTTCATCAGCAATACGAAGAGATGCAGGCACATTCAAATACCTGGGAGGATACAGATCATGCTCTCCATTCAGACGCTCAATCCACTGAACGCTACAACCTTTGGCGAGACTAGGCACCGCCGCCGGGTGGAGCAGACCGTCCGCCGCACCTACGCCAGTTGGCGGGCTCGCTTCCCGCGCTGGGCCAATTCGGGCTTTGACGACTATTTTCTGCTCCACGATGCGTTGCCCCTGTTGGACGAGATGCTGGCGGACGGTCGATATCTGGACCCGGCTCAGATCGTGCATAAATGGGCGCAGGTCTACCGCCTGACAGACGAGGGAACACGGCGAGCTCTGGTCGAAGCGACGCCAGTGGCCGCTGACTTTCTCACCCGGCTACAGATCGAGTATGCCAGCGCAAAACCCGCTTGAACGATGGAAAGCGGGGAATGGAGAGCGCGGAACGCAGAACATACTACGGTGCATGGTCTGCATTTCAGCTACGCGACTCCATACGTTCAGCACACGCGGGATCGAGATGCTGGGCGCACCACACAAGGTGAACAGACCTGGGTGACAACGCGGAGCAGCATCCGGCCTTTGTAGACTAAAATGGAGAGGCGGCCAATGTGGTTTGAACAGATCATTCGCAGCGAGACGGGTTGCGCTTCCTACATGATCGGCTCTACCAAGAGTGGCGAGTGCGCCGTCTTCGACCCTCTGTGGGATGTGGAACCCTACCTGGCGCTGGCGAAAAAACGCAACGCTCGCATCCGCTACGTGATCGACTCGCACACCCACGCCGACCATGTCTCCGGCGCCCGCCGGTTGGCGCAGTTGAGACACGGCGAACTGGTCATACCTCAGTTAGCGGAAATCACGTACGCGGCTACCCGCGCCGGCCACGGTGATACGCTCCAACTGGGCGATGTCTTGCTGGAAGTGATGCACACACCCGGCCATCGCCCCGAAATGATCAGCCTGTTGGTGACAGACCGCTCGCGCAGCGAACAGCCCTGGTGTATCCTCACCGGTGACTTCCTGCTGGTGGGCGACCTGGGCCGGCCCGACCTGGCGCAGGATGGCGTGCGGGGCGCCGAACTGCTCTTCGACCAGGCCATCCCCCGGCTGCTAGGTTTGGAGGACTATGTGGAGGTCTATCCGGGCCACCTGGCCGGCTCCACCTGTGGGCGGGTGACCAGCGGCAAGACAATCACCACAGTGGGCTATGAGCGGCGTTTTAACTGGTATCTGCAACTGCGCGACCGCCCATTGTTTATCTCTGAGATGAATATCGACCAGCCGGCGCGGCCGGCCAATGCTGACAACATCGTCGCCATCAACCAGGGCAGGCAGCCGTTGACCTTTGATAAACCCCAGACGCCGGCGCTCAGCCCGGCGGAGGTTGTCAGGGCGCTAGATACTGGTCACTTCTTGCTCGATATACGCACACCAGCCCAGTATGGCGTCGGCCATTTACCGGGCGCCTACAACATTTCGCTGGCAAGCTCCAGTTTCGAACAGTGGGTAGGCTGGGTCACGCCGCCTGACGCCCCATTGCTCTTGCTGGCTGAGGACGAGGCCGATACAGAATTAGCGTTGCACAAGCTGGCATTCTTGGGTCTCGACCAGCGTATCCAGGGAGTCGTCCTGCTAAAAGGTCAGGGGCTGGCCGCTTTCCATCGCCCGCTGCGCCGGCTCAAGCAGATCAGTGTACAGCGGGTGCATGAGCGCATCCGCTCGCGCTCGCATGGGCCAGGTGAGCAGCGGCCATTGCAGATTCTCGATGTGCGTGAACAGAGCGAATGGGAAGCGGGACATATTGCCCAGGCGCATCATCTGGGCTTGAAGCGACTACCAGATCAACTGGAGCGATTGCCTTTTGCACAGAGCGACCCCGTTGCGGTGGTCTGTGCCAGCGGTGTCCGTTCCAGTCTGGCTGGCAGCATCTTGCTCCGCTACGGTTACCAACAGGTTTTCAACATAGCCGGCGGCATGAACGCCTGGCGCGATGCCCGGCTGCCGGTGATGGAATGTGCAGACGCTGAAGGGTGCAGCATCGCACACAGAGGTCCCAGGCCTGGCAGGTCGCAGCTGGTCAGTTCAGTACCGTCGATCCCGACCCCCGCCGGTTTACCCTATTGGATGGAGATGGTCGCCGTACCGTAGGGACCTGGTTCATCCATACTGCAGTAACTTCCGATTGGCAAGGTACAAAAGGTGCATCGCACTCTGCGAGTGCAACGCGCCAGAGCATTCAAGTTTCTACATCAAAAGGAGAGATACCGATGAACCGTAAGATGCAACAAGGACTACCCATCCTCTCACTCTTGTTGGTTGTGTTGTTGGCCATAGCCGGCTGCGCCATCACCCAGGATGGGATGGTGGTGCAGGCCCCTGCTCAAGGGGCGACAAACGCTGCCCCTCTGGAGATTGCAACCGTTGACCGGGGTGAGCGCGGCTACGACCAGGCCGTCGTCAGCACCGACTGGGTGGCCGAACATCTCGACGATCCCAACGTCCGTCTGATCGAGGTGAGTGTCAATCCTGGCGTCTATGAGCGCGGCCATATCCCCGGCGCGGTGAACTTTGTCTGGCACACCGACTTTGTAGACACCGTCTCGCGCAACGTCGTCTCGCCAGAACGCTTTGAGGAACTGGCGCGCGCCGCTGGTATCAATGACGATACGACGGTCGTCCTCTACGGTGACACCAATAACTGGTTTGCGGCCTGGGGCGCCTGGGTCTTCACCATGTATGGCCTGGAAGATGTGCGTCTGATGGACGGCGGGCGCGTCAAGTGGGAGGCCGAAGGCCGTGAGCTTGCCATCAACGTGCCGAGCTTTGACGAAGGCGCCTTCACCATCGACCAGATGTACAGCGGTCTGCGGGCGCGGCTTGCTGATGTGCGCCAGATTGTCGAGGGGCAGGCCGACGCAGCTTTGCTCGATATCCGCTCGCCGGCTGAGTTTGCGGGCGAAATCTTCGCTCCCGATGGTGTGCCAGAACTGGCCGTGCGCGCCGGCCACATTCCCGGTGCGGTCAATGTCCCCTGGGGTACCGCTGTAGCTGAAGATGGCACCTTCAAGTCGGTCGAAGAGCTGCGCGAGATCTACGCCGCCGTGGGCGTCGATGGCACCAAGCCGGTAGTGGTCTATTGCCGTATCGGCGAGCGCGCCAGCCACACCTGGTTTGTGCTGAGCGAGATCCTCGGCTACGACGTGGCGCTCTACGACGGCTCGTGGACCGAGTGGGGCAACACCGTCGGCGTGCCGATTGAGAACCCCGCCGGCACGATTTGGGGTGGACAATAGCGCGTGTGGGTTGTCATCCACTGTATTCATTAAAAATTGTCAATTGACAATTGTCAATTGACAATTTTTAATGAGGGCACCCCGCCAGATCGATGGAAAGACCAGTGAGTAGCGGCAGGTACAGAAGCCATGTCTGAAACAATTCAAAGTAGCAATCTCGCACAAGCAACTTCACCCCGGGTTACGAAACAGCGAGGCGCGTCAGCGCTTCGGGGGCCCTTGGGTGTTCTGGTGCTGGCCAGCCTGTTAGTGACAGCCTACCTGCTCCACGGGGCGCCGGGGCGGGGTGCAGCAGCCTCGTTTTCGCTGTTGACGGGTGCTGCTCTCGGTATCCTCTTTGAGCGGGGGCGCTTCTGTTTCTTCTGCATCACGCGCGATTTTATCGAGGAGCGCAACAGCGGGCCACTCTACGCAATCCTTGCGGCGCTGGCTGTGGGCGGGGTCGGCTATGCTATCATCTTTGGCGCCTTCCTGCCCAACTCGATGAGCGGGCGGTTGCCGCCTGGCGCCCACATCGGGCCGGTCAGTTGGGCGCTGGTGGCGGCTGGTGTGGCTTTTGGGCTGGGGATGGCGCTTTCCGGCGCCTGTATCAGCGGGCACCTCTATCGCCTTGGTCAAGGGTACACCCGCGCTCCCTTTGCGCTGGTCGGTGCGCTGGCGGGCTTTGGAGTCGGCTTCTACACCTGGAACACCCTCTATCTCAGCACCATTGCTGGCGCACCCACGCTCTGGCTGCCGGCCTGGCTGGGCTACGGCGGCGCCGTCTTGGTTCATCTGGTGGCGATCGGGCTTCTGGCCCTGTTCCTGCTGCGCTGGCTGCCCACGCTGCCCGCTCGATCAGCGCAGGAACTGACCCCCAGCCGACTGCAGGACCTGCTCATCGCTGAGCGCTGGCATCCGCTCGTCACCGGTGCGCTGGTGGGGCTGGTCGGCGTCTTTGCCTACTTGCGGGTAGAACCGTTGGGCGTGACAGCACAGTTGGGTAGCATCACCCGCACGGCGCTGGCGAACAGAGGCTTGCTTCCCGCCCGGCTGCACGGATTGGACACGCTAGCCGGCTGCGCTACCCAGGTGATCCAGACCATTACCGACAACGGGCTGCTGGTCAGCGGCTTGGTTCTGGCTTCGTTTGCGGTGGCGCTGTTGGGCAATCGCTTCCAGCCCTCGACGCTGACCTTGCGCAACGGCACAACGGCGCTGTTGGGTGGGGTGTTGATGGGGTGGGGCGCCATGACGGCGCTTGGCTGCACGGTGGGCGTGTTGCTCTCCGGCATCTCGGCTTTTGCCCTGTCGGGTTGGGTCTTTGCCGCGGCCTGCTTTGCCGGCGTCTGGCTGGGGATCAAGTTGCGGCTGCACCAGGATTGAACTAGTTGAACGAGGAGGCTGCCGTGTTGATGGAGCAAATCGTGCGGGCAACGGCTGGAACTTTGATTTTGGTGTCGTTGGTGTTAGGCTATCTGTCTACCCCCCAGTGGTATTGGTTGGCTGCGTTTGTGGGTCTCAATCTGTTACGGTCGGCGTTTACACGCTGGTGTCTGCTGGAGGAGATCTTGGACAGGCTAGTGGTTGCCCGGTACTGTGATTGGGTCATCGACCAATTCAGGCGAAACCCGACGGTTGGATCGTAAGTTGGGTAGGGGTGTAGACGCCATGTTGCTACGCCATCAGTGGAAAACCATCCAACCCGCCGCGAGCCGGTGGGTCGGTAGCCTGGGCGCACAGCCGGATGATGGCGATGAACAACGGCTGCGTAAGACGTTGATCCTCGTCTTCGCCGGTGTGATGAGCGGCGCAGGGCTGATCTGGGGCGTCTTCCTTTATCTGCTTTCTGGTAATTTATTGGTGGTTGCGCCTCCGTTTGGTTATTCACTGGCGTCGCTGCTCAATGTTCTGCTCTTTGCCGGCACGCGGCATTTTGTTCGTTTCCGCTTTGTGCAGTTGCTGCTCAGCCTCTTGCTGCCCTTCTGGTCGATGATTGTGCTGGGCGGTTTTGTCCAGGGCAGCGCCACTATCTTATGGTCACTGGTCGCCCCATTGGGTGCGCTCCTCGTGCATAATCGCCGGAGCGCCGCTCGCTGGTTTACCGCCTTTCTTTTCCTCGTCCTCGTCAGCGCCCTGATCGAGCCAACCCTCCAGCCAGTCTATACGCTACAGCCGGCCATGCGTTCGCTCTTTTTTGTGATGAATATCGCCGGCACGTCCCTGGTCGTCTTTCTCTTGTTGAGCCATTTTGTGCGCGAAAAAGACGATGCGCTGCGCGAAAATGTACGTCTCTACCAGGAAGCGCACGACGCCCGCGTCGTTGCCGAACAGGCGACCCATGCCAAGAGCGCTTTTCTGGCAACCATGAGCCACGAGATCCGCACGCCGATGAACGGCGTCATCGGCATGACCAGCCTCCTGCTGGATACGCCCCTCAACGCCGAGCAACGTGACTTTACCGAGACGATCCGCAGCAGTGGCGAACATCTGGTGAACATCGTCAACGATATCCTCGATTATTCAAAGGTTGAAGCAGGGCATCTGGAACTGGAGGTGCAGCCTTTTGACCTACGCCAGGCGATTGAAGCCTCGCTTGATCTGCTGGCTGCCCGCGCCGCTGAAAAAGGGCTAGACCTGGCCTACACGATCTCCTCTGCAACGCCCGAGGCAATCATGGGCGACGTCACCCGTCTGCGCCAGATCTTGACCAATTTGCTGAGCAATGCCATCAAGTTTACCGAGCAGGGCGAGGTGGTGCTTACGGTGACGAGTAAGGTGGAAAAGGGTGATAACGGGTGGAGTGAGGGAATCCCCTACTCTCCCCGGCACCGCATCCACTTTGCCGTGCGCGATACTGGCATCGGCATTCCCGCCGACCGGATGGATCGCCTCTTCCAATCGTTCAGCCAGGTGGATGCGTCTACGACACGGCGCTACGGCGGCACCGGGTTAGGGCTGGCCATCAGCAAACGGTTGTGTGAGTTGATGGGCGGGGCAATGTGGGTGGAAAGCGCTGTTGGAGCGGGATCGACCTTTCATTTTACGATCCAGGCGCAGGCTGCCCAGGCGCCCGAACGGGGCTACCTGCGCACCATCGATCCACAACTGGAGGGGCGGCGTCTGCTGGTAGTGGATGACAACGAGACCAATCGCCGCATCCTGCGCCTGCATGCCGAATCGTGGGGAATGGTCTGTTGTACGGTCGCTTCACCCACCGATGCACTGGACCAAGTCTGTAGCGATGAACCGTTCGACGTGGCGATCCTCGACATGCAGATGCCCGAGATGGATGGCCTTGAGCTAGCAAACACGATGCGCCACACCGCCGCGGATGACACCCTCCCCATCATCTTGTTGACCTCGCTGGGAGGGCTGGACGCTGCGCAACGAGAAGCCGCCCGGGCCAACGCCCTTGCCGCCATCCTAACCAAGCCGGTGAAGCCGTCTCAATTGTACGAGACCTTGCTGGCGATTTTTGCCAGGCGGCCGGCCCGCACCCAGCCACAGCGGGCCGATTCCGTCGTCCGATTTGATGGGGCGATGGGGCAGCGGTTGCCCTTGCGCATTCTGCTTGTCGATGATAATAGCACCAACCAGAAGCTGGGTGTACGTCTGCTGGAACGGTTAGGCTATCGACCGGACGTGGCCGCCAACGGCGAAGAGGCCCTGCGGGCGCTGCGGCGCCAGCCAGACAACCGGCCTTATCAGGTTCTCTTGATGGACGTACAGATGCCCATCATGGATGGGCTGGAAGCGACGCGCCGTATCCGCCAGGAGTGTCCGCCAAATGTACAGCCCTATATCGTCGCAATGACGGCCAATGCCCTGGCCGAAGAAAAGGCGGCATGCCTTGCCGCACGGATGGATGACTTTGTCGGCAAACCTATCCGCGTCCAGGATCTGATCGAGGCGTTGGAGCGGGCTGGCGCAGCACAGGGTGTCATTGCCGGGCCAGGGGTGTTGGCTGCGGAAAACAGGGCGACCACGGGGGGCGAGGCGGCGGCGGAGGTGGTCAGCCATGCAGCTCTAGAGCGACTCCAGGAGATGATGGGTGGCAATCCGGCCCACCTGCGTGAATTGATCGATGGCTTTTTGGACGACGCCCCGCAACTGGTTGCTGCGCTGCGCCGGGGTCTAGAAACGGGTGATGCCGCGGCCATCCGCCTGGCCGCACACAGCTTGAAATCAAATGCCGCCGATTTTGGGGCCGAGCGTCTGCGCACGCTTGCCCAAACGTTGGAGCAACAGGCGAAAGCGGGCACACTCGCCGGTGCAGACGAACTGGTAGCGGCAGTCGAGCAGGAGTACCAACGCGTCGAGCGCGCGCTCCAGTTATCACAAACGTAAGTGTGCTCGGAGCATGAACCCTATCTATGGGCTTGGGCAGAATGGAATCCGCGGCCATCTACCCAATCCGCGGTTTATCTTTTTAAGGTTTTTTCTATGCCAGCGACCGAAACCAGACAACAAGGGGAGATTCTGGTTGTCGATGACAACCGGGTGAACCGGATCAAACTCGCACACATGTTAGAGGAGCAGGGGCATCAGGTCACTCTGGCGCAAGACGGGCGTGAAGCATTGCAGAACCTGCGCGAGCGGTCGTTTGATGTCGTCCTGCTCGACCTGCTCATGCCAGAGATGGATGGCTTTCAGGCGCTCCAGGTGATCAAGGGCGATCCCGCGCTGCGCGATGTGGTCGTCATCGTCATCTCAGCGCTGGACGAAATGGAGAGCGTCATCCGCTGTATCGAGTTGGGCGCCGAGGATTATTTGACCAAGCCCTTTGACCCGATCTTGCTGCGGGCGCGTTTGCAGAACAGCCTGGAGAAAAAGAAGGTGCGCGACCTGGAGCAGGCCTATCTGCAGCAGGAGATGATGCTGCGCCAGAGTGAGAAACTGGCAACGTTGGGCAGATTGTGCGCCGGTGTGGCGCACGAGTTGAACAACCCGGCCGCAGCTGCACAACGCAGCGCTGGCTATCTCATGACGGCCCTTGACCGTCTACAGGAGGCGCAGCGCAAACTGTACAATCACAAGCTATCTGCACCGCAAGTTACAGCGTTGCACGAGTTGTCGCAACGGATCATCGCCGGTGTACAGGAGCCACCAGTGCTCGATTCGCTCACCCGTAGCGACCGTGAAGAGGAAGTCGAAGTGTGGTTGGACGAACAAGGCGTCGAAAACAGTTGGGAGATCGCCGCTGATCTGGTTGCACTGGGTTTTGAGCAATCCACCTTGCTCGATCTGGCCGCCACTTTTGAAGCAGCCCATCTTCCGGCTCTGGTCGGGTGGATCAGCGCAACCTATACGCTCTATGCGCTCGCCCGTGAAATTGGGGAAACGACCAGCCGGATTTCGGCCGTTGTCGGCGCCCTCAAGTCCTACACCTACATGGACCAGGCGCCCGCACAGCAGGTAGATATCCACCGGGGGTTGGAAGATACGCTGGTGATGTTGCGTCACAAATTGAACGATGCCATCACCATACAACGAAACTATGCTCCTGACCTGCCGCGCATCGACGCCTTTGGCAGCGAATTGAACCAGGTATGGACCAACCTCATCGACAACGCGATTGCCGCGCTGGGGGGGACGGGCGCGCTCTCCCTCCACACGCGTCGCGAGGGTGACCAGGTCGTTGTCACGGTGGAAGACAGCGGACCCGGTATTGCGCCGGAGGTGCAGCCCAAAATCTTCGACCCGTTCTTCACGACCCGGCCACCAGGCCAGGGCGTAGGGCTAGGGTTGAGCATCGCCCACAACATTGTGGTGCAGCGACACGGAGGGCAGATTGTCTTGCGCTCGCGCTCGGGCATGACCTGCTTCGACGTGTTCCTGCCGATTCGGCAGCTCCGCTAACTCTACCGAAGGCTAGGCTTTCCATCATCCTCTTGCATGATAATGCAGCGACAATCGTCGCAAAATTGCAGGCCAGATGTCCGTATACAACGGTGCGCATTGGTGCTACACTATCTCCATGCGGAGAAGGCTTGCAGATGTTTACCGGGTTCTGCTTCTAGCTGTGGCCTCTACGGGTCAGCGCCTCCCACGACAGGCTGCTCTGTTCCGGACCCTGCTGTGGGTCGTCCTTATTTTTGCCCTGTTGCTCATCCGCCTGGTAGATGCGGGGCTGGCGCAGGACGAGCCCCCACCGGCGGCGCTTTTCTTGTCTTCGCCAACCAATGCGGAAATCCAGACGGACGCCGCCGCAGGACGTTATATTATCCTTTTGAAGGGGGCGGACGTAGGCGCAGTGTTCCCCCAAGAGAGCAGTGCCGTCACCGCCACCACGATTGCAACCCAACTGATTGCCGATTACGGAGCAACCGTTCACTATACCTACCGCCATGCGCTCCAGGGGCTGGCTGTTTCGCTGCCCGCTGGCGCAGTCGCAGCACTTGCCACCGACCCGCGTATCGCCGCCATTGAACTTGACCGCATCATCTCCATCACCGACCTTCAGTCGCCGGCCCCTTGGGGGCTTGACCGGCTTGACCAGCGCGATCTGCCTCTCGATGACAGCTACGCGTATCACCGTACGGGTGCTGGTGTCCATGTCTATGTCCTGGATACGGGCATTCGCACCACCCATACCGAGTTCGCCGGCAGGATAGGCGCCAGTTTTGATGCCATCAATGACGGGCGAGGAATTGAGGATTGCCATGGACATGGCACCCATGTGGCGGGTACGGTAGGTGGTGCAACCTACGGTGTTGCCAAAGCAGTGACACTGCATGTGGTCCGCGTCCTCGACTGTAACGGCAACGGCCCAATTTCAGGGGTGATTGCCGGCATCGACTGGGTGATGGAAAATTATAGCAGCCCCGCTGTCGTCAACATGAGCCTTGGCGGTGACGCTTCCTCGTTGTTGGATAGTGCGGTGCGCAATTCGGTTGCCGCCGGTCTGGTCTATGTGGTGGCGGCCGGTAACGATAGCGCCGACGCCTGTGAAGATTCGCCCGCGCGGGTGCCCGAGGCGCTCACGGTCGGCGCAGCAGACGGCCTTGACCGGCGGGCGGCCTTTTCCAATTTTGGTGGCTGCGTCGATCTCTTTGCCCCCGGGGTGAATATTGCGTCGGCGTACATTCTCAGCGATACTGACACCATCCTCATGAGTGGGACTTCAATGGCGGCGCCCCATGTGGCCGGTGTAGCTGCGCTCTACTTGGAGGGACAAGAGAGCCCGGTGCCGGACCTGGCCGCGGCGGCGATTCTCGACCAGGCCACAACCGGGCGGCTGACCGGACTCGGCGCCGGCTCACCAGACCGCCTACTCTACAGTTGGTTTGGGGGGACAGCGACACCAACTGCCATACCCTCCAACACCGCGACGGCCACGGCGACTCCTAGCCCGACAAACACTCCTACACCGACGGATATGGCAACGCCGACGGCGACCGAGACCCCGTGGCCGACACAATCCCCCAGCCTGACGCCACACGAGACGCCCACTCCAACAACAACGCCGTTAGTCACATCCACAGCCAGCCCTACCCCGACGGCGACCGCAACCAGCGATACGCCAGCGCTGGATGACCTGGCCGGTTTTGCCCACGAATTGTGGCTGAACCCCCAACCACCTCGCCAGGGTGTTGCAGCCCAGCTAGGTTTACCAATCCATCGTACGGGCGGACCGCAGCCGCTTACTGACATTCCAGTGCGCTTCTTCGAGGGCGATCCAGCGGCTGGTGGGCTCGTGATCGGCGAGGCAGTAATTCCTGTCCTGGCAGGCGGCTCCGCAAGCACGGGCGGCGTCTCATGGCTGCCAGATGCGACCGGCGTCGTTGAAATCTATGCCCTCATCGACCCGGATAACCAGACGCCCGAAACGGACGAAACAAACAACCTTGTGCAGCGCACGGTGACTGTGTTCCCGCCTCATGCGGACAGCCAACCGCCCAGCGTGGTCGACTTTACCCTCAACGAAGGGTCGCCACTGACAATACACCAGTGGGTGACTGCCACAGTCCTCGCCGCCGACGCAGGCGTCTCTGCCAGTGGGGTGTCACATGTTTTCTTGCTTGAGTATCGTTGGGATCAAGAGGCGGACAGCTGGCTTCCACTCCATGAGAGCGGGGTATGGTTGCCGTACGATGCAGAGGACAAACAGGGCGCAACCTATCCGTTGCATCTGTCCGCCGCGCCTGGCATCGCCTATCTTCAAGTCTGGGCCGCCGACCACGCCAGCAATATCTCGGTGGCGCCGCAGCGAGCTGCTGTCAACCATATCCCGCCGTTGATTGGGCTGGCTGCCGGTGATACCCTTATCTACCGTTTTGCGTTGGAAGCTGGCGCTCAACTCCACATTCAGGTGACGCCAACACAGGGCGACCCCGATCTTTATCTCTGGGCGCCGGATCATGAAACACGCCCGCCGTGGGTGAGCAACCAGAGCGGCGCCGAAGTGGATGAATTGGCGATAACGGCGCCGATAAGCGGAAGCTATCAGCTCGAGATCGACGGCTACAGCACAACTGATTTTGTCCTAGCGGTCGACATTGCACCGGCGAGCGCCACAGCTACCCGTGGAACCAACCTGACCAATGACCCGGCCAAGCCGTTGCGGACCGCACCAAGCGTGCCGTTGGATGCCGCGCCTGCCGGACAGTATGCGCTACAACCGCCTGAGGTGAGCAAATCACATACTGCCTACATTCCGCTGGTTTTGCGCTGAGTCTTGCCTGGCCAACGGCACATCCACTTCTACAGTCGTTCCCACCCCTGGCGTGCTATCGATGCGCAGTTCGCCACCCAGCAGTTTGACTCGTTCGTTCATCCCTAAGATGCCATAGCGGTTTTGTTCGACGGCGGTTTCGTCAAAGCCGCGGCCATCGTCTTCAATTGTCAGATGGACACGTTCAGGCGTCGTTACGAGATTGACGTAGAGATGGCGCGCCTGGGCATGGGCGCAGACATTATTGAGCGCCTCCTGCGCAATACGGTAAACCCCGGCCTCAACCGCCACCGGCAGTGGATGGCTCCCGCCGACCGCGGAAAATTCTGCTTGCAGACCCCACTGCCCGGCCGCGCTCAAGGTCAAGGATTCGAGTGCCGCCGCCAGGGTGCGCCCCTCGAGCGGCGCCGCACGCAGATCAAGCACCGAGCGCCGTGCCTCCTCCAGATTGCTGCGTGTCAGGGTGAGCGCCTGCTGCACTGCCCGCTGCGCCCGGTCCAACTGGGTTTGGGCGGCGAGCAATGCGTCGGCTGTCTCCAGTTGTAGCGCAATGGCCGAGAGACCCTGTGCCAGCGTGTCGTGAATTTCGCGGGCGATGCGGTTGCGCTCTTCCAGGGCGCCCAATTGGGCGCTGGCCGCAAAGAGCCGGGCGCGCTCCACCGCAATCCCCAGCATGTCCCCCACCGTGTAGAGCAGGCGCAGGTCATCAGACGAAAGCTGGCGCCAGTCCCGGCTGGCGACATTGAGCACACCGATCTCCTTGCCGTGGGCATAGAGCGGCACGCTGGCATGGTAGCGCAGCCCCTCGGTGCCGGCCATCAGGCCCGCGAGCCGCGTACAGGTAATGACGTTGATATTGGCCGCCCCCTCCAGATCCCCTTCGCGATAAGAGTCGAGGCAATAACAGCTCCCCTCCATACTGGTGGGGTCATCGGCCAGCGCGGGCGGGAGATTTTGCGCCGCAGCCAGGTACGATTCGCCCGTCTGCTCATTGAGCAGCCAGATCCAGCCGGTGTGCAGGTCGAACAGGTCGGCCACCTGCGCCAGAGTCGTGTGCAGCGCCTCATTCAGATCGACCGAGCGGTTGAGCGCCTGGGCGATGGTGTTGAGGATACTCAATTCACGGTGCAGCCGGTTGCTAACTTCCTCTCTCTCCACCGACATTGTAGTAGCGCCTATCGAAAAGTCTCCAACTGGTCAGATACGATTGATAACCAGAACCGTACGAGATTTTGAGTAGGTATCCCACAGCGTAAGTGTAGAGCAAACTGTCAAACTTGCCAAGCCTTTGTGAGACGAGTCTTGAATAGGATTCCAATGCGCAACCAAAGTCAACTTGTTCTCGGTGTCATTCTGGTGGGGCTAGGCGTACTCTTTCTGTTCAGCACATTGTTCGATATTGGTATCGGTGCGTTCTGCTGGCCGATGCTCTTGATCTTGATCGGTGTTTGGTGGATTGTCAGGCCCCAGTTGGTCAGTTCGGATCGTGCTGTGACGATGCATCTGTTTGGTGATGTGGACCGGGAGGGTGTCTGGCCGGTGCGCAACGAGGAGTTCTGGACGATTTTTGGTGACATCGACCTCGATATGACAAGAGCCGATCTGCCACCGGGCGAAACCCGTTTGCATTTCTACTCGGTTTTTGGCGATTTTGAAATGCGCGTGCCTGCGGGAGTCGGCGTCGCTGTCTCAGCGAGTGGCATCGCCACCGATGTGACCCTCGGCGACCGGAAACGAAGTAGTTTTCTCGGTGACATACAGCTGAAGAGCCTCGGCTATGAGCAGGCGGAGCGCAGGATCAAACTGAATTGTTTGACTGTTTTTGGGGACATTGAGGTAAAACAGCCCTGGTACAGGGCTGAGGATGCTCACGAGCGTTGACCGTGACCGCCTGCATCGACTATCTTCTACCCGGCAGTGCGCTCTCATCAACTCAGCATGTCGAAGCAGGCCAGCATCTGCTCCGCCGCGGGCCGCAGGTTCTCGTCGTCGGTCCTGATCCCGATGCACAACCGACGGACGATCCAATAGACGCCGCAAACCGCCAACGCCTCAGGACTGGCGATCTTCAGCGCCGCATCGCGCACGACACCTATTAGATGTGGCTTGACCATATACAGCAGCCCAACTGCGTCGATCACACGATCACCCCGACCTGCACTTTCAAGATCCACGACGGCGGTGACGCGGCCTTCGTCGTCGACGAGGACGTTGTGGGGACCAAAGTCGCCGATCACGAGGTCGTTATGCCTCAGTGCCGGATCGCTGAGGCCCGCGACGCGGCGTTCGCACGCTTCAAGCAGCTTCTGCACAACGGGAAGCTGGCTCCGTGCGACCACGGTCCACTCGCGCTGTTGATACAACGCGACCTCTTCGACGCGTTTCGACCAGTCGTGCGCAACGCTCGGGGCTAGTGCGGAGTGGCAGTCTAGTACGCGAAGCAGAACTGCGAGCTCATCTGCGTCCAGCTCGCGCCACACACCGCCCGCCCGCATTGGTCGCCCGGGCGCCCGCTCTTGCAGATAGAAGTAGCCGCCTGGCATGGGACCATGATGCAACGGGCGAGGAGCAGGATACCCGGCTGCGCGGAGTTGCCCGGTCAAGCGCACTGCGTATTCGACGACACTCCGATAGGCATCGTCGGACACCTTGAGCACACCGCGCGTCCCGTCTTCTGCCACAACGGCCCGCGCGCCGAGGTGCTGCCCGCCGAGTATCTCGCCCAGCACGAAGCGTTTCCCAAGTTGGTCTGAGAGTGCGTCCACCGCACGCTGAAAAGAACCAGCGTCATCTAGCTGTGATGTCATACACAATCTGCCCCTAGAATGATCGAATGAACTCGCATAGCGTGAAACCGCCACTCAATCGGCGTTGAAACGTATAGTCCGGATAGTCTGCTTGTGTTTGAATATTGTATCATCCTTCTTTTGAATGAAGCACCTTGCAAAACCAGTGGCATCGGCGTTGCTTCACGAAGGATACCAGAGTAGCTGGTATCTTCCTCCTTTATTCTGTCGGCGACAGTCTCACTTTTCTATCAAATGCTGTCGCTGGTTCAAATCTTGTGGTTCTGGCGAGAACTCTGCAATGCTCGTTTATTCGTGTAGAGCTGCCTGTTTTTGAATTGGTGTCGGAACTATGATATGTTTGAGGTAAACTTATGCGCTTTTGTCGAATCTAGGCAGCTAGACTTGCATGACACTACGAATCGAAGTGCGGAGCGCGAACAATGCGCACAGCCAGAGCATTCTCCGCAATGCCAAGGCCCTGGGGATAACGGACCTGACCGACTGTCGTATCACCCAACTCTATTTTCTGGCCGAAGCTCCAGGCCCAGAGGCAATTCGACGACTCTGTGATGCTCTGTTGGTCGATCCCGTCACCCAAACTGTGCGCTGGTTCAACCTGGCCCAGGAACAGGCGCCTGGTTTGGATGGCTACCCTATCATCGAAGTCGCCCCGCGCCCCGGCGTCACCGATGTGGCGGCGCGTGAACTGGCGCGCGGCATGGTCGAGATTGGCTTGCCTGAATGCGCCGTGGCGACCGGCACCCGCTACGAACTCGGCGGCAACCTGAGCAGCGACGATCTGCACCGCCTGGCGCGACAACTGCTCTGCAATGGGACTGTGCAGCACTACAGCGTGGGCCCGATCACACCGCAGTTCACAGCAGAGGTCGCAGCCAGCGACCACGTGGAAACCATCCCCATCACTCCACTCGATGATGAGGCGCTGCTCGCCCTGAGCCGCAACCGCTTGCTGGCGCTCGACCTGCATGAAATGCGCGCCATCCAGGAGTATTATCAGGAAGCGCAGCGCGAACCGACTGATGTGGAGCTGGAGACGTTGGCGCAGACGTGGTCCGAACATTGCGTCCACAAGACTTTCAAGGCGCAGATCGACTTTACCTGGCGCGATGCGCAGGGTAACACCCGCCGCGCCGAAACGGTGGATGGGCTGCTCAAGCAATATCTCCGCGCCGCCACCGAGGCGATCAACCCCGACTGGCTGCGTTCGGCCTTTGTGGATAACGCCGGCATCATCGCCTTTGACGAGACGCATGACCTGGCCTTCAAGGTGGAAACCCACAACCACCCCTCGGCGTTGGAGCCATTTGGTGGGGCCAACACGGGCGTGGGCGGTGTGGTGCGCGATATTCTCGGCGTCTCGGCCCGGCCCATTGCCACCACCGATGTGCTCTGTTTTGGGCCGCAGGAGTATCCACACGAGGCGTTGCCGGCGGGCGTGCTTCACCCAAAACGGATCGCCGACGGCGTGGTGGCCGGCATTGCCGATTATGGCAACAAACTCGGGCTGCCCACTGCCAACGGAGCCATCTTCTATGACGCTGGTTACCTGGGGAATCCTCTGGTCTTCTGTGGCTGTGTCGGGCTGCTGCCACATGGCAGCCACCCCACCGGCGCACACGCGGGCGATCTGGTGGTTGCGCTGGGAGGCCGCACCGGGCGCGACGGCATCCACGGCGCTACCTTTTCCTCCGCCGAGCTGACCCACGAGACCAGCGAGCTGGCGGGCAGTGCCGTCCAGATCGGCGACCCTATCACCGAGAAGGGGCTGATCGAACTGGTGGAAGCAGCGCGCGGTGAGGCGCTCTACACGGCGATCACCGACTGTGGCGCCGGCGGCTTCTCTTCGGCCGTGGGCGAGATGGGGGCAGATGTTGGCGTCGAGGTGGACCTGGCGCGGGTTTCTCTCAAGTATGGCGGGCTGGTCCCCTGGGAAATCTGGCTTTCGGAGGCGCAGGAACGGCTGGTGATGGCCGTATCCCCCACCAATCTGGCCCGTTTGCAGGAACTGGCTGACCTGTGGGATGTGGAGATCTCAGTACTGGGGACCTTTACCGGCGACGAGACCTTGCGCGTTCGCCACCAGGGTAAAATCGTGGGTGAACTGCCCATGTCCTTTTTGCACGATGGGTTGCCCCGCCGCACGCTGGCGGCTGTCTGGCAGGAGCCATCTCTATCGAGCGAACCGCTCCCCGCCGTGACCGACTACAACACCACGCTCTTGCAACTGTTGGCCCACCCCAATGTCGCCAGCAAGGAAGCGGTCATCCGCCGTTATGACCACGAGGTGCGCGGCGGCACGCTCGTTCGCCCGTTGGTCGGCCCGCAGTTGGATGGCCCGGCCGACGCCGCAGTGCTCAAACCGTTGGGCACCTGGCAGCACAACATGGCCTTTGCCCTCAGTGTGGGCATCAACCCGTTGATCGGCAAGCGCGACCCGTACGCCATGGCCGTCAGCGCCATCGACGAAGCCTTCCGCAACGCCGTGGCTGTAGGCGCCGACCCCGACCGCATCGCCATCCTCGACAATTTCTGTTGGGGCAACCCACGCTACCCCGACCGGCTCGGCGCGCTGGTGCGGGCGTGCCAGGGCTGTTACGACGGCGCACTGGCCTATCGGGCGCCTTTTATCTCCGGCAAGGACAGCCTCAACAACGAGTTCAACGGCCAGCCTATCCCCGGCACGCTGCTCATCTCGGCCATCGGCATTGTGCCGGAGATGGAGCGCTCTGTCACCTCGCCGCTGAAACGGCCAGGCAATGTGCTTTTGCTCCTGGGCGAGACGCTGCCCGAACTGGGCGGATCGCTGCTCTATGCGCTCCACGGCTATGAGGGGGGGCACCCGCCATGTCTGCGCCCGGAGCCGCTGGGGCGCTACCGGCTGCTCCACGGGGCGATCCGCAAGGGCTGGGTGCGAGCCTGCCACGACTTGAGCGAGGGTGGTTTGGCCGTGGCGTTGGCCGAAATGTGCATCGCCGGCCGGCTGGGTGCGGAGATCGATATCAGCAACTGGCGGCTGGAGACTGAGCGCCTGACCAATACCGAAATCCTCTTTAGCGAGAGCAATGGCCGGCTGTTGCTCGAAGTAGCGCCAGAGGATGTGCGCGCCGTGGAAGCCCACTTTCTGGGCCAGCGGCTGGTGCGCCTGGGTGAAGTCTCCCAGATGCCGCGGCTTGTGATTCATTTTGACGGGCAGGGCCTGGTTGATCTCCCCGTCTCGCAACTGGTGGCGGCGTGGAAAGGAACGGCAGCATGAAATCAAAGATCCTGATCTTGCACGCCTCTGGCGCCAACCGCGACGGCGAGGCAGCCCGCGCCTGCGAACTGGCCGGCGGCGCACCGGAGATCGTCCACATCAACCAGTTGCGGCGCGGGGAGCGTAAATTTTCCGATTATGAGATGCTCCTGCTGCCAGGCGGATTTACCTACGGCGATGCACTGGGCGCCGGGGGTCGGCTGGCGCTGGATTTACAGGTCTACTTTCACGAGCAACTCCACGCCTTTGTCGAGAGCGACAAACCCGTGCTCGGCATCTGTAATGGCTTTCAGACGCTGGTGAAGGCGGGTGTGTTTGGAGTGCCGAATGCGGAATACGGAATGCGGAATGGGGGGGGCGCAGCGAGACGAACAATCACCCTCACCGAGAACGCCTGCGGCCAGTTCGAGTGCCGCTGGGTGCATCTGGCGGCAAACCGGCAGGCCAGAGCTGGTTTTCTCGCCGAGATCGACGAACTGATCTTCTGCCCCATCGCACACGGCGAGGGTAATTTTCAGGTGGCAGGCGAGACGACGCTGGCGCAGTTGGAGGCCGATAACCTCATCGCCCTGCGCTATGTCGATGCCGACGGCAAACCGGCGAGCGGGCGTTATCCGCTTAACCCCAACGGTTCTGTGGCTGACATTGCCGGCCTCTGCAACGCTCAGGGCAATGTTCTCGGTCTCATGCCCCATCCAGAGGATCACATTTTGCCTATCCAAAACCCCCTGGGCGGCACTGGTCGGCTGGGGCTGGCGCTCTTCCGGGCCATCATCCGAGCAATCACGTAGCGTGTGAACAGGTGGGTCGACATGGGAGACGCGCGACAGTTTATCAGGATAGAAGCTGGGCCGAGCGTATGTGATCTAGTGCTATCGGGCCCGCTTCCGCTACGGCAATATCGTCCTTGCACGACGGGTGGTTGTGGAGGACTTTGAAGGCCGGGCCCTACTGCGATTAAGCCAGTAAGTTCCAGTAGGCTAGCCACCAGACGACCACCAGGGAAAGGGCAGTGAGCAGGGTAAGGTGAAGCCGGCTCCAGGGGGCGGCAGCCGGCCGTTCCGTCCCTATTGATTTCCACCAGACCCATCCCGTGCCAATCGCCAGGGCCAGGGCCACGGACGTCAGCAGCCAGGGCAGCAGCAGGATCACATCTACGATGGGCGGTGTGCCAAAGACGATACGGGGGACGCCGTAGAGCGGATCTATATCGCCTACCACGCTGACCAGACCCAGAAGGAAGAGGAGGAAGGACAGCCCAAAGGCTACGGTCAGCCAGCGGCTCAGACGTACGGGCAGTGGCCGTTCCTGCCCCCGGTGGCGCAGCACGCCAATGAACCAGACCAGACTGGAGCCGATGAACAGCAGCATCAACAGGATGAGCAGTGCGGCGAAGGTGAGGCTTGCATACCAGGGAACCTGAAAGGCGGAAGTGGCCGTGAAGTTGAGAAAGGCGGGACGGCCATCTAGGGAAAGCCACTGGGTCCCATCCGCACCGGTGTGAAAGGCAAGGTATTCCTCCCGCTCCTGGTGGCGGAACAGACCCGGTTCCACTTGGACGTAGCGCTCCGTGTACCCCTCGACCATCAATTGCAGATGACCCTCCTGCCCTTCGCTGACCTGAGCCCCTTCCAGCAGACGAAAGATTTTACCTGGGCCGCTAAAATCGGCGCGGGCTAGGTGATACTCGCCGGTATGGACGGCCAGCCGTTGGCCCGCGTCCGGGGTCAAAGGCGCCGGGGCCGGCCCAGGGTAGTAGCGATCCATGAACGCTTCCCAAAGCTGGGCCGGGGCAACTATCCCGCGCAGCCCGTTGTAGACGACGTACAGCCCCACATTTTCGGATGGCAGCAAGTAGAGACCAGCGTTGAACTGGAAGGTTGAGCCACGATGGAAGAGAACGTCATGGCCGTTGACCCGCTGGCGCATAAAGCCATAGCCCATCCCGTCCAGCCGGGGATCGGCGGCATATTGGCGGCGGTGCATTGCTTGGACGGTGGCGGGCTGGAGGATGGTGACCTCTTCATAGCGGCCCTCTTGCAGATGGGCCAGCATGAAGCGGGCCATATCGGCCGCCGACGCGCTCATCCCGCCTGCGGGATAGGGCACTGCGTAGACAAAGCGACCTTTCATGTGCCGGTACTCGCCCCCACCGTACCCCGCGGCCAGATCACCAGACAACTCAGCCGGAACCGGCTGGCGCAGGGTACTGCGTCGCATCTCCAGCGGGGCGAAGATCTGGTTCTCTACGTAATCGACGAACGGCTCGCCAGAGACACGTTCTACGATGTAGCCGGCCAGGGCCGTACCGTAGTTGGAGTAGGCCTGCACCGTCCCTGGCGCAAAGACCCGGGCTGGTTGTAGTTCGATCAGATATTGGTGCAGGGGCATCATCTCTGCTTCGGACAGGACGAAGAGGGCTTCGCCCACGTCCTCGAAGCCAGCGGTATGCGTCATCAAGTGGGCCAGTGTAATCGGCTCGGGGAACGTGGCTGGGATGGTGAAGTCGAGATACTCGTTGACATCGGTGTGCAGATCGAGCTGACCTCGTTCCACAAGCTGCATCACCGCTGTCCAGGTGATCAGCTTTCCCACCGAGCCAGTGCGAAAGAGAGTGCGTTCCCCGTCCACCAGCCGATTTTGCTCCCGGTCGGCGACACCGTAGCCTTTGACCAGAAGCAGTTGACCGCCAGCCACTACCGCCACAGCCGCACCGGGGACTTCCAGCTCGTCTAACTGAGCTATGATGGTCTCGTCGAGAAATTGTTCCAAGGCGGATAGATCTGTTGGGCTGGGAGGCATTTGGGCCTGTGCGGGTGCGGCCGGCAGCCCGGCCAGCAGCAGCACAAGGCCAATCCCTGCCATGAGACCCGCCCGTTTGGCCGCACTCACAGTAACTCTGGCGGTTTCGATCACCAGATGGACGGGGCCAGCCAGGAGTGTATGGACCGCGAGAACACTCACCACCAGGCTTGTCTCTAACACAGACAATGTCGATTTCAGACGAACTGTTCCTAGGTGCATCTGTATACCTTCAAAGCTATACTTGGAAACCGGTGACACCCTGCCACAGTGATTCCGATTTCAAAAGTGACTGAAAAGTCTTCGTTCTCACTCATGAGAGATCGGCAAATCTGCTCACTATTACTGCAAGGGTTGCGAAGCGCAGGTCGCCGGGATCAGGGCGCACGCCTGGTCGGGAACGGGTGGGGGGATGATCTGCACCTGCCCGATGATCAGTTCGTTGCCAGATATAGCGTCCGTGGCGTCGAGTACACTGGCACGCTGCCCAGTCTGCTGATCGTACAGCCCCCCAACGACGGTTAAGGTTTCACCCGCACGAACTTCCGCCGCGATGGTCAATTCTCGAAAATCATCGAGCGGAGGGGCAATCGCCCCGGCAGATGGCGGACCGTCGCCTTGGGTGATCGTCTCACCCTGGCGGCGCAGGTGGACAAAGACGGACCATCCCGGCGGCAACGCTGTGTGCTCCTGCCACCGGAGCCAGAGTGCAAGCAGGCCGCCCGGCCAGGCTTTCGTATGCAACAGACGGGCTTCAAGCGCTACAGGCGCGGCATTTTCGGCATCGGGCAGAAGAAAGTGCGCGGCCACCGCGGGCTGGGCCAGGCTCGTCGCCGCATGGCTGGGGTGGAACGGATGCAGGATTGAGCTGGCTCCTTCGGTTTCGAGAAAAGTGGCAAGAATCAACGGCGCTACAGCTGGTGAAGTGCTGCCCACCCCGGATGTAGCCTGCCACAGGCGCGGCAAATAGAGCGTTGGCGTCGTGATCCGTACCACCTCGCCCGGTCGCCACTGTGCCGGCGGATACCAGAGTAGGGCCGTCGGGGTTGCCGTACCAAAGGTATAGAGGACCTCGCCTTTGCCGTTTAGGATACTCAGCTCTGGGTGATCAACAGCCGGGTCAAAGTGGGCGCCTACTGCCCAATGGCTGATGACCTGGGTCTGTCGCCAGCGGGGCCACTCCTGTGGATACACCTCACCAAGGGCCAACCCTATATCGACGGGAAGATCATCAGACGCCGGGACACGGGCAAAATCGTAAAAGGCGTCGGGGATCGTCTTGGCCGTCGCGCCCCTCTGCAGCAAGAGAAAGCCATCCGCCGCATCCACCACACCCCAATCGCCGGCCAGCATTGCATCGACCCGCGCTTTGAGATCGCCGGGTGCCATATCGGTGTTGGTCGTCACATCGAGCAGCGCCCAGTCTGCCGGGACAGGTGAATCCAACCCCAGCGGGAATTGGTAGACATAGCGCCGGTGACTCACGTGCGGATGCACCGCCGCCGTAGCCGTCACTGCCGCATCCGCCGGAATTTGCGCCAGAAAACGGGGCAACAGGCGGTGGTGTTCGTTGACCGGCGTCGGGTCGTAGCGCCCCCCCAGTGGTCCTCGCCCAGCCTCGGTGTAGGACCAGACCGCCCAACTCAAGATCCAGACCCCGAAGAGCAAAGCCAGTGCAGGGCGGAGCGTGCTGCGCGAGTTACGCCAGAGGGACGCCAGGGCCATGGTCCCTGTGCCGGCTGCGGGCAGATGTTGGTAACTGTAGGCGGTTCCGCTCGCCCTCCGCGCCCCCCAACGCCACAGCCGGGCGAGACCGTAGGCCGCACTGACAGCAAAATAAGGAACCAGCGGCGCGCTGTAGTGGAATTCGCCATAATACTGGGCCGGGTAAGCGCTGAGCAGGTTTGCCAGCAGCACCGGCAGTGCAAGCAGGAGGATCTCAGGCGCCAGCAGGCTTAGAAAGCCAAACGGCGTCAGCAGCCCAACCAGATAGCTCACCCGTGCCGGCTCCGTGGCGATCCCCCAGACCAGTCCCGGCCGGGTAAAAAAGCTCTTCAAAATGTCCAGTGGCGAATCGCCCAACGCGCCATAGCGGGCAAAATAGCCACTCTCGGCTATGCCGTACACTGCCACCGCATGGGCAGGCACGATGACAAAGGTAGCGACGTAGAACCAGGCGAGCGAGAGGAGCGTGATTGACAAAGGGACTAGGAGATAGGGTGATAGGGAGATAGGGTGATAGGGTACGGAGTGGTTCAGGGAAGCAGGGCCGCTTTTGTGCGGCGACCTAATCCAAAATCCAAAATCTAAAATCCAAAATCGCCACAGCGCCCATATTCCCAGACCGGCGGCGAGCAGAGCCATCTCCTCTTTAACGGCGGCGACGAGTATCGTGGCTGCGGCAAATTGCCATAGCCGGCGCGTCTCAACGGCCCAGAACGCCCACAGGATGAGCGGAACGGCCAGGGGCGCGGCGTGGAACTCGGTGAGCACGGCGGACTGGAGTTGGGGGGCCAGCAGGTAGGCCAGCGCCACACTCAGCGCAAGCGGGCGGGTCAACTGGCGCAGCGGCTCCACATGCCAGATCTGGCCCGCCTCTTCGGGGGTGAGCAGTTGATTTAGTTTGCGCAGAGCCAGCTCGTAGAGAGGCCAGGCGCCCACGGCGACGAAGATCACTTGTAGCAACAAGAGCGCCCGTACATCGTTCCACAGATAAAAGACCGGGCTGATCAGCGCCAGGATCGGCTCGACGTGGTCGGTCATGCGGGTGGCGATAAAGCCGGCGTCGGTGTTCTCTACAAAGCGACCGCGGCTGCTGTTCCAGACGGCCTGGTCGATCTGGCCCAGGTCGGAGCGGTGGGTGCGCATGCCCAGGTGTTGGTGGAAGGCGAGTCTGGTGAAGAGAATGGTATACGCCAGTATACCGGCAAACACGATCAGCCGGTAGAGATCCAATGGTGAATGGTGAATGGTGAATGGTGAATTGTGAATGGGGTGTGACAGCCGACGGGTTTGCACGGCAATGGTTCCAGGTCAGACGGCGAGCGCAGTGGTGACGGCATCGGCAACCCGCACCACATCTTGCTCGGTGAGGTGGGGGTGCATGGGCAGCGAGACGATCTCGTGGGCCAGGCGTTCGGTGTGGGAGAGCGGATGGCGTGTTGCGTAGCGCGTGTAGCCCGGCTGCTGGTGAATGGGCGCCGGGTAGTGGATCGCGGTGCCGATGCCGGCGGCCTGGAGCCGTTGGCGGAAGTGCTCCCGCTCTGGCGCACGCACGACGTAAAGATGGTAGACATGAGTACAGCCCGGCTGTTCGATGGGTTTTGTGATGGCAGCGGGGAGGCGTGTTGCGTAATGCATAGCGAGATCGCGCCGGTGTCTGTTCCACTGGTCGAGATACTTGAGCTTGACCCGCAAGATCGCAGCCTGGATCTCATCCAGCCGGCTGTTCATTCCTTCCTCCTGCGAGATGTAGCGAGCCTGGGGTGTCCAACCATACTCGCGCAGGCGACGTACACGGTCGATCAAGTCGCCAGTGCGCCCTACGACGGCCCCGCTGTCGCCCAGCGCACCCAGGTTCTTTGTTGGATAAAAGGAGAAGCAGCCCAGATCACCCAGAGTGCCGACCGGTTGGCCGCGATAGGTGGCGCCGTGGGCCTGGGCGCAATCTTCGATCACGCGCAGACCGTGCCGGCGGGCAATCTCCAGAATGGGCGCCATCTCCGCCGGGTGGCCGTAGAGATGGACGGGGACAATCGCTTTTGTGTGTGGCGTAATTGCTGTTTCCAGCAGCGCCGGGTCCATTGTGTAGGTGGCCGGGTCTACATCCACAAAGACGGGGGTGGCGCCGGTGAGGCGGATCGCCGCAGCCGTAGCCACCGCCGTATGAGAGACGGTGATCACCTCGTCGCCAGGACCAACATCACAGGCCCAGAGAGCGAGTTGCAGCGCATCGGTGCCCGAATTGACGCCAACGCATTCGATGTTGGGTGTTGGATGTTGGATTTCAGATTGTCCGGCGCGAACGGTATTTTTTGCCACTTGGCGCGCGCCGGTCAAGAAGGCGGCGAATTCTGCTTCAAAGGTGGCCACTTCCTTGCCCAGGATATACCAACCCCTGTCGAGGACACGGGCAACCGCGGCATCGAGTTCGGGTTTGAGGGCCAGGTAGTCCGCGCGCAGATCAAGGAATGGGAGCGGATCGGTCGGTTGCATCGTTGTCTTTTGGGTGCGAATCGTCTATGATAGGGCCAACTTGCGTTGTCTGGGGGTGGCGCAGGCTGGCAGTCGCAATACAAGGGCAAGTTTACCGGGTAGGGCAGTAAATGTCCAAAGTATCAAGAGCCGGTTTTTCACCCCGGCGCATCGTGGAGGTCATTTCGGCCAGTGCGTAGGTACCTTTTATCGCTCGACGCATCTTTATTGATGCTCCTGGTTTTGAGCTCGTTCGCCTTGTTGCCGCTCCTGGCGTCCGGCTACTTTTATTCAGCACACGATGGTCGCCACAGCGTTTTCTTTGTCACGATGTTTGATGAGGCCATTCGCGATGGCGCTTTGTGGCCGCGTTGGGCCATGCATCACAACCAGGGGTACGGCTACCCAACGTTTGTCATCCAGGCCCCGCTGGCATTTTACGTGGCAGAGGTTTTTGTTCTCCTTGGTTTTGGTATCACCAATGCGGTCAAAATCGCCTGGGCGCTGGGGTTTCTGGCCGGCGCCTGGGGCATGTATGCCCTCGTCCGAAGCTGGACGTTAACCCTGTGTCATTCGGCC
>QEUW01000156.1 GCA_003577005.1 Chloroflexota bacterium | reverse complement strand
CATGAAAATGCAGCAGACCTACTGCGTCTCGGCCGCACCGGCCGCCGCTGTGGTCAATGGGACCTACCAGGTGCTCGCTCGCAAAGAGAGCGCCAACGACGGCAGCGTGTACGGTCTCTTCTTTGGCGCTGATGACCCGCAACAGCTCTCTCAGTTCTATGTCTTCTGGGTTGATCCGGCGAACCAAAGCTATGCCGTCCAGAAACTGGATCAGGGCGTCTGGACCGCATTGACGCAAAACCCGGTCACGGGCAATATGTGGTTGGGCAGCACTGCCATTGCCGGTGGCGCCAACAGCAATCTGCTCAAGGTGCGCCGGCAGGGGGACGAGATCAGACTCTACGTCAACGGCGTGTTCATCGACCGGCTCTTCGACAATTCCTTCCCCCAGAACGGTGTTGCCGGCATTGCCAACTGGTTTGGGTATGACACGAGCACCGCTACGGCCCGCTTTGATGACTTCCGCATCGACCGTTTTACCGTGGTCTATGCCGATGATTACAGCCGGCCCGACAGTGGATGGTTTGTGGGCACGCAGGAGGTCTGCCAGGCCAGCTACCTCAACGGTCTCTATCGCACCGCCACCCAGCCCGACTATGTCTGCGTCTATGGCGCACCGGCGCCCGGCCAGGCCAACGGCCTCTTCTCGGTGGAGGTCAACCGCGGCGAGACTTTCTACCAGACGGCCTACGGGCTGATCTTCGCCATCGAGGGCAATTTCGACCGCTTCTACGCTTTTCTTGTCATCCCCGATTCGCAAAGCTACGCCGCCGCGCGCTATGACAACGGCGCCTGGACAGGCCTCACCAACAACCCGGTCTATAACGATGCCTGGCTTTTTAGCGACCAGATCAACCCTTCGACCGCAGTCAATCGGTTGGCGGCTGAGCGCGATGGCCCGTCGATCACGCTCTTTGCCAACGACGCCAATCTGGGCACGGTTTTCGACCTTTCGCCCTTCCCGCTCAGCGGCAGCGGCTTTGGCGTCATCAATTGGTCCTCCCAATATGAGACCGCCATCGCCGACTTCGACCGCTACCAGGTGACGGCCTGGGAGCCGGGCGAAACCGGCGTCATTGTCGCCAGCTCGCCAGAAGGGGTGCTGCGGTCG
Organism: Chloroflexota bacterium; assembly: GCA_003577005.1. The sequence continues at coordinate 14,888 of QEUW01000156.1, read as the reverse complement.
CTCCCGCTGCCGCCTTTCCTGAACCCGCCCGACGAAGGAACAACGGTTGATGAGTAACCGCTGACTCTTCCCCTTATAATTCTCCCTGTTCGATGGGGCTCAAGAGGTTCGCACGAGAGTGCGCGAACCTCTTGAGCCCCATCAGTCCACAAGATGCGGCAAGACCTCCGCGCCCAAAGGGGCCCCGTGACCAGAACCAGCTTTGTCAACCAGACAATTTGTGGTCACGGGAGCCTTTGGGCGCGGAGGTCGAGTTAGGTCTGCCACGTAAAGTCTCGTTGTAGCCTGAGAGACGCTGCATAGCAGTGTCTCTATTTTTTATCTGGCTTTTTCTTTATCCCTTTTGCCACGCTGCTTCTGAGGTCCATCCGCCGGCCACGCACGGCGAGCTGGGGCAGCCGATTGTAACACTTGCCAAAGGTGTAGCAATTCTTGTAACACGGGCTGACACCAATTATCGGCCAGTTGTTGATACGATGTTGTTGCGGGCAGCAGCCAGGACTGATCCTAAGAAGCTGTCTGAAAAGCTCGTGCTGGATTGTCAAATCCAGCGGTGACGTCGGGGATTTGACAATCCAGCACGAGCGGGACAGAGACCTTTCAAACAGCGTCTAGGTGGCACAAAACTTCCGCAAGAATAACGGGACTGCACGTTGGGTGTACTGATACGCGCAAGATGGAGAAGCGGCTACTGGCTGGATTGCGACGCCTGCGCCCTATGAAATAGGGATGTACTGATACGCGCAAGATGGAGAAGCGGCTACTGGCCGGCACATGGAAAAAATCAAAACAAATCAAGTAGGAGCAAAACCAATGAATTCCCACACCAAGCGATTGAAAACGATTCTTTTGCTTTGGCTGGCAGCCTGGCTGGCACTGCTTCCCGCTGTGCCCGCACAGGCCCAAATTGCCGGGTCCACCCGGTTCGCACCCCAGGCGCCCGGCGATGAATTCTGGGACGACCGCTTTGGCTTTGCCGGTGTCGAAGGCCAGGTCCTCGCCCTGGCTGTGGCGCCCAATGGCGATCTCTATGTCGGGGGCGACTTTACCAAAGCCGGTGGTGTCGAAGCGCGCAACATCGCTCGCTGGGATGGCCGGAGCTGGCACCCACTCGGCGCGGGCGTGGACGGACGGGTGACCGCGCTGGCCGCCCACGGCGCCGCTCTCTATGTCGGCGGGAAGTTCAACACCGCCGGTGATCTCGATGCCAACCGCCTGGCCCGCTGGGATGGGAATAGCTGGTCGCTGGTCGGCAATGGTACTGGCCCTGTGGATGATTACTTTGGCTCCCCCGAACCAGGAGAGGTCAATGCGCTGGCCTTTGTCGATGGCCGGCTCTACGTCGGGGGCGATTTTGTCTCGGTCGATGGTGTGGCGGCCAACAATATTGCCGTTTGGGATGGACAGAAGTGGGCGGCGTTAGGCAGTGGGGTCGGCAAGCTGGATTGGGAAGGTGAATTCGTGCCCAACGGTGAAGTCCTGGCCCTGGCCCCCTATAGCGATGCGCTCTATGTCGGCGGTGATTTCACCCAGGCGGGGGGGATTAACGCCAACAGCGTGGCCGCGTGGAATGGCATCCAATGGGTTGCGTTGGGCAACGGCGTTTCTCTCGGCGCCAATACCAATGGCTTTGAGAATGCGACGGTGGCGGCGCTGGCGGTCTACAACGGACAGCTTCATGCCGGCGGCGCTTTTGAACAGGCAGACGGCAAACCCGCCGCCCACCTGGCGGTCTGGGACGGCGTCACCTGGAAGAGCGTGGGCGGGGGTGTACGGCCAGAACAGTTCTCCTCCGACATGGTCGTCAACGCATTGGCGGTGAGCGGTGATCATCTCTACGTGGGGGGTAGCTTTGTGGCCGCCGGCGGCAAGGCGATGGACCTGCTCGTCCAGTGGGATGGCGCCACTTTTGCCGAGGTAGGCGCGGGCATCCAGAACCAGGATTATGATGTCGTGACCACGCTGGCCACTGGACCGGAGGGGTCGCTCTACATCGGCGGTTCGTACAAGTTTGGCGGCAACTTGCGCATCGACAATGTGGGCCGCTATGACGCGACTGGCTGGCAGGCTTTGGGCGTCGGTCTGGCCCGGCAGGCCTATGGTGATACACCGGCCCTGCCCTACGCCATTGTCGTGGATGAGGATGGTTTTGTCTTTGCCGGCGGCGAGTTTCAATATGCCGGCGGCGTCAAGGTGGACAACCTGGCGATGTGGGATGGCGAGACCTGGCACAACATCGGCGGGACCAATGGTCGCATCCGTGCGCTGGCGCTGGCCGGTGATGACCTCTATGTCGGCGGCGAGTTCACCCAGGCTGGCGGGGTCGCCGCCAACCATATCGCACGCTGGAACAGCGTCACCAAGGAATGGTCGGCGCTCGGCAGCGGGATCAACGGTGATGTGATGGCGCTAGCCTACAGCAATGGCCGGCTCTACGCCGGCGGCGGCTTCACAGCAGCGGGCAACGTCACCGCCTATGATGTTGCCTTTTGGGATGGCGCCCAGTGGCACCCCTTTGGCGCACAGGCACGCATCTTCGAGCGTGGCAAGGAAGGTCATGAGGTCGGCACCTATGTCAATGCGTTGGCCGTCAGCGGCGACCTCGTCTTTATCGGCGGCCACTTCCAGACGATCCAGTATGGCACGGACATCAACGACCTCAACAGCTTTGTCGTCATGCACAACCTGACCATCTGGGACAGCCAGCAGGATAAATGGCTCTGGGCCGGGACGCCGCTCAACCCCGGTGTCAGCAAGAATGGCTTTAGCGGCTTTTCCATCGATGTCAATGCGTTGGCGTTGATCGGCGATGGGCTCTATGTGGGTGGCTCTTTCAATCAGGCCGGGGCGGTTTCAGCCAACAACCTGGCCCGCTACAGCCTGGCGACCGGTGAATGGTCGGCGCCTGGGAATAGTGTAGGCGGCTTTGACGAAAATCCGGTGTACGCGCTGGCTGCATACGGCACTGACCTCTTTGTCGGTGGGCATTTTACCGCAGCGGGGACGGCGCCGGCCCGTTTTGTTGGTCGTTTCGATACCCTTACCGGTTCTTGGTCAACGTTGGGGAGCGGTCTCAAATGGTACAATGACCAGTTCACCGAGGTCTACAGCGTCGCTGCGGCGGCAAGCGGCGTCTATGTCGGCGGCGACTTTGACCAGGCGGGCGAGCGTCCGGCCTCTGGCTTTGCCCGCTGGGGCGGCCCATTGGGCGGCGGCAATGTGACGCCAGGCCAGGGTGGGACGGTCAGCGGGCCAGATGGGATCACCGTGGCCTTTCCTGCCGGCGCTGCCACTGGCGACCTGATCGTCAAACTGGCCGGTCTGCCTGCTCCCCGGCAACCGCTTCCCAATGGGTTGCGGCCTGTCCGCTCGTTCAATGGTGCGGCGACGACCCTTACCGGTCAGGCGGTCACGACCTTTCTCAAGCCGTATACGCTGAGCATTCCCTATACCGATGCGCAGCTCGCCGCTGCCGGTGTTACCGATCCAGCCACGCTCACTGTGCTCTACTGGAATGGGGCCGAATGGCGGCCCATGCTGCCTTGCGCTGGCTGCGGTGTGGATACCGCCAATCGTGTGGTGACGGTGGTGGCCGACCACTTTACCGAATTTGCTCTGGCCGGGCAGGGAAACAACTCCGGCCTGCAAAACCCGCTTTATCTGCCGATGGTACGGCAGGGTTAAGCACAGATCGCTTGGAGCTGGTTGAAGAACCCAAAGCGTTGCCGCTGTGCAGAAGGCGCAGCCCGTACGGCGACGGGTCACTGAGAGAGACCGGCGCTTGCAGGGTGAGGGGTGAACCCCTCAGAAGAGTTGTATCACTTTGGTGGCAGCGCTTGTACCACTGCTTGTGGCGACCAGTGTCACCACAACTGTGTCACTTTCTGGCATACTGGTGCCAGAAAGTGAATCCAAGGAGGTGCGTATGTTGGTACAAACAACGACCCGCTCGCAGGTAAAAGACCGCTTTCTGCAACTCCGCGGGCAGGCGTTCAGGCGACGGTTCTGGTCCCGCTTATCGGGTCACTCACAGAGCTTGCTCTGTCTGAACGCCAACATTCAGCGGCGGACGCCACGGGCGCGCCATCATGCGGGTGTCCAGCTGGTTCCACTGGCGCAGATTCGCGGCAGCGAAGGGCGTTGTCGTGATTTTGATGCTCAGTTCCGGCCCCTCCAGGCGCACACAGCAGACCGCTGGGTCGACCTGGCGCTGGCGCATGAGCGGGGAGAACCGATCCCGCCGGTGGAGCTAGTCCAGATCGGTGAGATCTACTATGTGCGCGACGGCCACCACCGGATCTCGGTGGCGCATAGCTATGGACAGATAGCAATCGAAGCCGAAGTGACGGTTTGGGATGAGGAAAATCAGCGAAACCCAACCCAAGTGACGGCGAGTAAAGGAGAAACAACCATGCTTCCCAATCCCAATCTGATGCTGGCCAATCAGGTCATCCAGGAGCGCCAGGAGCAGGCGAGGCGCTTTGCTCGCCAGCGCCAATTGCTCAAGGCAGTGGATGGCCAACAGCCAAAGCGGCATTGGCCCTGGTCATTCCTCTGGCCGCGTCAAAAGCCCGCCAGCACCGGATGCCCTGGCGAGCTGTTACCCGCTACGAAATAGTGTTTGGTGGTGGGTGGTGCGTGAGGGGTGAGACGTGAAGGGTGACGTGTCCGTTACACGTCACCCTTCACGTCTCACCCCTCTTTTCCTGGCAAGATCAGGTGGCTGTCGCCAAACTCGTGCCAGAGGTAGCCATGTTGCACGGCTTCTGCATACGCAGTGCGGATCAATTCCTGGCCGGCAATAGCGTAGAGCATGGCCAGGTGGCTGGCGAGCGGGTCATGGAAGCCACTGACCAGCCCATCGACGGCATGAACGCCCTGACCCGGGTGGATATAGCGGCGGGTAAACCCACGCGCTGGGGAGACCTGCTTGCCGTCCCAGGCTGCTTCGAGGGCGCGCACCACCGTAGTGCCGACGGCGATCACGCGGCGGCCTTCGCTGCGTGCACGGTTGACCGCCCGCGCCGTCCCCACCGGTACGTGAAAGGGCTCCGGGTAGAGCGAGTGTTCTTCGACGGTATCGGTTTCCACCTCCAGGCTGGAGACGCCGGTATGGAGGGTCAGCCCGGCCATCTCAACCCCACGTGCGCGCAGTGCAGCCAGCACACGTGGGGTAAAAGGACGGCCAGCGGAAGGCATCTCTGCACTGCCGGGAATGCGAGCAAAGACGGTCTGATACGCCTCTAGCGGATAGAAACCCTGCACATAGCCATAGCGGATCGGCGCTCCGGCCCGCGCCATGAGCTGGCAAAGATTGCTCTCAGACTGTACGTACCAAAGTCGAGGCAGGCCCGGGAAGGGCGCCACCATTCGGGCCGCCGTACCGGCGATTGAAATGGGTTCGCTCGGTTCGAGCGGCAGCGGTCCCGGCTGGCTCAGACTCCAGCGCGGTTCGGCGAGCCAGAGACCGCCGCCGTAGTTTGTGGAGACGTTGAGCACAAACTCGCCCAGGCTAGCCCACGCCGGCAGGCTGGCCGGCAGCGTGGCGCTGCGGTTGATCACCAGCAGATCGCCGGGCTGTAGATAGCGGGCCAGATCATAAAAAACAGTGTGTGTATGTCCGTCTGGTGTGCTGACTAGTAGACGCACCTCATCACGGGCGATGCCCCGGCTTTCGGGTGGCTCCGTAGCTTGGAGTGATGCCGGCCGATCAAAGAACAATTCATTGCGGTTCATAACTTTCCTCCACTCTCGCTCTCTGCAACAGGCTACTGATCCGGTGACCCAATTGGTTGTCACCTCGTTAAGCGACGACCCACTCTGCTGCCTGGGCCTGGAAGCGACGACCGCTGATCTGTCGCGGTTCCTGACCAAGCAGCCAGGCCCAAAAGGGAATGGTTACATCGGGCAGCGGGCGGTCGCTGATGTCCTCACCGGGGAAGGCTTCTTGTTGCATTTGTGTGCGCATATCACCCGGGTCGACGCTCACTACGGCCACACCATCCTCGCGCAGTTCGTTTGCCAGCGTGAGGGTGATCAGGTCCAGCGCCGCCTTGCTGGCCCCATAGCCGCCCCAACCGGCGTACCCACCTACTGCCGCATCACTGGAAATGTTGATGATCGTCCCACCGGATTGCTTAAGCAGCGGCAACGCCTGTTGGATCAGACTGAGCGGGGCCAGCACATTGACAGCAAAGACCTGCTCAAGCGTTTCGAGCGGATAATCGGCCAACACCGGCTGCGGGCTAGGGCCCAGGACCGATGCGTTGTTGACCAACAGGTGCAATCCGCCTAACTGCCCGGCGGCGGCTACGAGCTGGCGCTGGTGCGACGGGTCGGCCACATCGCCGGGGAGCGCAACCACCTCCCCCCCGTACGCCTCCAGTTCACCGGCTACTGTCGTTAGTGCCTCAACACCTCTGGCCGTGATGACCAGATTATCGCCGCGCCCGGCGAGAAATGTCGCCAGCGTTTTTCCCAATCCCCGGCTGGCGCCGGTAATCAATGCAACTCGTTTCATCGCATATCTCCTGCTGTGAAAATAGTACAGAACAGCGGAACACAGAGCGCAGAGACTGCACAGAGAGCACCGAGAAATAGGCAATAGCTCGTTCTGTGGACAAAGCCCCCTGTGCGCCCCGCGTCCCCTCTGTGTTCTCTGTGTTACTTGCTGTACACTGCCATTTTCATGGCGCCACCCTGGGGGTTCCCGGCCCACTTCGTAAACGTTATCGGTGCTCGAACGAGCATGGTGACTGTTATGAATACAGAATGCGGCTCAGGCAGATGATGCCGCCTCCCAAGAAAGAAATCTGCGGAATCTGTGGCTCAAGCCCTTTATCCATCGGCAATGTGCAGGACGATGCGACCCCGCCCGTGACCGGTCTCGCTTAGCTTGTGCGCCTGCGCCGCCTCATACAAGGCGAAGATACGACGAATGACCGGTCTGACATGACCCTCATCGATCAACTGGACGATCGAGCGCAGGTGTTCGCTGGCTGGCAAGACAGCGTTCTTGAACGCCTGGACCCCCAGTGCTTCGGCCAGCGCCGTAGGGGGCGGTTGTACGATGGAAACCACCGTTCCGCCGCGCTTGACGAGCGGCATAGAACGCAACAGGGTGTCGCCGCCGATGGTGTCCAGCACAAAATCGAGATTGTGCGCCACCTCTTCAAAAGGGGTTGTGGTATAGTCGATCACCTCATCGGCTCCCAGCGAGCGGACAAAATCCACATTTGCGGTCGAGGCGGTTCCGATGACATGTGCGCCTTTCCACCTGGCGAACTGCACCGCAAAGAGGCCAACACCGCCTGCCGCTCCGTGGATCAGAATCCGCTGGCCTGGCTGCAGGTCGCCATCGGCAAAGAGCGCCGTCCAGGCGGTCGTAGCGCCGCCGGAGAGCGTGGCGGCTTCGTCAAAGCTGAGGCTTGCGGGCTTGCGCGCCAGTGGGATAATGGCGGCAGAGAGCCGAAATCCCGCTGTATTGGGGGCGGCTGCCGGCGCCTCGGCCAGCAGCGTCGTATATTCGGCATAGGTTCCATTGGGGCTGCGGCCACAGACCGCCTCTCCCACCTGCCAGCCGGTCACCGCCGGTCCTAATTCCTCGATCACACCGGCGAATGCCGTGCCGGGGATGTAGGGAAAAGCCTCCGGCATGACCCCTGGGAAGCGTCCCTGGCGAACCGCCGTCTCAATCGGCAAGACACCGGCTGCGTGTACACGAACCAAGAGTTCACCTATTTTTGGCTCCGGGCGTGGGATGCGCTCCAGGTTGAGCTCTTCTGGGCCGCCATAGCGATGCACCCGGATAGCCTGCATGGTCTTTGTCATGGCGTCACAATTTCCTTGTTGGGGTCGAAAACCGACCCGTATAGATACCGAAACTGTCTGACTTCAACTTTACCAATAAAAAAAGCCCGGCGCATTGATCGCCGGGCCAAATTCCCCCTGTACGAAGGATCAGAGGAATGGTGAATTGTAACTTGTGTACGGAGAACAGTGAATGTTTACAGGCAGCTACATGTATTGACACATCAGGTTAGATACGGTGCTACAGGTGCAATGCACTTGAAAAGTGCGTCGCACCTCCCATTAAGCTCTCTAACCTCATGTGTCAGTACAGCTACACCCTACATTTACCATTCACAATTCGCAATTCACCATTCATAATTTGATCAGTCCGCGCTGCTTGGCGAGCGCAACCATCTCGGTGCGGTTGCTGGCGCCGAGTTTGCCCAAGATCGAGCTGACATGAAATTTGACCGTGCGCTCGGTGATGACAAGCCGGGCGGCGATCTCTTTATTGGGTAGACCTTGGGCGACGAGTTGGAGCACCTCCTCCTCGCGCGGGGTAAGGGCGTCTGGACCATCCTGTTGGCGGAGCCGGCCCAGCAGTTTGGTAGCGACGACCGGATGCAACAACGTACCGCCGGCGTGGACGACGCGAATTGCGTTGAACAGCTCCTCGCGCGGGGCGCCCTTGAGCAAATAGCCCTGGGCCCCGGCGCGGATGGCCTCGACGATGCGGTCGTCGGTGTCGAAGGCAGTAAAGACAATTGTGCGCACAGGCTGCTCTTCCCCCGCTAGCCGCCGCAGCGTTTCGACGCCATCGAGACGGGGCATCTCCAGGTCGAGCAGCAACACATCGGGCGTGTGGGTGCGCACCTGGCGCAAAACCTCTTCACCATCGCCGGCTGTGCCGATGACGGCAAACTCTGCCTGGGTGCTGAGAACGGCGACCAAACCATCGCGCACGATGGGGTGGTCGTCGGCTACGAGGATACGGATCATGGTAAGGGTGAATTGTCAATGGTCGATGGTCAATTGTCAATTTTGGTCCCTCCTGACAGAAAAAGGTATTATGCACTGTCATCGACTGCCCCTAGAGCGATCAGCGCGGCCTTCTGGGCGGCGCTGATCCCTGTTACACCGGTGATGTTCATGCCATCGTAGGGGCCGGGGGCAGTGGTGACGGCCAGACAGGCTGCCTCGCCCGCACCCGCCAGCGCAGCCTCCACATCCCACAGGCGGATGGTTTCGTCGTGGCTGGCGCTGACCAGGAACCGGCCATCGGGGCGAAACGTGACCGATTCGACGGTGCGGCTGTGCCCCGTCAGTTCACACAGGAGCCGCCCTGTCGCCAATTCGATCAGATGGATGAACCGCTGAAAGCTGCCGGCGGCCAGCAAGAGACCATTGGGGTGCGCTGCAAGCGAAAGATAGGTCGTGTCGGGCGACGACCAGGTGGTCAGCAACTCTCCACGCTCGGCGTCCCAGAGGCGAAGTGTCTGGTCGTAGCTGCAACTGATCACGCGCCCGTCAGGTAAGAAGCAGACATCTTGCACAGTGTTGGTGTGACGGCGCATGGTGTGGAGCAGGCTGCCGTTTTCTACCTCCCATATATGCACTGCCGGATCGACACCACTGCTGGCGAGCCAGCGCCCGTCCGGGCTAAACTCGCACGCCATCACGACGTTCGTATGGCCGCGCAATAGCCGGCGGAGCTGCCCAGTGGCAATATCCCAAAGTTGGATCGTGCCATCGGCGCCGGCGGATGCAAGGGTGCGGCCGGTAGGGTCAAAGGCCAGCGCCATGATACTCCCTTGCTGCGCCGGTAGTTTGCGGCTGGCGCCAGTGTGCAAATTCCAGAGCCGGAGCTCGCCACTTTGGTCCCCACTGGCGGCGGTCTTGCCATCGGCATTCAGAACCGCGCTGTTGATACGATGGGCGTGGCCTGATAGTTGGGCGCCCACGCGTGGTGCGGCTGGGTTACTCACATCCCAGATATACACCGTGGGATCACGCCCGGCGGAGGCGATGCGCTGCCCATCTGCGCTGAAGGCAACCGCCTGGACGCCGTTGTGATAGATGGCGTAGCAGTCCAATCGCCGTCCGCTCGCCACATCCCATATATGGATCATTTCGTTGGTGTCCAGGGCGGCTATCTGTTGGCTGTCATGGCTAAAGGCGAGTTGCAGGCAGGGCGCCGCCTGGTCGGCCAGGATGTGGCGCATCTGGCCGGTTTGCCCATCCCACAAGGCGATAAAGGTATCGCCACCGCCGGTGGCGAGCAGGTGGCCGTTGGGGGCGATGGCCATCAGCCGCACTGGCTGGTGATGGTGGTGCAGCACCGCTGTGCGCTCACCGTCGGCCACACGCCAGAGACAGACCGTGTGGTCATGGCTGCCGGTGACGAATGTGGCGCCATCTAGGGTAAACTGGAGCACAGCCACCTCTTCGCGGTGGGCCTGAAACTTTCGTACCAGGCCGCCGTTAGCCAGATCCCAAAGACAGACTTCGCCATCAACGGCTCCGGTAACGAGGAACGCGTTCGCCGCCCCTGGTGGCGAGAAGGCGAGCGCAGTGACCGGCGCCGTATGGCTACGAAAGTGGTGGGTAAGCACTCCGCGTTCGGTATCCCAGAGGCAGACATCCCCCACCGTGTCGCTGCTGGCGGCCCACTTGCCATCGGCGCTAAAGACCAGGCGCCAGATCGGGCTTTGGTGGCCGTATAGCATGTGTAAGAGACGCCCATCCGCCAGATCGACAATGGCGACCGCATGGTTGGCCGCGCCCAGGGCGGCGGTATGGTTGTCCGGGTGCAAACAGATAAAATTGTGGACCGTGTCGCCGGATGGAAATGCAAAGATCTCTTCGCCAGTGGCGGCGCTCCAGACACGCGCCGTATGGTCGCCGATCCCTATGACGAGCAATTCACCGTCGGGACGAAAGTGAAGACCCTGAATAAATCCGTAACGGTGGGTGAAGGCAGAACCGGCGAGATCGGCGCCAGCAAAATTGACCTCAGGCGCATGGACACCCCGCAGGTAAGCCTGCCAGACGCAAATATTCGAGAAGTCGTGCCCGGCCAGATCAACACCTAGGTGGAGCAGCAAATTCAGGATGTTGCCTCCAGCGTACCCCGGCATATCCAGCGCAGCCCCATTCGCCTCTGCCTGTACTGCTTTGAGGATGCGCTTGAGGGTGTTTACAAGTACCGTTTCCCCCATTTTTGCCACCAGCAGGTCCGTGAGGGGCTGAACGATCAGCCGCACCTGGCTCTGCCGGATGTACTCTTTGGCCTGGGCCTTGAACAGCGCATAGCAGTTGAATGTCGAATCAGCAATGCGAGGTGCAGAATTATCGTGCTTCTGCGCCGTGGTCTTCGTACTGCCAGCCGGCAGTTCCCTTTCGATCTCCTGGCAGACCCGGTCTACCAGATGGTCCGTCAGATACTCGGTGACGACATTCTGCAGGGTAAAGCCCATCTCGGACCGTTCGAGCAATGAGCGGCGCTGGAGCGAACGCAACGTTTCGAGCAGGTCGCGGCGCGACGGTGGACGGACGAGATTCTCAATCAGCCTCTGCAACGAGACGGCCTCGCGCTCGATAGCAAGCCAGACCAGGAGATCACGCTCCAAAGGGTTGAGACGGGCAAATTGCTGGTCGAGCACCGAACGGATGTCGTCAAAGATGAGCGCTTCATCGCTGAGAAAAGCGGCAACGTCACCGTCGAATAACTCGTCGATGGTGCGGGCGACCAGCTTGAGCGCCAGCGGGTTGCCTGAGTAGCGCGCCACCACGTCGGCTGCCAGGTGTGCCCCCTCCTCCAGCCCGCGAGCCTGGAGGAGGGCCCGGCCGGCCTCCACCGCCAGCCCGCCCAGGGCCAACACACGAACCGTTGTGAGGTCTTCTTCCAACCGCCCCACGCCGCGCGGGCGCTCGCGGCTGGTGAGGACAAGACAACTCTGGTGCTCGCTCTGCGCCATGCGCTCCACCAACTGGCCGTAGCCCTCGTAGCCCGACCGGTATTGCCCCGCCTGCCCTGCTTCGAGGATGCTCTCGGTGTTGTCCAACACCAAGAGACAGCGGTGCTGGCGCAACCGCTCGAAGAGCATGTTCATCTGCTCACTGATACTCTCCGGCAACTGGGTCAGTTGTTGGTGCGAGAGAAATTGCAGCGCCTGGCGCAAGATATCGCTCATCGGCGGGGCGTTGAGCAGTGAGCGCCAGAAGACAAAGTCAAAGTGCCCGGCTATCGCTCGGGCCACCCTAGCCACGAGTGTGGTCTTGCCCATGCCCCCCATGCCCAGCACCGCCACCAGCCGGTGGCGATCTTCACCCAACCAGCGGCGCAGACGATCCTGCTCATTCTGGCGCCCATAAAAGGTGGTGGTGGCGGGCGCTTCACCCCAATCTTGTCGGGGGGCAGGGGGATGGGGAGGTGGAGGGAGAGGGGGTGCCCTTCTCACCCCCCAACGCTCCCACTCCCCTACTTCCCCATCCCCCCGCCCGGATCTGCTCGTAGAGGGCCATTGTCTCCTGCTCGGGTTCGACCCCCAGTTCGTCGGCGAGAATCGAGCGGCAGCGTTCGTACTGGGACAAGGCAGCGCTGCGTTGGCCGCTCTGGGCCAGCACCCGCATCAGTTGGCGATGCGCCTCCTCGCGCCACGGCTCCACTTCCAACTGTTTCCAGGCATAGTGTTGGGCCGGCTCCCACGCCCCCTGCTTCTCATGATGTGTGGCGAGCGTGAAGAAGAGTTCGAGCGCCTGGCGTCGTAGACGCTCTCGCTGCACCTCCACCCATTCTTCGAACAAGTCGCTGTCGTACAGCGCCAGACCGGCCAGAAAGTCTCCTTGATAAAGGGCCGCGGCCTGGGTGTACCGGTCGAGACACGCCGGGCAATCCGCCAGTGAACGATGGCTGCACCGTTCGCTGGCGGCCAGGAGTTCGCCAAACTGAGCCACATCCAGCGTGTAGCTGCTGTGTATGTTGAACTGGAGCGTGCGCGAACTGGTGAGCAGCAAGGGCTGCGCCGGGTCGGTGTCGGGCAGCGTCTGGCGCAGTTGGCGCAATACGTGGCGCAAGTTGGTGCGTGCGGCCGTTTCGGGATGATCCGGCCAGAGCAGCCCGGCCAGCGCCGGGCGGTCGTGGGGCCGGTCCGCCTCTACTGCCAGATAGGCCAGCAGCGCCCGCACCTTGTTCGATTCAAAGGCAGTGATGGGTTCACCATTCACTTTTACCTGAAAGCCGCCCAATACGGAGAGGGAAAGTCGAGCCATAGCCGGTTCGGTTCATTCAAGCGGAAGCGTGGATCGGGTATCAAAAATATAGTGTTCAATGATCATACAAAAGATACGTTGATCGCACTTTTGCATATTTTGGGCCTGACCACACGTTTTCCACACGGTACACTGCGCCAAAACACACGAATCACTCACGGGCAGCCAGTATGATACGTTTGCATAACAAAGGCGGCTGGCCCACTTGAACAGGAAACAGATACATCCATCGCTATCACATAGAGGAGTCTTCGCTCCGATATTGCAGCCAGCCTGTTGGTCAGCCAGGGCCGCACCCATGTGCTGAAGCTGCATGGCGGTATCCAGGCGTGGCTTGCCAGGGGTCTGCCAATGATGTGCGGCGTGTTGGATGATGAACGTAGGGTAAAATTTGTTGTCAGCCGTGAACCGGCAGGTCCGGCTCACGTCGTTCTACTTAGAGCCTATCCGAATAACTCTGCGACCGATCCTATGGGTAGGGGAAGTAGTCGGACCCGCAACCGTCATTCGGATAGGTACTTATTCTACCACAAAGGAGTCACATGATGAATCTCAACGGTGCAGGGTACGCCCATCCTGAAATGTTAGTCGAAACCGAATGGGTCGCAGCCAATCTCAACCGTCCGAACATCCGGTTTGTCGAAGTCGATGTAGACACGACCGCCTACGAACAGGGCCATATCCCCGGCGCGGTCGGCTGGAACTGGCAAAAGGACACGCAGGACCCGATCTGCCGCGATATTCCCTCGCCCGAAGCCTTCGAGGCGCTGATGGAGCGGTCGGGAATCAGCAACGACACCACGGTGATCCTCTACGGCGACAACAACAACTGGTTTGCCGCCTATACGCTGTGGCTGATGAAGTATTACGGCCACGATGACGTCCGCTTGATGAACGGTGGTCGCCAGAAATGGGTCAACGAAGGGCGCGAATTGACCACGGCAACGCCCCAGGTGACGCCAGGTACGTACGAGATCGGCGAAATGAACGAGGAATTACGTGCGCTTCGCCCCTTTGTGGAGGAGAGCGTCGGCCACCGGGGCCGGGCCATGGTCGATGTCCGTTCGCCGGGCGAATTTTCGGGTGAATTGCTGGCCCCGCCCAACCTGCCGCAAGAAGGCTCGCAGCGCGGCGGCCACATCCCCGGTGCGGCCAACATTCCCTGGGCATCGGCTGTGTCTGAAGACGGCACCTACAAACCACGCGCCGAACTGGAGCAGATCTACGGCGGCAAAAGCATCACCGCCGACAAGCAGGTGATCACCTACTGCCGCATCGGCGAGCGCTCGTCGCACACCTGGTTTGCCCTCAAGTATCTGCTGGGCTGTGCGCAACTACGACGGCTCGTGGACCGAATGGGGCAGCTCTATCGGTGTGCCGGTTGAAAAGACATACCGGGGCTAAAGCAGCGGACCCCGTCTGTGACGACCCTCTTGCCTGCTCCTAGAGCGGCTTCTGGTGGGCGACATGAGCAAACAGAAGGAGGCCAGCTCCGCTGCTGGCTCATGTCCGCCCGTCCTGGTGTAGCCCCCATCCTTCCATAGGCTACCTCCACCCGTGGTCAACTGCCCCCAAAGCCTGAAGCGCCTGCCGTTGTGCATCTGTAATTCCGGTCGCATTTGTGATATTCATGCCGGCGTAGGGGCCTTGAGGTTGGAGCGTAAACAGACAGGCGCCGCTGGCCGTGTCCCACAGTTTGACCGTGGCATCGACACTGCCGCTGGCCAGGTTGGTCCCATCGGGGCTAAAGGCGATCGTCCAAACCCAGTGCTGGTGGTCGTGCAACACATGGCGGGACTGCCCCCAATCCGCCCCCTTCTCCAGGC
>QEUW01000755.1 GCA_003577005.1 Chloroflexota bacterium | reverse complement strand
TTTATGACCTTGATGCGATGGGATCCATTTCGCGAGATGGCTACGTTGCAACGGGCAATGAATCGCCTTTTCGACGACCAATCTCTTGCTTTCCGCGAACGGGGTGAAGGCGGCGATTTCTACAATACATTGCCGCTTGATGTTTCCGAGACCGAGGATGCCTTTATCATCAAGGCGTCGATTCCCGGTATCGACCCCAACGAACTGGAGATCAATCTCCACGACAACATCTTGACGATCAAAGGTGAAACCAGTTTTGAGGACGAAGAGAAGACGCAGCAATATCACCTACGCGAGCGTCGCTTTGGCACCTTTATACGCAGCATCGCCTTACCGACTGCCATCAGCCGGGATGAGATCGGGGCTACTTGCGAGAATGGTGTGCTGACCCTCCACCTACCCAAATCACAAGAATCGAAGCCACGGCGAATCAGCATCAGCCAGCCGCGCACGATCGAGGGCCAGCAGAGCGGTGCCCAACGCTCAGACGGGGGCAAGAAGCGCGCGTCCGGCAACGGCGGCAGACAGATCGAGGGCCAGACCCGTCATAGCGAGTCTGGTGATACCAGCAAGCGTGGTGGCGCCCGTACCCGACAGAAGAACGGCCAGCCAGCGCTGCCGGAAACTGACGAGCAGTCGTCCAGCGCCGAAACGATGGAAGGGATCGAACGGCCTCGTTGACCCTGTCGATTGCGTGAACTAAGGCCCCGGTTTCCACCGGGGTCTTTCCATTCAAAAATCTTTCAAGTCGATCTTTTTCATTGCTACTATTTTCTCATGGGGGTGTCATGAATCGAAATACTACGATCATTCTTGCCGTTGGTTGTGGGTTTCTGCTGCTCATCGGCATAGGAGTCGCCATCGTAGCGGTCGCACTGCCGTACCGGTACTGGACCTCACCCGCACCGGCGGTACAAGTCACGCCCATCACCCCTGACCGCCAGGTGCAACCTGCGCCAACATTTACGGTTCCAGCGGCGCCGGCGCCTGGAGCAGCCCCTCAGGTCCCACCAGCTAGCGATGCGCAACAAGCACAGCCACCAGATGACGCCGATGCGCTTGCCTCCACTGAGGGCCTGCTCCAGGGGCGTTTTACCCAGCTAAACCCGGGCGTGGTCAACATTCAGGTTTTTGTCAGCCAGGTCGCCGGGTTAGGTGGGGGGCAAGGCGCCGGTTCGGGTTTTGTGCTGGATGATGACGGGCACATCATCACCAACCACCATGTGGTTGACCAGGCGTCGCTGGTGATCGTGGTCTTTTTCAACGGGCTGCAAGAGTACGCCGAAATCGTCGGCAGTGACGCCAATAGCGACCTCGCCGTGCTGCGGGTAGCAACCCTGCCCGAAGGTGTCTTTCCTCTCTCCCTTGGCGATTCCAACCAGGTGGAAGTCGGTGACTGGGCCATTGCCATCGGCAACCCCTTTGGGCTGGGCAGCAGCATGACACTTGGAATTGTCAGCGCCACCGGGCGGACGATCCCGTCGGGCGTGGCGCAGTTTTCCATCCCACGTGCGATCCAGACCGATGCGGCGATCAACCCCGGCAATTCAGGCGGGCCCTTGATCAGTCTGGCCGGTGAGGTGATTGGCGTCAATGCGCAGATTCGCACCGCAGGCGAGCGTGGCAATACCGGGGTTGGGTTTGCCATCCCCGTGAACGTGGTTCGCCATATTGTGCCGACGTTGATTGCCGAAGGTGCCTACCAATGGCCCTGGCTGGGTGTTGAAGGGAGCGACGTGAATCTTGCCATTATGGAAGCCAATAATCTAGAGGCCCAATATGGCGCCTATATCAACAATGTCGTGTCGGGTAGCCCGGCGGCCGAGGCCGGTCTGCGTGGCTCGACCGGCACCCGCTCGGTCAATGGCTTGCCCGTGCCTATTGGCGGCGATATCGTGGTCGAAGTGGATGACCAGCCCATTGCTACGTTTGATGATCTGCTGAGCGAGGTCGCCTTCCGGCTGCCGGGCGAGCAACTCGTGCTGACCGTATTGCGCGATGGCCAACCCCAGCAGGTGACGGTCACGCTGGCGCCACGCCCCGGTTTGGAGCCAGGAAGCTCGTAAAACGAATCAGCGCGATGTCGCTACAGACATGGAGAGGCAACACAAATTGTACACAAA
>QEUW01000754.1 GCA_003577005.1 Chloroflexota bacterium | reverse complement strand
GGATACCCTCGTCAACCAGACGGTCGACAGCTTTGCCGACGGTCTGCAATACGAAACCATCGTCTATGGCAAGGGTGCGCTCTTCTATGAAGCGCTGCGCGAGGAATTAGGCGATCGCAACTTTTTCCGCTTCTTGCATCGCTATCTGGAGCGGCACCGCTACGGCATCGTCGATACGGCCACCTGGCAGGCAGAGTTGGCCGCCCTGCAAAATCCGGCCGTAGATGCCCTCTACGCCGAGTGGATTTCTCAGCCGGCCGCCACGACCGTGGGCAGTGGCATCCTGCAATCTGCGGACAGTGGCCGCTGATACTGGGTCCTCTCTGTCAGCTCCGCCCTACAAAATCTGGTTCAAAAACAACTTGGTGCGTTCGTGTTGCGGGTTGGTAAAGAAGTGCTCGGGCGTGCCGAACCTCGCGGGCAAAGCCCATTTCGTGTGTCACCACCAGCATGGTCATGCCCGATTGGGCCAGCTCCTTCATCACATCCAGCACCTCTTTGATCATCTCGGGGTCGAGCGCCGAGGTTGGCTCGTCGAAGAGCATGATCTTGGGTTGCATGGCCAGCGCACGGGCAATGGCGACGCGCTGTTGCTGGCCACCCGAAAGCTGGCCCGGGTACTTATTTGCCTGTTCGGGGATGCCGACCCGTTCGAGCAACTGCATGGCAAGCGCCTCTGCCTCGGCCTTGCTCTTCTTGCGCACATGGATCGGCGCCAGCGTAATGTTCTGGAGCACCGTCAGGTGGGGGAAGAGGTTGAACTGCTGGAAGACCATCCCCGTCTCCATGCGGATGGCCTCGATGTTGCGCACATCGCGCGTCAGCGGGATGCCGTCGATGACGATTTCGCCCTTCTGGTGTTCTTCCAGGCGGTTGATGGTGCGGATCAAGGTCGATTTGCCCGACCCCGACGGCCCGATGATGACCACCACTTCCTTGGGTTTTACCCGCAGGTTGACATCGCGCAACGCATGGAACTCGCCGTACCACTTGTTGACATCCTTCATGACAATAATATCAGCCCCGTTGGGTTGATGTGACACCTGCTAATTCCCCCTTGTCTGTCGCAAAATCGCAAACAATAGAGTTTATCGGGAATAAGCCGTTACCAGTGGTAGACAGGTAGACAAGTAGCGGCGCCTGTCTACCCAGCTTCGTTTATCCCGATAACACCCAATGTAGTGGTCATAGCGCGCTTAGTTCCGGAACATACTGGTCTTCATAGTGCGTAAAGCAAAATCATTCAGACGTTTACGTGTAATGATATGCATCGAGTTGTTATGTAGTCAAATTGGCTCACCGTTTACCCACGCCGAGCTGTTCTTCCAACTGCCGGCTGGCCCAACTCATGCCGTAGCTGAAGAGAAAGTAAACCAGCGCCACAAAGACATAGACCTCGCGTATGATGCCCCCGGGCACCGCAAGCCACTCCGGCTGTTGGATCACTGCCCGTCCGATGCCGAGCAGGTCCGTCAGCCCCACCAGCGCCACCAACGATGTGTCTTTGAACAGGGCAATAAACTGGCCCACAATCGCCGGGATCACCGCACGCAGCGCCTGGGGCAGGATGATCAGCCGTGTCTTTTGCCAGCTACTCAGCCCGATGGCGTCGGCGGCTTCGTACTGGCCGTGCGGCACGGCTTGCAAGCCGCCCCGCACGTTCTCGGCCAGATAGGCAGCGCTAAAAAGCGTGATCGCCACCATGACGCGCGTGATCGCCTCTGGGCTAGGCCAGCCACGCGGCAGAAAGAGCGGCAGCACCAACATTCCCATAAAGAGCAAGGTGATCAGCGGCACCCCGCGGATCAGTTCGATGTAGGCGATGCAAAAATAGCGGATCACCGGTAGATGGCTGCGCCGCCCCAGCGCCAACGCCACACCGATGGGAAAACTAAACGCAATCCCCACAACTGTCAAGAGAATGGTCAATAAAAATCCCCCGATCTGATGGGACGGCAGCGGGCCGCCCAAAATCGGGATCGAGAGATTCAGCGGTTGCAACTCGATCGAGCCGCGCAACAGAAAAAGCGCAAATGGAATGCTCAGCACCCACGCCACGGCCAACACGATGCTGGGAATGGTGACGCGCAGACCTACCACATACCCCCCGATCAGCAGCGCCAGACTGATGCCCATCCAGATCTGCGCTGCCGGCCCAATGGGTAAGATCGCCAGCAAGAGCAGCAGCGCGGCCAATCCCACCGCCACACTGCGCACGATGCTCCCCCAGCGACCGGCGCTCAGCCCAAAGAGAAACGAAACAGTCGCCAGCACCAGGCTAGGCTGGAGGAGCCGCGCTTGGGGATACGTGCCCACTGCAAAAAGCTTCCGGTTGAGCCAAATGGGTTCCCAGTACGCCTGGCCCACGGCCCAGCGCAACAGGGATCCTCCCGCATAGTAGACAAGGAGCAGCGTAAGCAGGGTGAGGATTGTATTCCCAATGCTGCTAAAAAAGTTGGCGCGCAGCCAACCAACGACCCCAACCTCGCTCGTAGGCGGTCGTTGCGCCGGCTGTGGATGGCTGCGATTCACCCAGACGG
>QEUW01000155.1 GCA_003577005.1 Chloroflexota bacterium | reverse complement strand
ACCGTGTTTGTGCATCTGGTCGGCCCGGATGGGCAACTAGCCGCACAACAGGATCGGCAGCCCGAAGACGGTTTCTACCCTACCTGGGGCTGGCGGGTGAACGAAGCGGTGATCGACCACTATCCGCTGGCGCTACCGGCCCGGCTGCCGCCTGGAGAATACCTTCTCCTCGTGGGGTGGTACGACCCGCTTACAGGTGAACGCCTGGCCGTTGCCGGTGGCGCAGATACAGTCCGCCTGGCCGAGTGGCGGGTTGAATGACAATGACGAATTGGAATTCCTGGCTCAGCGCCAGAATTCCTCAACAGTCGGCTATTCCCGTTGGCGCCAGACTTCCGGGAGGTGGCCGGGGGGCTTCTTCGTCTGCGAGCTATGCTCCAGCCACCTCCCGGAAGTCTTCGCTAGTGTGATTTTTAAGAAGCCTGCTCAGCACTGGACGAGATGGACTGTTCATCGCTTCTGTGATAGACTCTGAAAAAAGACAAAAGACTGATCGGAGTGTTATGCAACCTGAAAATCTGCTTGAGTTTCTACGGCAGCGGCGCAGTATCGGGCTCAAAGAGATGGCGCCGGACCCGCTTGATCCTGCCCAACTGGAATTGATGCTCGAAGCTGCCAACTGGGCGCCCAGCCACGGCCAGACCGAACCGTGGCGCTTTACTGTGTTCACTGGCGAAGGTCGCCGCAAGCTGGCCGATGCCTTTGGCGAAGCCTATCGCCAATTGACACCGCCCGACAAGTTTGACCCGCGCGGCTACCAGGCACAGTGGGATCGCGCTTGGCAAGCCTCGGCGTGGATCAGCCTGGGCATGGTCACCGACGGCAAGATGCCAGAGTGGGAAGAGATGTCGGCGGTCTCTATTGCGGCGCATCATATCCAGTTGATGGCTTGCAGCCTGGGGCTCGCCTGTAAGTGGACGAGTGGCGCGGTGGCAATTCATCCTCACGTCGCGGGGATGTTGGACCTTGCGCCACCGGCGCGGTTGCTCGGCTTTCTCTACGTTGGTAAGCCGCTCGCCGCCCCGCCGGCTGGCCTACGCCGTCCACTGGGCGAGAAGGTGAAGTGGGTGACAGCATAGTGACCCCTCTGCCAGTAGAAATTTTCCTCGGAGACACTTGGTCTGATTGCCCATGACCCAAGGCAACGGAACACTTTCTTTTCCTGGTACGGGGTTGCTGCAGCTACTTGGCGGGCTTGCTGCTGCCAGCATAGCGACCGTGGCCTATTCGCGCCTGGTCGAGCCGCGTTGGGTGGACGTGGAAGCGATCGATCTTCACATCGCTGGTCTGCCGGAACGGCAGGCGGGTAAACGTATTGCCCACCTTTCGGACATCCACCTGTGCGACTTTACCGGGCCAGAAGGCCTTGCGGAGGCCATCACTATCATCAATCCGCTGGCGCCGGACTGGATTTTCCTGACCGGTGACTATGTAGGCGACCATGCCCGCGATGCGGAGGGGATGGTCGAGCCATTACGGCGGGCGCAGGCTCCTATCTATGCCGTCTTTGGCAATCATGATTACTGGTCGGATGTGCGCATCGTGCTTGCAGCGCTAGAAGAGGCCGGTGTTCATGTGTTGCGCAACCAGGCTACACAGATTGCAAATGATCTCTGGCTGGCCGGTGTGGACGACATTTGGGGCGGGCGCCCCGATCTCAACGTCGCGTTGCAGGGGATTCCCTCCGGTGCGACCACGCTGCTGATGGTGCATGAGCCGGACTTCTTCGACCTGGTCATCCAGCGAGAGGCGCCGGTAGCGGTGCAATTTAGTGGACATAGTCA
This sequence comes from Chloroflexota bacterium, assembly GCA_003577005.1. The sequence goes on along the minus strand of QEUW01000155.1, from coordinate 13,871 downwards.
TGGCGGCCAGGTGCGTCTACCCTTGCTGCGCCCTGGTCGCGATGGACTTTATACGTATGCACCTATCCTGCCCCGCTTTGGCCGGCGGTATCCAATTGGCTTGCGCCAGGTGGGTGGACGGCAGGTCTACACGAGCCGAGGGTTGGGTATGTGGCCGGCGCCATACCGCTTGAATTGCCGGCCTGAGATTACCATCTTCACGCTGCTTCCAGGAGAGATATGAACGCGGGCAGCGATGGACCCCTCCGCCTGAGGCGAAGTAACTCTCAACCCCTTGCATTCACGTCCCCCCGGCGCTTACAACTGACCCCGCTTGTCGCGCTTCAACGGGCTGGAAATCCACCAATTTGAAGCACAAGACCTCGCGACCCTCTTCCGTAACCACCCTGGGGGGCTTCACCTGGCGGCAGATCTCGCGGGCGTAGGGACAACGCCCGACAAATTTGCAGCCCACATAACCATACTCTTTGGTTTCCATGTCGGGCAGACGGACAAGCTCGCTCCACTTCTCGCCGATCTTGGCTACCGAGTCGAGCAGCAACTCGGTGTAGGGGTGAGCGGGGTTGCGCAGAATCTGGCTGGACGGGCCATATTCGACCACATTGCCGCGATACATGATGGCGATCAAGTCACTCACGTAGTAGGCGGTGGAGAGATCATGTGTGATATAGAGGATGTTGATCTTGAACTCGTCACGCAACTTCTTGAACAGGTTGACCACTGTCATGCGCAATGAAGCATCGATCATGCTGACCGGCTCGTCGGCCACGAGCAACTCCGGGTGCGGGATGATGGCGCGGGCCACCGAGACGCGCTGCAACTCCCCGCCCGAAAACTGGTTGGGGTAGCGCCCAATCACACGCTCCGCCGATAGCCCTACATTGACCAGCGCCTCATCGACCGCCTGGTGTGCCGCCTGCTTGCCGCGCACCCCCAAGATGTTGCGGGCCGTCTCAAAGAGATAGGTGTCCACCGTCTTGCGGCTGCTAAAGCTCTCGAACGGATTCTGAAAGATAGGCTGCACCTTGCGCCGGAACCCCCTGACCTGTTCGCCGGTCAGACGCCCGCTTGTGCTCAAGCCGTCGATCACGATTTCGCCACTGGTAGGTTGGATCAGGCGCAACACCATGCGCGCCAGCGTGGTCTTCCCCGAACCCGATTCGCCCACGATGCTGAGGATCTGGGGTTTGGCCTTTGTCAGCGCCAGCGACACCTGGTCCACAGCGGCCAGCTTGCGCGAACCGATGAGCCCACCAATGCGAAAGACCTTGCTGACCTCGGTGATCTCTAAAAAATTCTCGCTCATGCAATCACCATTTCTCTAGCAGTAATGGGTTGGGCGCCAGGTTCCCGTTTCAGACAGGCCACAAAATGGCCCGGTTCGACCTCCAACAGTTCCGGCGAGGTCTGCGTACAACCGGCGTCGGCCAGGTAACAGCGCGCCGCAAACCGGCAGCCTTGAGGCGGGCGTAGCAGGCTGGGCGGGCTCCCGCTGATCCCCGAACGCTCCGTATCGTCCCCCAGGCGTGGCAGCGAGCGGATCAACATCTCGGTGTACGGGTGCAGCGGGCGCTCAAAGATGACCTCTGTCGGTGCGATCTCCACCACCTTGCCGGCATACATGATCACCATGCGGTCGGTGATCTGGTAGTGGACGCCCATATCGTGCGAGACCATGACAAAGGTGTTGCCCAGCCGCTTTTGCAGATTGCGTAACAGCGTCAGGATGCCGCGTTGGACGACCACATCGAGTGCGGTGGTGGGTTCATCGGCCAACACAAACCTGGGCTGGACAAAGGTCGCCATCGCCACGATCACCCGTTGTCTCATGCCGCCGCTCAACTGGTGGGGAAAGGCGGAGAGCACATCGGCCGGCAACTCGAGCTCCTGCAAGTAGGCGGCCATCGCTTCGACCAAGGCCGTTTTGCCGTGTGTGTTGATCTCCTGGCTGGAAAAGGAATCGAGAAACTGGTCTTTGATCCGCACCACCGGGTTGAGTACGCTCATAGATGCTTGCGGGATGTAAGCAAGCTGTTTCCACCAGTAGCGGTGGAATTCATTGCTGGGGATCACCTCGCTCTGCCCGTTGTCATCGATCGCCAGTTCAATCGCACCGTTGGCCAGGTACATGGGCCGTTCGATGTTGCCATAGATCCCTTTCATCAAGGTCGATTTGCCACACCCGGATTCGCCGGCAATGCCCACTATTTCGCCGTCGTAGATGTCAAACGAGACCCCTTCGACCGCTTTGACCGTCCCTTGTACGGTGTCGTAAAAAAGACTTACATTCTTGATGCGGATCATTGCCGTCCTCTTCGTGTAGCAAAGTAGTCGGACCAGCCGGTGGAGACCAGAAAGAGACCGATAAAGAGCAACATGATCGAGATGATGGGCGACAGGATCCACAGCCATTTCTCCAATAGCAGCGCCTGATGTTGCATGGCCCAGTAGATCATGGTGCCCAGGGTGGCGTCTTTGAGGCTGGAAAGCCCAATGATCGCCAACCCTGATTCGGCTGAGATGGCAACCAGGATCGTGTTGATAAAGTTTGCCAGCGCCCAGCCGAGCACAAAGGGCATGATCTCCACCACCACGATCTTCAAGTTGCCTTCGCCCGAAGCCTGCGCAATGTTGATAAATTCGCGCTCGCGCAGGCTGAGCGACATGGCGCGCGCCTGGCGACCCGGCCACGGCCAGTTGAAGAGCACCAACACCCCGGCAATGATGAGCAGCGAAGTGCGCCCACCGAGCAGCGCCGACATGAGGATCAGGATCGGCAGCGAGGGCACGGCGATCACGATGTCCATGATCAAGGTCAACGCCCGGTCAACGGCGCCACCCAAAAAGCCGCTGAGCAAACCCACAACGACGCCGATGAGCGTCGCCAACGCTGCCACCGACAGACCGATCCACAACGAGTTGCGGATCGACCAGGTGAGCAGCCAGAAGATGTCCTGCCCCAGGTTATTGGTGCCCATGATATGCTCACGGCTGGGCGGCAGATTGCGAAAATAGGTATTCCAGGCCGTGGGGTTTTCCGGGGCAAAAAAGGGCAGAATCAGCCCCAAGATCGAAAAGATACCCACGATGATGATGCCAATCACCAATCTTGGCTTGATCAGGCGCATTGGTTGCCTCGTGATGGACGGTGGACGGTCGACGGTGGACCATGGACGATGGATGATGGTCTATCATCCATCGTCTGAATCATCTCATTGATAGCGGATGCGCGGGTCGATGAACGGGTAGATCAGATCCAAAACCAGCGTCGCCGTGGCCACGGCGACGATTGAGAGGCTGATAGTGCCCATGATCAGGTTGTAATCCGAACCCAATATCGCCCGGTAGACCAGCGTGCCGACACCTGGGTAGCCAAAGAGGATCTCGGTAATCAACGAGCCGCCAAAGACACCGCCGATGCTCAGCCCCAACACAGTGATCTGCGGCAGAATAGCGGTGCGCGCCACGTAGCCAAACATCACCTTGTTGTCGTTGACGCCGCGATAGCGCGCATAATGAATAAAATCTTCTTCTTTGGTGTCGATCGCCATCGCTTTCATGCTGATCGTCCACCAGCCCAGGCTCACCACAACGATGGACATCAAGGGCAGGAACGAATTATAGGCAACGCTCTTCATCCACGGCCACGAGCCGGGCTGGCCACTCACCTGGAAGACAAAGGGAAAGACCGGCCAGATATAGGCGAAGAGGATCACCAGCAACAGGGCGAGGATATAATATGGGATCGGATAGACGATCATGGCCGTCGTCTCGATCATTTTGGAGGTAAATTTTCGGTTGTAATAACCGGCGAGGAGACCAATGAAGTTGCCCAGGCACCAACTGACCGCCAAGGCTGTCAACAACAAGCCAAGCGACCAGGGCAACGCTTTGGCAATCAGCAAGTTCACCGGGGTCGGGTAGTAGGAGAGTGACGGCCCAAAATCGCGCGTCACCAACACACGCTGCAAAAAAGAGGTGTACTGCTCCCAGAGCGTACCTTCCAGACCAAACATCTGCGTCATGGTTTTGCGCATCTGCTCGACCAGTTCCGGCTCCATCGTGGTGCCCTGCGACATCAAGCGCCCCAGCATCGTCTCGACCGGGTTGCCCGGTATAAAACGCGGCACAAAAAAGACAATCGTAATGCTGATCCACACTACGAGCACATAACTGATAACACGCGAAACCAGAAATCGTGCAAACTGCATGTCAATCACCCAATCCAGGCAATCCAGGTGACAGCCACTTCCCAGATGATTGTCACCGAGGTGAGGATTCAAAACGGGATTACTTAAAAGCTGTCTGAAAAGGGGGCGCCAGACTGGTGCGATGCACCTGCAAGGTGCGTGGCGCCTCAGGAATGCCCGGTGGCCCAGGTGCATCGCACCGACCCTTTTCAGACAGTTTCTTACGAACAGACTCTAAACGGGTTACGCTCCTGGCTTTCTACCGCTACTGCTTCGGCTCGATGTGCGCCACAATATACTTGAAGTTCGACCACCACCACCACGGGCCTTCATAGTAGTTGTCGGCGGTGGGGTAGTTGGTCCAGTAATACTCATTGACCGGCACAAACTTGGAGGTGCCAAACATGGGGATCCAGTGCATCTCGCGCGCCATTTGCAGCAACAGTTCCTTGCTGAGCTCGACATTGCGCGGGTCGTCCGAGGTCACCTTTTCGAGTTCGTCCAGGATGCGTGCGATCTCGTCGCTGCTGTGGCGGTTGGCATTGCCGGGCGCCAGCTCACCGGTCGGCACAATGTATTTCTGATGCCAACCGCGGATGTTCGGGAAGATGTCGGGGCCGATGGCGCAACCCGGCCAATATGAGCCGGCCTGAAATTCGCCGGTAGATTGGGCATTCCAGAACGAACCGGCCGTCATCGTATTGGCGGACGCATCGATGCCAAACTTGGTCCACGAGTCGGCCACGGCAAAGGCCAGCCGCCCGGACTGCACCTCGAAGTCGGCGGGGGCGTTGATCGAGATGCTCCACGGCGTGCCGTCGGGGAGCAGCCACTTGCCATTGGCGTCGCGCGAGAAGCCGACGCTTTCCAACAGCTTCGCCGCCTGCTCCACATCATACTTCCACCAGCCCACCCCAAAGAGGTCGATCAACTCTTCTTCGCTCTGGGGCAGGTCGGCCCCGATCCCTTGCTGATTGAAGATCTCGGCCATGTCGCGGGCAAAGTTGGCGTCGAAGGGGGCGTAGCCATCGGGCAGGGTCATTGCTTTTAGATCTTCTACCAACGGTTTGTGATAGGTGTTCTGCACCGCAGCCACCGGCGGAACCGCCAGCGGCGAGACGCGCAACATGCCGCCAAACGTGGCCAGCGACACGTTCTTGATGTCGGTGGCCAGGGCCAGCGCCCAGCGCACCTGCCATTCCGAATAGGGGAACTCCGAGTTGTTGAACGAAATGCCGCGCTCGCACGGGTCATCGAAATCCGCATAGGGGAAACCCGCGTGCCATGCTCGCGCCGTCTGGCTGCGCTGGGTCAGTACCTCCATCGACTCAGGCGTAATATCTTGCAGAATGTCGATGTCGTGGTTGATCATGGCAAGGATACGTTTCTCTTCGGTGCCAACAAAGTTCCACATCACATATTTGGGCCCATGTTTGCCAGTGATCTGCCCCACGCTGGTGCGTTCCCAGTCGTCGCGCAGTTCCCAGATGGTCCAGTTGCCATTGGGGTCGTGATCCCGGTACGAATACTGCCCGATGCAGACCGGCGGGAAGAAGGCAAAGCTCGCCGCGTCTTCGTTTTCCCAGACGTGCTTGGGCATGGGATAGAGACGGTTGCCCCAGATCGTCACCCCCAGGTCTTTTGCCAGACGGGGCTGGGGGCGCGTCGTGTTGAGGTGGACCGTATAGCGGTCCACCACCTCGACGCTCTCGATATAATCTGTCGCCCAGCCGTGGATGGCAATGTTCTCGGTTTCGAGCCACATGTTGAGCGTAAAGGCCAGATCGTCGGCCGTGAATTCCACACCGTCATCCCAGTAAATGCCCTCGCGTAGCTTGATCTCAAAACTGGTCCATTCGTCGTTCAGGGCCGTGGGCAGTTCTGCTGCCAGCGAGCCATATTGCAGACCGGTCGTCGTGTCGATCTCCCAGAGATGATCTGTACAAAGTTCATGATAGCCACGACCGGCCGCCACACCGGGTGCATAAATGTTAAAGAAATCAGGGCGGTCGAGCGAACCATTCAACTCATCCAGGATCAGCGTTTCGTTTCGCGGCGTGCCGACAAAGGTCATCTCGCCGGCGGCGGGTGCCGCTGCCTCACCGCCGGTGCTGGCGGCGGGTACATCGCCCGGCGCACAGGCTGTTAACGCCATTGTTAGAATCACAATGAGCATCAGGAACAGCTGCTTTTTCATCGGGTTCTCCTCCTTTGGCAAAACGGTTGATTTGGTTTGGGTGCGCACCGAGCCAGTTTGGAAATGGGATCGCCTGGCTACGTGGGGAGCAGCACGCAGGGATCGATTCCAGTAGTTGCTGGTGGGCGCAGACATCTCTGTGGAAAAACAGACAAAGGGGAGTGTAGCAAAGGAGGATAGGATTGTCAATGTTGTTTTTTGACTGGGGTGCGTCCAGGCTTGGGGGCGAGAATTTGGCGCCACAAGCATTCCGCACCCAAGGGTCCCCGGGGCCAGCACCACTCTGCCTGACCGATGCGTCTCCGGCCCCGGGCGCCCTCTGGGCGCGAAATGCGGGTTCCAGCGGGTAAGATGGCATCTCGCCCTACTCGTCCCAAATTTCGGACGCACCCTTTTGACTGTACCGGAGGCTTTACGGCGTTGTATTTGTGTTGTATTTGTTCAGCGCGCTAAAGGTGCTCCGTCCACCCGACTTGACAATTTTGTAAGATGAAAAGTCCTAAATTTCCAATATAGCACAAAATTTTAAGACTTCTCCACTTTACAACCCCCATTTCCCTATGTTATACTCTAGACCATAGATTGCCTGTCACGTTGCGGCTCAGCCGCTATCGGGGGAAACGTGACAGGCAGTCTCTTTTTTTGTTTCACCCTCTCTCGCTGCGCACCCGGAGAAACTTGCGTTTTCCAATCTGAATGACAGACTCGCCATCCGCCGGTATGGCGATGGCGGTGTCGATGTTTGTAATGGTTTCGCCATCCACGCGGATGCCCCCTTGTTCGATCAGCCGGCGCGCCTCGCTACGGCTCTTGACCTGGCCGGCCCCCTGTAACAGGTCGATGATCGATTTACTCTCTGTGAGCACCACAATCGGCGCATCGCTGGGGGCGGCCCCCACGTGCATCAGGCTTGCATCGGCCGCGGCCCGGTCGGCCGCCTTATCGCCGTGGAAGATGCTGACGATCTCCCATGCCAACTTATGTTTGAAATCGCGCATGCTTAGGGCGCCGCGCTCAATCTGGTTGAAGAGGTCGTCGATCTCTTCCTGACGCCAGCGGGTAACCAGTTCGGCATAGTTGCGCATAGCCGTGTCGGGCACATTGAGCACTTTGGTATAGATCACGCCAGGCGACTCGTTGATCCCAATCGTGTTCCCCGTCGACTTGCTCATGCGCAGGATACCGTCCGTTCCAACCAAGATGGGGAAGGTAAGCACAACCTGCGGCGGCAGTCCAAATGCCTCCATCAGCTTGCGTCCGGCCATCAGGTTGAAAAGTTGGTCCGTACCTCCGACCTGCACATCGGTCTCCAGCGCTACGGCATCGTAGCCCTGCATCAGCGCATAGAAGAATTCATGGAGCCAGATCTCGTCACCCCTGGCGAAGCGTTTGGCAAAATTCTCGCGACGCAAGAACTGTTGCACGGTAAAATTCGACGCCAGACCGATGACCTCCGTAAAGGTGAGTTCGCTCAGCCACTCATGGTTATAACGCACAGTCGTCTTGGCGCGATCAAGCACACGATAGACCTGCTCGGCATAAGTGGCTGCTTTGGCAAGCGCCTCCTGGAGCGTCTGCTGTTTGCGGGCGCTCTCCTTGTCGCTCGGGTCACCGATGATGCCGGTGAAGGTGCCAATGAGAAAGGTCACATCGTGGCCGAGCCCCTGGAACTGCTGTAGCTTGCGCATGGGGATCGTGTGCCCTAGATGCAGATCCGGCGAAGATGGGTCAAAACCACAGTAGACCTTGAGCGGGCGACCGCTGGCGTAGCTCTGTTCGAGACGCTCGCGTAGTTCTCGCTCCATATTCTTATAGGTCAACTCGTCCCCGAAATCAACCCCGCGCATCAGAATGCGCATCTGCTCCTCGACCGGCGGAAATTTTGCCATACTTATTGCTCCACCCATTCACGGTTCATGATTCTCAATAGATTAATCTAGCGCTGTCGCTGGGCCGCAGTGAGGGCGCCAAAGCCATTGACTTCCAGTTCCCATTGCGACCCGGGCTGGCATTGCAGATATTGCTCAAAGGTGCGCGGCTCGTATGTGAACGTGCGCTCATCGCTGCGAATGATACACTGAAACCGTTCGCGACCGGCGCCAAGACGTTGGCGAGGTTCCGGCGCAAAAACTGGCCATTCCGGTTCAAAACCGGCGCCGCTGTGCTCAAGCACGTTGACGACTCGCCATTCCTCACTGGTATAGGTACAGCGGTCATCATAGACCTCATAGCGACAATCCTGCACCACGCGCCCCATGCCGGTGCCCGTATCGACGGTGTAAGGCGTTCCGCAGACCTCGCGCGCATTGGGCGCTGGTGAATCACGCACCGAGCGCACTTCCGCCCGGCAACTAAGCGGCTCGACACCGGCCGGTAACTCGTTGCGCCAGGCGCTCCGCTCTACCGGCGCCAACGCCTCGACCGGGATGGTGCGCACCCAGCGCGCATCTTGCACAGTGCCGGTCAATTCGGTTGTACGTAACGTAAGTGCCCCAAACCAGACCAGGGCGCCCACGGCTAGCGCAATAACGGCCCAGACCCACCACGAATTACCTCCACGCCTGGCCGGCGCAGGGAGCGGAGCCGGCGCGGCCGCGGTGGCCTCAGGTCGCGGCAAAGGGGCGCCACAATTCTGGCAGACAAGCGCTGTCGCCGGATTGGCCGTGCCACAGGTGGTGCAGTTCACTTCCGGCGCCGGCCTGCTGTGAAACGCACCTACGATGCCACCCGCCTCGCGCGCTTTCCCCTGTTTTAGATCGGCGCCACACTGTTTGCAGACTTCAGCCGTAGCCAGGTTGCGGGTTCCACAATAGGCGCATTGGATATCAGGACCGCTCTGGGCGCGCGCAATTTTCTCCCTATCTTCGACCAATGCGCCGCCGGCAGGCGCCTCGAACTGGACATTCTCTGGCTGTGGTGCGCCACAACCGCTACAGGTGGTCTGGGTGCCAGGGTTGCGTGTACGACAGCGTGGACAGCGCCATTCCAACTCCACGTACCCCAACTCTTTGGTCGCCATCTGGAAAACCCCAGCAAAGCTTCTTGGTGATTTGGAAAACGAAAGAGCTACATTCGGTGCGTTGCACAGACAGTGTCGATGCACTCTTATTGTACCCCGAATGACGTGAACTATAAAACTATCCGTTTTACGTGGCGATTTGCCATGCCCTGTTGTGGTAGTTACAATAACCGCCATGACCAGCTTTCTCCTGGGCCGGCGCACACCGGGCCGCGCTTCTCGGCCTGCGCCGCAGAGTACCGAGCCAGATAGTTTGCAACTGGATTGGGAATTTGGCGATCTCCTCCCAGCCGATACGATCAGTTTGCGACCAATACGCGGCGACGAAGATCGGCGTTTTCAGCCCGAGCCAGCCGTACACGACCAGTCAGGAACATCGGCGCCGGTGAATGGCTCCACAACGCCGTTCGCCAATGTGTTTACTGGGCCACAGGCTCTTCTCCGCCTCAGGACGCTAACCGCGGCGCTGGATAGTGCGCTGGATGATTGGTGGAGTGAAAGCGAGTTGCCACCGGTTGCCCTTTTGCGCGATGGTCTCCTTGCCCTTGAAGCCGGACACGAACTGGACGAGGGGCACCGCACGATGCTATTGCGCGCTGCTTTTAGCTACCGAAAAGGTGTTTTGACGGCTCTGCGCCACCAGACCGATGACGAACGCACCGCCTTTGTGCTCAAGGAGGCGCTGCTTGATGTTTGGTCCCCGCTGCCTCCAACCCTGCTTTGGCGTTTGCAACAAGAAGATCCGGCCAGCTGTGGCTGGGTTGCGCCGCTGATCCAGGAGCTAGAAGACGAACTACTCGTGACGAGTGGGGTGCAGCAAGAACTGGCTGCCCGCGCCTATGCGGTTCTGACAAACAAATCCTCATCCGGCGTAGGGCCACGGTCGGGCAGGTTGGGGCTCGTGCTGCGACCTCTGTTGCCGCAAAATGGTGGGCGCGGCGGCGGCGGCTATTGGTCGCCCGGTCGTCTGCTGATTATGATCCTGTTGGCCGCCATCCTGGCGGGAGGTTTCTTATGGCGAAGTCGCCTGTCGACGGCTACCCTGGTGCCGATCCCGGGTGGTGACTATCCCCTTGCCAGCCACGCTGATTCAGGTGTGCGCGTGGTTGCGCTGACCCCTTTCGCTATCGACCGTACGGAGGTCACCAACGCAAATTACCGGCAGTGTGTCAATACTGGTCATTGCCCGCAACCTAGCGCCGTTGCCAGTACTACACGCACAGATTATGCTACCAACCCTGTCTATGATGACTATCCGGTCGTCAACGTCCCATGGGCAGCAGCGGTGCAGTTTTGCGACTGGCTCGACAAACGTCTACCCACGGCGGAAGAGTGGGAGGCGGCTGCCGGCTTCTCGCCTATCGCACAACGATCCTACCGGTATCCATGGGGTGATCTCTATCAGGTACAGCTAGCCAATGTCCACGAAGCACAGATAGGTGACACCCAGCCTGTCGGCTCCTACCGTCCCTACGGGGATAGCCCGGCCGGGCTGGCCGATATGGCGGGCAATGTGGCTGAATGGACGGCCAGCCCGGCACCCGGCAACCCCAATGCATACCTGATCAAGGGGGGCTCGTTTTTGGATGGCGCGACCGGTGTACAGGTTAACACCGTGGTCAGCGCATCCCAGGAGGATACCGAGCCCTGGCTTGGTTTTCGCTGTGCAGTAGATCTGCCACCGTAGGGTAAGATATTACTTGCCTCACCTGTCCCGGTGCGGCAGTAATTGGAATCGCCATCCGCCGGTGTGCTACAATGTACTCTTTGCAGTAGGACAAGCTCCTGTCCTGTCCCTGGCAGATGAACCGTTCGAGCATTGATGAAGGTGATTGAACCTGATGAGCGATCAAAAGTTTGAAGTCGCAGCGCTTGACCTCACGGCTGAACTCGAGTTTGCCGTCAAGACGGCGCGCGAGGCAGCGACAATTGTCAATACCTTTTATGTTGGCGCCGCCGAAGTTCGTTACAAATCTGAAAACGAACCGGTCACCGAGGCCGATCGTTCGGCCAACCAGCACATCCTCGCCCGCATCCAGGCCGTTTTTCCAGACGATGGCGTGCTTTCAGAGGAATCGAAAGATGATTTATCGCGGCTACAAAAGGAACGAGTCTGGATCGTTGACCCGCTGGACGGCACCAAAGAGTTTATCGCTCGCAACGGTGAGTTCTCGATCATGATCGGTCTCGCCATCGGAGGGCGAGCCGTGCTCGGTGTGGTCATGCAACCCGACCCTGGCCTGCTCTATGCAGGGGCGGTCAACCACTCAGCCTATCTCTACGAGGCAGGGGAACGGATCCCATTGCAGGTCAGCGATATGGCGCAACCGCGCAACATGGTGCTGGTGACCAGTCGTAGCCATCGCCCGCAGATCATCGACAAAATGGTGAAGGCGCTCCACGTCACGCGCGAGCGGATCAGCGGCAGCGTCGGGCTAAAGGTTGGCATCATCGCCCGTCACCTGGCCGATTTCTATGTCCACCCCAGCCCCGGTTGCAAAGAGTGGGATCTGTGCGCACCCTGCGCCCTGCTCGAAGCCGCCGGTGGCATTATGACCGACTGCTGGGGCAACCCGCTTCGCTTCAACCGCCGCGATGTGCGCGCCCACAATGGCGTGATCGCCAGCAATGGCAAAGCCCATGACACCATCGTCGATGTGGTGGCGCGCATCTGTGAAGAATCTGGCTATAACCAGGACGACGGCTTCTGGTAATTGGTGAATGCGTCCGAGATTTGGGATGTAAACTGTAGGGCAAGATGTCAGCTTGCCACTGCACCCCGCATTCCGGGAAAGGGCCGGGGACAGTTGATTTGGCTGGCGCGTCTTTGGCCCTTTCCCGGAATGCAAGTTTTATGGTTGCCCCAAAATTCGGGCGCATCCCAGAAGCTCTGACCACATGACAGCCACCTGTTTTTGTGCTATGATTGCATGGTCTTCATCCAAGCAGCGCGCCACGCAAAAAGGAGCATGCCATGCCCCGTCCCCTCTTCGATTCGGTATATCTCTTTGGGCTGCACGATCCGGGCGGTGAACAACTGATGTTGGACGCCGGCCGCCCTGGCTGGGTCCTCTTTACCGAAGAACTGGGTCGTGACCCCAATAACTTTTCGGGCAAAGATTTTTCCCCGTGGAGCAATCGCAATCTAGGCGTCATCTGCCGGCTCAATCACGGCTATTTTCCCAACGGCACGATCCCCAATAGCGCCTTCTACGAGGATTTTGCCCGGCGCTGCGCCAACTATGTTGCCAATTCGCCTGGATGCAAGATCTGGATCATCGGCAACGAGATGAATTTCGAGATCGAGCGCCCGCCGCTCATGGCCCAAGGGCTGGTTGCCCCAAGCGCTGCCGATACGCAACCCGCGAGCGAAACCTCTTCAAGTTCATCCAGCCTGGCGCGCCCGCTCGTGAATCTCTTCAAAGCGGTTGTGCGCGGATTGAGCGGGGGAATGGGCGACGCCGAACTCTTCCCCGCACCGGCTCCCGCAGCGTCGTCTGTGGCGGCAGAGCCTTCTGACGATCCCTTCTACCACGGCTCCCCCCAACGGTTTAGCGCGCTGCAACCCGAGGCAGCCGTATCTGCCGCTCTGATGGCTGCGGCCGCACCAAACCCAACTGAGGTGATCACCCCCGATCTCTATGTCCGTTGCTATCGCCTCTGCCGCGACGCCATCCGCCGTGTGCCCGGCCACGCCAACGACCAGGTGCTTGTTGGCGCCGTCGCTCCCTGGAACAACCAGACCAAATATCCGGGCAACCCTAATGGCGACTGGGTACAGTACATGCAGGACATTCTGCGCCTGCTTGGCCCGCTTGGCTGCGATGGCATCACGTTGCACACCTATACCCACGGCGCTGACCCCAACCTCATCCACGACGCCAGCAAGATGAACCCGCCCTTTCAGAATCGCCATTACCATTTCTTTACCTATCGAGACTTTATGAACGCCATACCGGCCGACATGCGTCATCTGCCGGTCTATCTTACCGAAACCGACCAGGATGTGCCGTGGCTAGACCAGAACACCGGTTGGGTGCAGCGCGCTTATGCGGAGATCAACTGGTGGAATCAGCAACGCGGCAACCAGCAGATCCGGGCGCTCATCCTCTACCGTTGGCCCAATATCGACCGCTGGGTGATCGAAACCAAGCCGGGGGTCATTGCCGATTTCCGCGCCGCCCTGGCCAACGATTATCGCTGGCGTGAGAGTGCGCCGCCGGCAAACAGTTTTCAGCCGGGGCAAGAGGTGGAGACAACCGACAGCGTCAACCTGCGCCGTTCGCCCGGCTATCTCAACAAGCCGGCCAATGACGTTGTGGTAACCGCCCCCGCAGGCAGCCGCCTGGCTATCCTCAGTGGGACGCCCACCAACCGTGACAACCTGGTCTGGTGGAATGTCCGCTTTTCACGGCCAAACCAGGCCGCTGTCGATGCCTGGGCCGCCCAGACCGCACCCAATGGC
>QEUW01000154.1 GCA_003577005.1 Chloroflexota bacterium | reverse complement strand
TGAACTGGCTCATCAGCATCTTTTTGCTGGTGACCGGCAGCAGGGTTGGATCCGTAACATACTCCGGTAGGCCCTGGTAAAGTTCGCGATAGTAAGGTGAATGAGTTCGCGCAAAAGTCACCATTTCAGCAAGCCGGGTACGCTGCCGTTCAGCTACCGCAGCTAAACCTTGTTTTCTGGCTTGGTGGGCATCGCGTAACAGCCATAATATATTTTCACGCATAATTCCTCCTTAATTGTCCACTACGAGGTTGGACATGGGTTGAGTACTCTGCTAATATATCATTCATTGCTGATATAATGATATATTGGTCTGATGGAGATGCTATGTTACTTGTTGCTGAAAAAACGAGCCGGGCGCTCAAAGCCAAGTTGTTCCGCGGGTTTAGTGACCCTTCGCGCCTGAGCATTCTGGAGGCCTTGCGTGCTGGCCCACGCACAGTAAGCGAGATCATCCAGGCCACCGGCCTCTCGCAGTCAAACGCTTCTAATCACCTGAGATGTTTGCGCGATTGTGGGCTTGTGAGTGCTACATCTGAAGGCCGGCAGGTGACCTACCGGCTCAGTGATGACCGCGTCTACGAGCTGCTCGGCTTGGCAGAGGCGCTGCTATCAGATGTGGCGCGGGGCGTGTATGAATGTACCCGCTATGAGAACTCTTAGTCTTGCTTGCAAGCAACCGTATAGCAGCTGGCGAAGCAGACAGGTTTTCACCTGCGGGCACTCTACGGTTCGTGGTATGTCTTCACAGCTAACTTTATCAAAGTCTCGTGAGGGTGGATGAGGGCTCCGTTATAAAACACTATGAACCAAACAAAACTTGAACTGCGTGTCGCCAATATGGACTGCGAGCATGACGCCGCCACGTTGGAACGGGCACTGCACGGCTGGCCAGGGATAGCAGATCTCACGATCTATCCCAAATCAGCCAAAGTCAAACTGGTGTACGATGCCGATACGGTGACACCTGAGGCACTGCGGCACAAGCTCATCGAGAGTGGCTTTCCACCGCAGGAGGGGCGCGAGGCTAGTGCTCCGCCTAAGCCCTGGCAAAACCCCAAGGTCATCACCTCGGTAGCCGCTGGCATCCTGCTGTTGGTTGGTTGGCTACTCAGCCAGGCTGATGCCCCCGAACTCGTCTCTGCCCTCCTCTATGTGGCCGCTATTCTCAGTGGCGGGTATTACTTCGGACGCGAGGCCATCGAGGAATTGATTTTTGAGCGTAGAATCGGTATCGAACTCTTGATGACAGTCGCCGCCGTCGTTGCGGCACTCATGGGTGAAGTCGCCGAGGGTGCCATGTTGGCCTTCCTCTACTCCATCAGTGAAGCCGCCGAAGGCTATACCGAGGAGAAGACCCGCTCGGCGATCCGGGCGCTGATGGACCTGGCCCCCAAGACCGCGCGGGTGCGGCGGGGCAATCAGGAGCTTGAGATTCCCGTTGAAGAAGTGCAGGTCGGGGATGTCTTCCTCGTCAAGCCGGGACAGGCCATCGCCACGGACGGCGAAGTCATCGATGGGCGCTCCAGTGTCAACCAGGCCCCTGTGACCGGCGAAAGCGTGCCCGTGGAAAAGGAACCGGGCGACATTGTTTTTGCCGGCAGCATCAACGGCGAGGGAGCGCTGGAGATGCGCGCCACCAAGGCTTTTGCCGAGAACACCATCAGCCGCATTATTGCCATGGTTGAGGAGGCCCAGGAACGCAAAGGGGTCAGCCAACGCTTCATCGAACGCTTTGGGGCGCGCTATAGCCCCGCCGTGCTTGCCATTGGCCTCTTGATTGCCCTTCTGCCTCCCCTGCTTTTTGGTGGCGAGTGGGTCGATTGGATCGCGCGCGCCACGGTCTTTGTGGTCGCCGCTGCCCCCTGTGCACTGGTGATCTCCATCCCCATTACCTTGGTAGCAGCGTTAGGGACGGGAGCGCGCCAGGGCGTGCTCATCAAGGGCGGGGTCTACATTGAGGAGTTGGCGCGGGTTAAGGTTGTCGCCATGGACAAAACCGGTACGGTGACGCGTGGAGAACCAGAGGTGACTGACGTGATTGCCTTGGATGGTGCCAGCGTCTCGTCTAATGAGGTGCTGGCCCTGGCGGCGGGTCTGGAACAGCGCAGCCAACATCCTCTGGCGCGTGCCATTGTGCGCGCGGCGCTAGACAAAAATATCCGGCCCGTAGCGGTTACCGAGTTTCAATCATTAACGGGGGCTGGGGTATCGGCTCAGTACAATAGTCACACGGTCTATGTCGGTAGTCCGGCCCTCTTCCAGCAGTTCCAGCTCCCACTTGCTGCCGTACAAGCAACCATTGAACGTCTACAGGCCGAGGGTAAAACGGTGGTCCTCGTGGGCAATGAGAAGGGTGCCCATGGCCTGCTCGCAATCCGCGACAATATTCGCCCCAATGCCCTACAAGCGATTCAGGCGCTGCATATGGCAGGCATCGAAAAAGTGGTGATGCTGACGGGCGACAACGAGCGTACAGCCCAGGCCATTGCCCGCGAACTGGGGATTGATGAAGTTTATGCTGACTTGAAGCCGGAAGACAAAGCCATCAAAGTACGTGAACTGGCGCAGCGCTATGGCCATGTAGCGATGGTGGGGGATGGGGTCAACGATGCGCCGGCGCTGGCCGAGGCAACCGTCGGCGTAGCCATGGGAGCCGCCGGCACCGATGTGGCGCTGGAGACGGCGGATGTGGCGCTCATGGCGGATGATCTGGAAAAGTTGGCGTATGCCGTCACACTGGCCAAGCGCAATCAGCGGGTAGTCAATCAGAATCTAGCCCTCTCTGCCATTGTCATTGCCGTACTGGTAATTGGGGCTGTTGCCGGTGTGTTCACACTACCTGTAGCGGTGCTGGGCCATGAAATCAGCGAATTTATTGTGATTGGCAGTGGGCTGCGGATGATGCGTAGTTAAGCAGCTGATGAATAAACTCGAGCCACATGTTGCCGTTTTAGAACAGCGTAGAATTCTCTGGATCGTCTTGGTGCTCAATCTACTGCTTGTGACATCTCTGGCAGCGACAGGCATCCTGGCTGACTCGAACGGTCTGCTCGCGAACGCCTTGGAGAAAGCCTCTGATGCAACCATCTACATCTTCACGCCGTGGCTGAGTTTCGCCGACTACTGGCCTTCATCCTGGGCGGACTGGACGGGGGCGGCGATCTTCGGGATCGGCTTCTGGGGGTTGTGGCGCACCCACGCCGCCCTTGGATGAAACTGGTCGAACTCGGTCCAACTGCGGCAGAGGTACCAGCTCGTCACGAACGGCATCTACCGATACATCCGGGACCCGATGTATACGTTCGGTTGGCTGTTGGGCATCGCCCAAGCCTTGTGGAACTGGATCGTGGCCGTGGCTGGTCTGGCGTCGTTCGCCCTGCTCTACTCCCAGCGGGTGGGGTATGAAGAGCAAATGATGCTTGATCAGTTCGGCGAAGCGTATCGAGCTTACATGGATAGAACAGGAAGAGTTATTCCACGCTTGAGTGGTGGCCTAGTGAGCGGATCAAGCTGCTTGCGATGGCCCAGCCCTGAGCCATACTCTCTATGACAAACATGCGCAAATTCATCCTCTTCGCACTGGTCGTGCTCGCAGTGCTGGTCGCCGATGTGGTGGTGAAGGCTCGGATCGAACGCTGGCTCGAGCCGTACCAACTGCTGCCATTGGCTGGCGACAGCTTGCGGCTGACCCTGACCTACAACCCGGGTGTCGCCTTTGGGCTGTTGAGAAGTGGCGGCATATCCCTCTTGCTGCTCAGCGGTGGCATCATCGTGGCCCTGGGAGTGTGGGCGGGGCAGATGGTGCGCCAGGGGCGCTTTGGCCTGCTCGCTCCGCTCGCCTTAGGGCTGGCGCTGGGCGGTGCGGTTGCCAACTTCCTGGACCGGCTGGTGGACGGCCGTGTGACTGATTATCTCGACATGGGGGTAGGCGCATGGCGCTGGCCCGCCTATAATCTAGCCGACTCGGCCATTTTGCTCGGTCTGGGACTCTGGCTGCTCTTGAGCTTGCGCCACGCACACGCGGCAGGGTAAAAACGCTTCCAGCGCACGGCCGCCTCACAATCCGTTCGTGTGCATCTCACAATCTCCTCACGATTGGCTGCTAGCCTGTAGGTACTTGGCACATAAGCCAATCCAACGACATTCAACAGACAAATCAACGAAATGAGGAGACAGCAATGAACACCTACACCACGCAACGCTGGCTGGCCATCAGCGCCGCTGTGCTGGTCGCAGTTTTACTGGCAGGCGCGCTGCTCACCGGCACTGTGCAGGCCCAAGGTACGATCCCGCAGGGGAACTGGGCAGGCCACGGCATGATGGGCGGCCACAGGATGGGTAGCCCTATGATGGGTGGCCACGGTATGATGGGGAGTATGATGGGCTCTGGCCTTGGGGCGACCACCCCGACGACAGACACCACCAGCTATGGGCATCCCCATCACGGGTGGGGCATGATGGGCGGCTATGGCCTGGGTACGACGACACCCATGACCGGCACGACCTCGACCTATGGCTGTCCCTGGCACGCTGGGATGGGCATGGGATGGCACAACTGATGCGCCTTGGCGGCGCATCAAGGCCTTACCCGAACTGTGGCAATGCCGCTGGCCCTGCCACCCTGTACGCTGGCAGGTTGCGCGACAGAGCAGGGATAGGTACGATGCTGGTCCAGAGCCGGTAGATGAGCAGCCGGGTGAATGTGCGGTGGGCGCTGCCGCGTGACGACGCCCACCGCACTGGCTGGCCGTTCGGCGCGTATTTCCTTGCCGTAGCGCCGTGGGAGCGAGCGGGTGCCAGAGACAATTCTTCTCGTGGAAGACGAGGCCAAGATCGCCCGCACGGTGCGGCTCTATTTGGAGCAGGCCGGCTACCAGGTGGTTGCCATTTTGGATGGCGCCCTGGCCATGCCGGCCTTTCGTCGTGAGCGGCCTGACCTGGTGATCCTCGACCTCATGCTGCCCCATGTCGACGGCTGGGAACTCTGCCGCCAGATCCGCCAGATCTCCGGCGTCCCGATCATCATGCTCACGGCCCGCAGCGAAGAGACCGACCGCATTGTCGGGCTGGAGTTGGGGGCCGACGACTATGTCACCAAGCCCTTCAGCCCGCGCGAGGTCGTGGCGCGCGTGCGGGCCGTGCTGCGCCGCACCCACGGCCAGATGCAAGCCGAGACGCTGCTGCGTGCAGGCGACGTCGTCGTCGATCTGGATCGCCACACCGCAACGGTTGGCGGTCATCCGCTCGACCTGACCCGGTACGAATTGCTGATCCTGGCAGCCCTGGTGCGCGACCCGGGCCACGTACAGACGCGCCTGCAGCTGTTGGACCAGTTAGGCGAAGCGACCTACGCCGGCTATGAGCGGGTGGTCGACCAGCACATCAAGAACCTGCGCAGCAAACTGGGCGACGATGCGCGCCACCCGCGCTATATCGCCACCATCTATGGGGTCGGCTATAAGTTCCTGCCGGCGCGCAGTGCCGATGCGTAGTCTATGGCTGAAGCTGCTCAGCGCGTTCATCGGCGTCATCCTGCTCAGCGCCGGGCTAAACCATTGGCTGGTCAGCCGCGCCACCAGCGGTCAGTTCAGCCGCTTTGTTGTCGCCAGCGGCCAGGCTTGGGTGCAGCAGACGGCCCTGCTCCTGGCCGACCACTACGCCCGCACCGGCAGTTGGCAAGGGGCCAATAGCCTGCTACGTGCCCCTTGGTCGGGCAGCATGATGGGGATGAGCACCGCGCCGGCCGCCAGTACGCCGCCGGCTCAGCCACAGTCAGGTTGGATGGACTCCGGGATGATGGGGCATGGAATGGAAAGCGCGGACGACTGGATGGGGCCCGGCATGGGCGAGGGTCTGGAGCACGGTCCGCAAGACGGTGAGGAGGCTAGCCCTGCCGGACCGTCAGACCACGGCGGCTGGGACGAGCACATGATGGACTGGGACATGATGGACGGCAACGTGTGGCGCGGTCTAGGGCTGCGGCTGCTCCTGGCGAACGCCCAAGGACAGGTCGTGGCCGACACCGATTTAGACTTGGTGGGCACGCGGCTCGCGCCCGCCGAATTGGCGGCGGGTGTGCCTATCACCGTGGCGAATCAGGCGGTAGGCACTCTGCTGGCCGTCAGCGCCTTGACAGCCGCCCCCTCGCCCGCCGCAGCGTTTCTGACCGAGGTCAACCGGGCCACCTGGCTGGCTAGCGCCATGGTCAGCGCACTGGCGGTGCTGCTGGGACTCTTACTCGTCCGCCAGATCGTGGCCCCCGTCCGCGCCGTCACCGCCGCGGCGCAGCGTGTAGCCGCCGGCGATCTGGAGCAGCGCGTTCCGGTGACAACACAGGATGAAATCGGGCAGTTGGCGCGTAGTTTCAACCAGATGGCCGATGCCCTGGCGCTGGACCGGCAGTTGCGCCGTCACATGATCGCCGACATCGCGCACGAACTGCGCACCCCGCTGAGCGTGATCCAGGGCAATCTGGAGGCCATGCTCGACGGGGTCTTACCCGCCGAGCCCCAGGAGATCGCCTCGCTACACGAGGAGACGGTTCTGCTGGCTCGGCTTATCGGTGATCTACGCCTGCTCTCCCTGGCCGAGGCAGGCCAGATCAAACTGGAGCGCACGCCGACCGACCTGGGGGCGCTGGCAGGACGGCTGGTGGACCACCTGCATGTGCAGGCCGCGGCCAACCAGGTGACCCTGACGGCCGATATGCCCCCGGAACTGCCTCTAGTCCCCGCCGATCCGGACCGGCTGGGCCAGGTGCTCAGCAACCTGCTGACCAATGCCCTGCGCTACACGCCGCCGGGGGGCCGGATTACCGTGCGGGCCCGCGGCCATCGGGACGCGGGCCAAGCGCCGACCGTAGTGCTGCAGGTCACCGATACCGGCAGCGGGATCGATCCTGCCGACCTGCCCTATGTCTTCGACCGCTTCTACCGCGCCGACCCGTCGCGCACGCGCACCGGCGGCGGCTCCGGGATCGGGCTGGCGCTGGTCAAGCACCTGGTCGAAGCGCATGGCGGCCGGGTCTGGGTCGAGAGCCAAGTGGGACAGGGCGCCACCTTCTCCTTAGCGCTACCCCTCGCCTAACCCCGGCCGTCTTTACCGGTCCTGGAGCCGGCTGCTGATTTCGGCTACGAGCTCGCTGGGTTCCACATACATCACCCCGCGATTCTGCGGCGAACCGTAGTCCTGTACCCAGGCAATGGAGCCATCCTCATCCACCAGCACAAAGGTGTGGCTCGGCTCGCCGCCCGGAGTGGCCCACTGCATGACATCATAGGCTTCGGATACCTGGGCCCCTTCGTCTGTGAGCAACGGGACATCTGTGATGCCATACTCCTGTGCCGCTGCGGCCAACTGCTCCGGAGAATCGGTGGCAATGCTGACCAAGGCCACGTCCAGTGCTTGAAAGTCCGGGTCATTTTGCAGATCCACGATCTGCTCGAGGCAAGGCGGTCAGCCAACGGCCATGTGGAAATAGAGCAGCGCGGGTCTCTGACCCACGTAGTCTGCCAGCTCCACGATCCTGCCATCGGCCGCGGGCAGTGTAAAGGCCGGAGCCTGCGGGCTATCGGCCGGGGCCGGGGAGGCACAGCCCGATAGCCCGAGTAGAACCAGCGCCACGGCTGCTGTTATCAGTTGCAGAAGAGCATTGAGTTTCATGGCATGTCCTTTCATGACAGAGGTAAGTTTAGGGCTGTCTCGCGGCTAAGGCCAAGACGCCAAAGAGCAGCGCCAGCAACAGCGGCTGATGGAGCAGATAGATGGGCAGAGCGCGGCGGCCCAGCCATTGGAGCCCCTGCACCGGCGGCCAAGCCGTCAGGTTCGGGAACGGAAAGCGCCGTCCCGTGTCGCCATACAGAAGGCTACCGGCAAAGATGCCGAGCAGCACCACGCCAAACCACTTGATAAAGGGGAAGTAATCCACATAGGTATGGCCGGCGGGTTCAAAGCCCAGCCACACCAGCCAAGGCCGATCAAAGGTCTTCGTCTGCAGCATCTTGCCCACAGCCAGGAAGAGCAGGCCCAGGAGCAGGTTGGGCCAGCGCCAGCGTAGGAACGGATAGGCTGTCAGGGTCGCCAGGCCGATGAAGTGCAGGATGCCAAAGCGGATCGCCCACTGCGCGCCAAGCGCCCCCCAGGTCACAGCCGTGATCACCAGCCCCCACCCGAAGATCGTCGCGCCTCGGCGCACAAACGGCGCGTACGCCACCCGGCCGTGGCGCGCGAGGTCCTTGCGGTAGCGCAGGCGCAGCGAGACCCCAACCAGCAGCAGAAAGGTGGAGGCTGTGGTGCGCTGAAAATAGAACCAGAAGGGGTGCGTGAAGATCGCATCGCTGACGCCAAAGAAGTCCAGGTCGTACATCAGGTGGTAGACCACCATCATGACCACGGCCAGACCGCGCAGTGCGTCGACTTCCCAAAACTCGCGCCGGTGGGGTCTTGTCTGGCTCCGGTGCGTTGTATCCGCCTGCGCCTGTTGCGCCGTCACCTCCGCTGCACGCATCGCCGTGTCCTTAGGGCTGGCCTACGGCCGTCGGGTAGCCCTGCGCTTGCCAGCCTTGCAGCCCGCCGCGCATCGCCGCCACACGCGTATAGCCAAGTTCCTGCAGGATGAGCGCCGCACGGGCGCTCGATTCTTCGTTGGGTCAAGTGCAGTAGGTCAGGATCTCGGCCTCTTTGGGGAGTTCTTGAGCACGAGCTTCGATTTCGTTCAGCGGCAGTGAGAGACTGTTGGGAATGTGGCTCTCGGCATACGACGCCCGGTCGCGCACATCCACAAAGAGCGCACTGCCGGTGTCGAAGCGCGCCTTGGCGTCGGCCAGCGCCAGGCGCGGCACATCCGGATAGGGGATGCCTTGTTCGTCATGCACGTCCGGCAGCGCGGTGCGCGTGGCCGGCGGTGAGTCCGTTACGCCGTTGGGTCGCGCCTCGGTCAGATTGGGACGGAGGCCCCAGTAGTACACCGGTGCGCTCAGCAACACCCCACCGGCGAAGATCGCCAGCCCCACGAGCAAGGAGCGCCGCCCCGGGCGCACGGGTCCACCGCTCGCAGCATGTGCGGCGGGCACAGGGTCCACCAGCTGGGCAGCCGGTCGCGCCAGGGGCGCGCCGCACTGCGGGCAGAAATTGCCCTCCTCAGGCAGTTGCGCACCGCACTGGGTACAGAATTGATGGCTCATCGCATTCCCTTCATGTTCAGTTTGTTCACGCGCGGTCACCGTGATGGCTGCGAGCGCGCTAGCTCTTTGAAGTAGTCGTCCAGGACAGACCCGTAGATCTGGAGGTTAACCCCCTCCAAAAGTTGTTGCTGAAGTTCCATCACCTGCTCCTCGTGCTTTTGCTGGCTCAGCAGTTCCTCGATGATGGGTCGCGCTTCCTCGAGGCTGAGGGGTTGTGGTTCGGTGCGTTCGATGACCTGGACAATGTAAAAGCTGTCACCGAATTGGAAGGGCGGGCTGATCTCGCCCAGCGGTAGGCTGATGACGGCGTCGGCGAAGGCATGCTCTTGGAGTTGGGTCAGCGGGTCGCCTTCCGCCCCGCCAAGCCAGCCAGGCCGCTCTCCGCCATTGGCAGCCGTCTCCGGGTCCTCTGAATACTCTTGAGCGACTTCCGCAAAGTCAGCTCCGGTCTGGAACAGGCCCGGCTTCAACTTCTGGTACGCATCGTCCGCACGTTGGCGTGCGCGCGCCGCTTCATCTTCGCTGTTGCCCAGGCCAATGCGGATATAGCGAATACGCGACTGAGGCTCCGGTGACAGTTGCGCCTGATTCTGCTCGTAGTATTGCTGAATCTCCTCCTCAGTGACTTGAATCTTATCGTCCACCTCTTCCTGATGGAGCATCTGCTTCAACACCTGGAGACGGGCTTCGTCCACCAAGGGGGCATTCTCCACATCGAGCAGGCGCTCGTTGGCGTCTTCGACCAGCAACAGCCGCTCGATCAGGCGCTCGGCCAACGCTTTCATCCCAGCCGGGCCGGCATATTGCGCCTGGACCGAGGGCGGCAGCTCCTGGTACTCTCGATAGAACTCCCCCACTGTATAGCGGGTGTTTTTCAACGTAAATAGCGTCTTGTCGGCATTGGCTTCAAACCAATCCGCAGCCACCTGAGCGGCTACCTGGGCCTGGACGGCAGGTCGCACTTCCTCCAAGCTCTGGACACGGCTCTCCTGCCGTGTCTGCAAGTGTACGATGGAGAGGCGATCCCCGGCCCGGAACACGTCGCTCAGTTCGCCTTCCGTGAGGACACCCACGGCGGCGTCCCAAGCCGGGTCGCGTGTGCCGGCTGCCACCAGCGTGCCGGTGAACACTTGGGCACCGCTGATGGTCGAGGCGATGTCTGCACAGGACGCACCGGCGCGCAGCTTGAGCAGGGCATCGGCGGCGTCTTGACGGGCGGCCGCTTCATCCGCACCGACCGTAAACTGCGCCTCGTCAACGACCACCTGACGAGGCAGGCGAAATTGCTCCCGATGTTCCTCGTAGTAGCGGCGCAGTTCGTCCTCACTTGGACTTGGGACGTCTAGCAACTCAAAGTTACGCGCGATGGAAGCATTGTCTTTGAGTTGTGCCAGGTAGGTGTCCACATAGTCCTGTTCGCGTTCGGCCACCAGTTGGGCGCGGATCTGAGCGCGCACGGCGTCCAGTGGCTGCTCCCCAAACTGCTCCCGGTTGGCGTCGTAGTACGCCCGTATCTCGCTTTCCGCAACGGGAATATCTTCGGTGTGGAGCTGGCCCTCAAACGACTGCAAGTTGAGATCCTCCGAGATATGCTGCATCGTATGACGAAAGGTCTCGTCACTGTCGGGCTTGCGTTCGGCGGCCCAGCGCTTGACCAGCTCATCCATGACCCTATCTTCCACTACCAGCGCCATCGTCTCCGGCGAGCGGATGGGCTCAGTGGTGGCTTCGCCGGTCAGTTGGCGCAGATGGGCCTCCATGTCGGCCAGCGTGAGTTGGCCGCCCTCAAAGGTCGCAATGACATCGGGCGCGGGTGGCTTTGACCCGCTCCACCCCGTCCACCAGCCGGTTGCCTGGGCCAGCCAGAGTCCAACGGCCAAGAGCAGAATGCCGATTAGGACGTGAGAATCTGGGATAGATAGCCGCCCGCCAGGAGCGTTGGCCGCGGCCGCCGGTGACGGGCTGGACGGTTCGGCCAGAGCTGGCTGCTCTGTTGGAACAGTCGGCAGCTCGTCGATTGGTGCTGCAGATGTGGCGACTTGCCCGCCGCTTCGACTATCTTCAGACAGAGCAGTAGCAGGCTGAGCCTCAGGCGCATCCGCCTCCCCCGCCAAATCTCTGGGCGCTTCGCCCAACAGTGTATTGCGTACGTCCTCTAGGACTTGCTTCCAGCCGGATATCATGGTTGTACAGGGTTGCTCGCTTGAGGCGCTCCGTCAACAGAGCTAGATCTGGCGGCGTTGCCCATCAGCCGCAGGTTGACGGTGCCGCCGTTTTCAGTGTCGACGACGTAGACCTGGGTGCGCGCCAAGATCTTATCAAAGGTCTCCAGAAACAGGCGGTAGCGCGTGACCTCCTTGCCATAGATGCGTGCGTTGGCCTGATACTCCGCCAGCATGCTGGCAAAGGCCTGGGCGGCGCCATTGGACTGACCTAAGGCCTCCGACCGATAGGCCGCGGCTCCGGCCAACAGTTGTTGGGCTTGGCCGCGCGCTTCGGGCAGGGTGCTGTTGGCATAGCCGTTTGCCTCGTTGACGGCGCGCGCCTTGTCCTCGCGGGCACTGTTGACATCGGTAAAGGCATCAGCCACCTCATCCGGTGGAAACGCTTTCTGGACATTGATCCCCAATACGGCTAGCCCACTGTTGTAGGCGTCCAGGTGTTGCTGCATCTCGCTGCGGATGGCCGTCTGCAGCGTTTGACGTTCGGTGGTGAGGATTGCGTCCACAGGCTGGCGGCTAAACAGTTCAGTCACCGTCTGGCGCGCCACATCGCGCACCAGAAGATAAGGGGCGTAGCGGACATTGACTAGAAACGCCGCCGGGTCGCGCACCTGGTACTGGACTATCAATTCAATGTCGATCACATTCGTATCGCCGGAGAGCACCTGCAGCTTGGCCGGCGGCTCTGGATGATCGTGACCTTCTTCGGGCGCCAAGACCCCGACCACCTCACGCCGCACGTCGTTGACGTTGACCACATCCACTCGCGCCAGCGGCCAGGGCAGGCGATAGTGCATACCCGGTTCGGCACGCGGGACGACGACAGCGCCAAACTGGCGCACAACCCCTGCTTCCCCCGGGTTTACAATGTAGACACCGGTCAGCAGATAGACCAGAAGCACTACCCCTACCCCACCCCAAGCCACACGCTGGAGGTTCAGGTGGCCGAAGGCGGCTTTGACATCGGCCAGCGGCGACTCTCCCTCCCCTACCAGAATACGCACTCCCTGTTGGCTGGCCCTAGATAAGGTTCGGAGCCACCACCGCCACGCCGACGACAACCGCGGCGGTGGTTCGGGCGACTCAGGCGGAGTGGACATCGGATCGGTCATGGCTGCGCCTCCGGGTTCACCACTGCCGCTGCCACATGTTCATTGGCCGGGTTTAGGTATTCCAATAGTTCCGAATCCGAAGGCAGGATCAACGTGGTGTTTTCGTCGATAAAGGACTCGTATGACTGGAGCGTGCGCAAGAAGCGGTAGAACTCTAGGTCCTTGCCAAAGGCCTGAGCGTAGATAGCGATCGCCTCGGCATCGGCTTGGCCCCGAATCTCGGCGGCTTGCTGCTCGGCGTCGGCCAGAATCTGAGCCCGTTCGGCATCCGCTGCCGCGCGAATGCCGGCGGCCTGCTCGGTGCCTTCGGAGCGGAACTGCCGAGCAATCGCTTCCCGCTCGGCGCGCATACGTTGAAAGACACTGGTCAGGTTCGCTTCAGGAAAGGTCAGTTGTTTGAGGCGGACATCGGTCACCTGAAAGCCAAAGGCTGCCGTGCGTGCCGCGGCACCTGCGGTAACCGTCGTCAGCATCTCCGGCAGCCGCAGTTGTTGGGCGTCGACGGTAACCAGTTGGCCCAACTCGACCTGCCCGAGGGCTGCGCCCAGTTCTGCGGCGATGATATCCGCCAGGCGCGTCTCGGCCCCCACCGGGTCACGGACGGTTTTGAGAAAGGCCAAGGGGTCAGTCACCTGCCAGACGGCATAGGCTTCCAGGACGATATTCTTTTTGTCAGCCGTTAAGAATTCGGTCTGTGGCAGGTTGTACACCTCGAGTTGCCGGTTGATGCGGATCACATTCTGTATGGGATCGGGCAGTTTGCGATACAGGCCTGGCTGCGTGATGACTTGGATCGGCTGGCCAAATTGGGTGACGATGGCGGCCTCGGTGGCATCCACCTGAAACAAGATCAGGTAGGTCGCCAGCAGCACGAGGGCAAGCAGGCCCAGTAACAAGGTGCGGATTCGTTTCATCAGTTCACTTCTCCAAATGCACAAGACTCTCAATGACAGACCGGTTTGGGTTCTAAGAAGCGCTTACTCAGGGCGCTACAGGAAATGTCTGCAGGGTGCTCTCACCGGGCACCCACAGATCGGTGGTCTCCAGCTCGATGGTATCGTCGACAACAAACTTGCGCACGCCGGGGAGGATCCTCTCGGCTGCCTCCAAGTAAAGGCGCAGACGAGTCGCTTCTGGCGCCTGGGCATAGGCGGCCTGTTGCTGGGTGAACTGAGTTGCATCGCCCCCGGCCTGCCCTATCTTCTGGGCAGCATAGGCATTGGCTGCCTGGAACGTTTGCTGGGCCTCGCCTCGGGCCAAGGGCACTACCTCGTTGCGGTAGGCAGCCGCTTCGTTGACAAAGGTATTGCGGTCCTCACGGGCGCTGGCCACATCGCGGAAGGCATCCGCCACCTCAGGCGGTGGGCTACTCTCAAGCAACTGCACACTCACAAGCCGCAGACCGGCATCGTAGCGGTCCAGGCTCGCTTGAGCCAGCGTGGTGGCGCGCCGCTCAATTTGTGCTTTATCCACCGTCAGGAGGGCATCTACCGTCTCCTGGGCAATGACCTGGCGCAGGGCAGCTTCGCCGACCTCAGCGAGCAGCGCATCTGGATCGGCTGAATTGAGTAGATACTTGGCCGCACTGGTCACTGTGTAATGGAGGCTGAAGCGGACCGAGATCAGGTTCTCGTCCCCAGTCAGCATCAGGTTGGCCGGCCTGTCGACGCGCCGGATGGCATCCACCGGTACGACATCGACCCGCTCCATCGGCCACGGCAGGCGATAGTGTAGCCCAGGGCCTACATTGCTTGCCACTACCCGCCCGAGGCGGCGGACCACGGCCGCTTCACCCGGGGCAACGATATAGGCTCCGGATAGACCATACATTGCCAGGAGCAATACCGCCGCAGCCGGCAGAAAGACAGACTGCGGACCTCGTTTCGCCTGCACCGCGTGGACATGGGTTTCGTCTATCTTCAATGCCTGGTGGTGGCGCAGAGCCGCCAAGGCGGAAGATCCAATTTCATAACCAGAGAGAAAAATGAATACAACGACCACGGCTGCAGCTACACGATCCAGATTAGGCAACCCCAGCGCACCGCCAGCCAGTCCAGCTACCACAACGAGGGCCGCATAGATGTCCATCTGCGAGTGGTAGCCGCTGGCAATCAGGGCAGGCGACTCCGTCTGCCGGCCTACGTACAGCTTATAGCGGGCGATAAAATAGGCCACGGCGACGGTCAGGAGCGACGCCACCGTCACGGATGTCAAATTGCGCAGGTCGGGGGCATCTCGCAGTAGCACCTCGCGTACAATGTCAAAGCCCACGGAGAAGATCGCCACGGCGACAACGAGTGCAAGCCAGTTTTCCAACGCGGTAACGCCTTGCCTTGTCCGTCGCTGGACCACCTCCCAGCGGCTGAGAAGTAGGCCAAGCAAGACAAAGCCCCCGAGGGCGGCATCGGTGACAGAATGCACCGCGCTGGCGCGCAAGGCCAGACTGCCGGACGCATTGGCTAACCCAAACTTAAAGAGGATCAACAGCAAGTTGATTACAATCGTGACAAAGATGGTGCGTTCTTTGCGGTGCATCCCGCGCTCCTAATCGGTTTAGTCGACAGCCACGCAACAGTCACTAGACTTTTCGCCAATTTGACCCCTCAGTAACGACTGCATCGCTACGCGGGTTTTGGGCCAGCCGCGCAGACAATCTAGGGTGTATCCTCTGCGACGGGTACCACAAGCGTCACGCGACCAGCCTGCTCCAAGATGAGAGTCACCTCTACCGCTTGGCCTGCGGTCAACGGCGCAGCCACATTCAACAACATGACGTGCTTGCCGCCCGGCCGTAGTTCAGCGCCTTGGTTTGCTGGGATTTCTAACCCATTGACCAGGGGGCGCATGCGCATCATCCCGTTGTCATTCTGGGTTTCGTGCAGTTCCGCCGACGCCGCGACCGGCGTCTCCACCCTGAGCAGTCGCTCGGGCTGGTCCGTTAAATTCATCAGCGTCAGATAGAGGGCGCTGTTGCCGCCGGCACCCGCAGGCCGGATCCAGGCATGTTCGACGCGTAAAGCGTCGCCGACCAGAGTAGGCACAGGCTGCCGTACTTCAACGGCCCTACAGCCGGTTAACGCCGTCAAGACAGCCAAACTGACCAGTGTTACGAACATGCGCAGAGTACTCACGCGAGAGGCTCCTAATTCGAGGGAGAGGACAC
>QEUW01000153.1 GCA_003577005.1 Chloroflexota bacterium | reverse complement strand
CCAATCCGGCAGCGGGACGAGGCGGCCCTGTTGGCCGTAGAAGGTGTTGCCCAGAAAGACACCCAGTAACACGACGCCGAACCAGGGGATCAGCGGAAAGTAATCGTTGGGGGCATAGCGACCCGGTTGCAGCCCCAGCCAGAGCAACCAGGGGAACTCGACATGTACCGTCTGGAGCAACCCGCCGGCCACAAAGAAGATCGCCCAAAGCGCCAGGTTGAGCCAGCGATAAGTCAGCAAGGGGTAGGCCAAGCTGATCGAAACGCCGATGAGGTGTAAGATGCCAAAGTGGACATTGCCAACCCCTGCTAGCCAGACGCCGAGGCTGATCATCATCCCCCACCCAAAGGTGCGCAGACCACGCCCCAGAAACTTGGGCCAGAGCTGCCCGTTCCCGTCTGCTCGCCCCGTGGCACGCCGGTAGCTGACCGTCAACGAGACGCCGACCAACAACAAGAAGAGGATCGCCGTCGTCCGCTGGAAGTACTTCCAGAAACCGGCGTACAACACTACGCCGGGCAGGATGCGAAAGAACCAGAGGTCCCACATGAGATGAAAGATGACCATCATGACAATGGCAACCCCACGCAAGGCATCGATCTCCCAGAGGCGGTTCATCGCGACACGCGGAAGGGAAGTCTCAAAGGGAGTGGTCTGAATTGGGCTGGTGCTCATGATACTCTTTTTGTCACCTTTTCTGGACGCACCCCAACCGCGTCCTTCCTTTGCCGTCGTGGCTCGAATACTGTAACATTAGGTCAAAGAAAGCCAAAGTGGCCTGGTTCCAAAGTTCAAGTTCGGAGTAGATATGGCAAAATCAGCAAAAGCAACGGTCACCCCGGTCGCGGCGCGTTCGGCGCGCAGTCTGCGCCAGGAACAGGCCGCCAAACGGCGTCAGCAGCAGAAGCTGCTGGTCTATAGCGGCGCTGCCTTTTTCGTGCTGCTCATCGCACTGGTCGTCTACATGAACATCCGCGCTTCGCGACCGGTGGCCGGCGAACAGGTGTTGGCGTCGCAAGGGAATTATCATATCGACTTTGGCAGCCCCGCACCCATTGCCTACAATACCACCCCGCCCACGTCAGGCCCTCACTATGGTAACCTGGCGGCGTGGAACATCTACGACGAGCCGCAGCGGTACGAGTTGCTCATCCACAATATGGAGGATGGCGGTGTCATTGTCTACTACCAGTGCCCTGACGGTTGCCCGGAAACCGTGGAACAGCTCAAGGCTATCGTGGAACCTTATCTGCGCACCGGGCGCCACGTCGTCATGGTGCCCAACGACCCCACCTGGACCATCGGCGGCAGCCAACCGCTCCACCAGGACATGGGCGCCAAGATCGCCCTCACCGCGTGGACGCGTATCCTCAAGCTGGATGAGGTGGACGAAGCAACGATCCGCTCCTTTATCGACCGCTACGAGGGAATCGATCACCACGTGCAGGGTATCGGCTGATCAAGGTTCGTGGTTGACGGTTAATGCTCAACGGTTAACCATTGACCACTGACCCTTCACCATTGAGCATTAACCATGATGGCCTCCCCTTTCCACTCCCTCTACAACCACGGCTTTGTGCGCGTGGCCGTCTGCGTCCCCCAGTTGCAGGTGGCGAACCCGGCTTTCAACGCGGCGCACACGTTGAGTCTCGCTCACCTGGCTTCCCAGCGCCAGGTAGCTGTTGCGCTCTTTCCAGAGTTGGGCGTTTCCTCTTATACCAGTGATGACCTCTTTCATCAGGATGCGCTCCTCGACGGCGTTCGGACAGAGATCGCCCGTCTGGTCGAGGCGAGCCGCGAGTTGACGCCGCTCTTGCTTATCGGTGCGCCGCTCCGTTTCGACGGGCGGCTTTTCAACTGTGCAGTGGTGATCTACCGGGGTCGAGTGCTGGGAATCATCCCCAAGTCCTATCTGCCCAACTATCGGGAATTTTACGAAGAGCGCTATTTTTCGGCTGCGCGTGAGGCAGTCAGTCGCGAGATTCGCTTCCTGGGCGAGATCATCCCCTTTGGCAATGACCTGATCTTCGATGCCGCTAACCTGCCGGGCTTCAAGTTGCACGTCGAGATCTGCGAAGATGTGTGGACTCCCATCCCGCCCAGCACCTATGCGGCGCTGGGCGGAGCGACGGTGCTGGCAAACCTTTCGGCCAGCAACATCACCATCGGCAAAGCGGACTATCGCCGCGACCTCTGCCGCTCGCAGTCGGCCAAGTGCATGGCTGCCTACCTCTATTCAGCGGCCGGTTTTGGCGAGTCCACTACCGACCTGGCCTGGGATGGCCACGCGCTCATCGCCGAGAACGGCGAGATCCTGGCCGAATCCGAACGATTTGCATCCGACGAGCAGCTGATCACCGCCGACATCGACCTGGAGCGGCTGGTACAAGATCGCATGAGGATGAATGCCTTCAACGACACCGCCGCCGACCACCGTGGCCGCTTGCACACCCTCCGGCAGATCTCTTTTGAATTTGAGCTGCCTGACGGCGAGGTGGCGCTGCAACGGCAGATCGAGCGCTTCCCCTATGTGCCCAGCGACCCGGCCCGCCTGGATGAACGTTGTTACGAAGCGTATAATATCCAGGTGCATGGCCTTATGAAGCGGCTCGCCGCTACCGGCATCCAAAAAGTCGTCATCGGCGTCTCGGGCGGGCTCGACTCAACCCAGGCACTCATCGTTGCCGCCCGCACGATGGACCGGCTCGACTTGCCGCGCACCAACGTCCTGGCCTATACAATGCCCGGTTTCGCCACCAGCAGTTCGACTCGTGGGAATGCGCACCGGTTGATGGCCGCGCTCGGTGTCGCGGCGCACGAGATCGACATTCGCCCATCGGCGATGCAGATGTTGCGCGACATCGGCCACCCCTTTGCCAACGAAGAGCCTGTGTTTGATGTGACCTTTGAAAACGTCCAGGCCGGCGAGCGGACGTCGCACCTTTTCCGTCTGGCAAATTTCCACAACGCCCTGGTGCTCGGCACGGGCGACCTGAGCGAACTGGCGCTGGGCTGGGCCACCTACGGCGTGGGCGACCAGATGTCCCACTACAACGTCAACGCTTCGGTGCCCAAAACGCTGATCCAGCAGTTGATCCGTTGGGTGGCCGCTACCCACCAGTTTAGCGACGAGACGAGCCAGGTGCTCATTGACATCCTCAACACCGAGATTTCACCCGAACTGGTTCCGGCTGGTGACGGCGCGGCCAACGACCGGCCAGCACAGAGCACCGAAGCCAAGATCGGGCCCTACGAATTACAGGATTTCAACCTTTATTACACCACCCGCTTCGGCTTCCGCCCCAGCAAGGTGGCGTACCTGAGCTATCACGCCTGGCGCGATCGGAACCTCGGTCATTGGCCCGATCTCTTGCCGATGGAAAAGCGCAATGAGTACGACCTGGCGACAATCAAAAAGTGGCTGGAAGTCTTTCTCTTCCGCTTCTTTCAGATCAGCCAGTTCAAACGTTCGGCCCTGCCCAACGGTCCCAAAGTCGGCTCCGGCGGCTCGCTCTCGCCCCGCGGCGACTGGCGCGCCCCCAGCGATTCAGAAGCGACCGTCTGGCTGGAGGAACTGCACCGCAACGTGCCGGATGCGTGAGGCACCCCAGAAGCACGGCTTTTGTCAACAACCTCGCTTTTCTGCAAAGTTTCCGCGGAGTTGACAACAGCATATACATCGTATATATTGTTCTTATGGGCATGAAACTGAAACAGATCAAATTCGATGAACAAGATCTCAAGGCGGTCGAGCGGGTCCAACAGCTATATGGCTGTGATTCGTTTTCGCAGGCTGTGCGCCTGGCCGCCCGCATCGTAGCCGCTAACCCTCGGCTGGGGTTTCCTGTGCCGCCACCGCCGAGACATGCAGTGAAACGTAAGCCAATGCGGTTGGCCGGCATGTTCAAATTGCCCGCTACAATTAGTCAAGAAGAGATAGACAGAGCCTTGGAAGAAGTCACAGGTGGCGGGCAACAAGAGACATTTGCTGAGTGGATCTTCCACGACGATGGAACAATTGAGTTTAAGGTCGACCATTAATGTGAATTCTGTTTGAAACCAAGCATTTTTGTACGGCAAAAATGCTTGGTTTCAAACGACCACCGGTTTAGACGCTAAACCAGCCACCAGCCAGATCAATTTGCGCTATGAAAGCGTATGTGGTTGATACCCAAATCCTCTGGTGGCATCTCACTACTGACCAACGGAAACTCAGTCGCACTGTGCGTCGGATTTTCGAACAAGCCGAACGTGGCGAGGCATTATTCTATGTGCCAGTCCTGGTTTTGGTTGAGATTTGGGACATCAATCACAAACTAGGGCATCCTTTGAACTTCCGCCACCTCCTACAAGTGTTGCTGCAAGCGAGCCAATTTGTCTTTATCCCGCTTGATGTTAGTGATGTGATAGTGTACGGCGAACTGTCGGCTATCCCTGATAGTCGGGATCGCATCATTGCCGCAGTCACACGCAAGATGGATGCGCCGCTGATTACAACCGACCAAGCAATCATCAAAAGCGGTGTCGTAGCGGTTATTGAAGCTTAGACTGACGCTAGATAGAGAGGCGCATCGAAATGAATTCGCAAAAGCGCCCTTTTGATGTTGACCTCGTCTTTGAACGGCTGCGGATCGCCGTCGCTCCCTATCCGCCGGCGGCGATGTTTCAACTGGCCGATGAGGGTTATTCTTCGCTGTTCGAGCAGCTTATCGCCTGTATTCTTTCGATCCGCACCTATGATGAAGTCGCGCTGCCGGCGGCGAAACGGCTCTTTGCCCTGGCGCGCACCCCGGCTGCCATAGCGGCGCTCACACCGGCGCAGATTGACGCCGCCATCGGCGATGTCACCTTCCACGAAGCAAAGGCCCCCCAGATCCACACTATCGCTCGTGCGGTCGTCGAAGAATTTGGCGGCGAATTGCCACCCGATGCGCAGCTCTTGCAGTCGTTTCGGGGAGTGGGGCCAAAATGCACTAATCTGGCGTTGGGAATTGCCGCCGGTGTGCCGGCGATCAGCGTCGATACACACGTCCACCGTGTCACAAACCGCTGGGGCTATGTCGAGACGCGCACGCCCGAGCAGACGATGAAAGCGCTGGCTGAACGTCTTCCGCAACAGTACTGGATCGAGATCAACCGGCTTCTGGTTCCTTTTGGCAAACATATCTGCACCGGAACCCGTCCCCATTGTTCCACCTGTTTGCTGCTCAATATGTGCCGGCAGGTGGACGTCACCACGCACCGCTAGCCAGCGGGCAAACCATACCAACAAAGCCATACCCACAAAGGAGGAGAGGCATGATTGTGGTCACAAAGCGTGACCTGGTCGCCACCGTAGCCGACCGCTGGTTTGACACTCATTATGGGCGCGGGCGCTGGCTCCACGCTACGGATGCATTTGACCCGGAGGCGATCTATCACGCGCTCAAAGCCCTGCCACCCGGAGCGGATGAGGCTGCTGTCCTGGCCATCACCGGCCAGGCATGGTGGACCCAGAACCTCTGCGAAGAGTGCGGCGCCGACTGCGAGGTTACTATCGGCTTCACGCAAGAGCCACACCATGCGCTGGATGCCAAATATATCTGCGTAGGCTGTCTGGAACGGGCGCTTGCGCTGGGCCGTTCAGCAGCACTGTAAGGGTCCTTGTTTTCTTTACGCTTTCAGAAAACTCAGTATAATTTCAGGAGATCGCATCAGTGGCCCGTTTAAGGGGCTCTATTGAACCTGGTAAAGATCGATTATACGAGTCGAATGGAGAACGAATTGACCGCTATGAACGCAGAACTCGTGGAACAGTTACGGGCTGCTCAGGACGAATTGGAGCCGCAATTCAAGGCGCTGCGCACTGCAACCGGCGCGCTCAACCAGGCGATCAAGTTGGCAGGTGCGGAGACCTTCGATGCCCTGGCAATGCAAAAAACGCTGGCCAGACTCCAACAGACCCATGGCTCCCTTTCCAACGATGCGTTGGAGACAGCGACTGCGGCCTTTGCGGCGGCGACCCAGCAGGCGCTGGATGCCCTGGCCTTTGCCTTTGCCCGCGACCTGAAGGCGGCCTTTGAGCAGCGCGGACAAAGCGTCGAGGGCCGGCCGCCGGTGCTGGTAGTGGACTCGCTGGTGTTGAACATCGACATCGGCGCCCGCAAAGCACAATGGTTCTATGGCAAGGAGGCACTGACGCGACCGCTACCGCTCTCCATCGACCCAATTCTCAAAGCGTATGACGCCCAGCGCAAGGCGATTGTGGAGCGAACCATCGATGTGCCCGCCTTTTTGGGTGAACTCCATAAAGCCTGGCAAGATCTCATTGACGAACGGCTCCAGCGTAGTGGCCGGCGTCCGAGCGGTAATCGGCTCAACCTGGTCGAGACCTACAGCAAACTGGTGCTGAATCGCCAGTCGGCGCGTTTCTGGAATGCTCCTTCGCGCAGCACCTTTAGAGATTATGAGCGCCCCTTCTTTGTCCGCGACCTGGTGCTGGCGCAAAGTGCCCCAACCGTGGTGGTGGACGGCCAGACCCACCGCCTGCGCCTGGGCGTCGCTACCAAGAGCCAGGCCGATTCCGCCACCCGCAGCATCTGGCTGCCCAACGGTCCGCTGGATGGCGAGTACTATGCTGATATTACCTTCGAGGGAGAGTAATCATGCCGCTCACCCAACCGCTGGCCCGCCACATCATCGAAGTGCTTGGCAGCGCAGGCGCACCGCCGGCCAAGGGGGTGCAGTACTTCAATGTGGGCAACCACTCGCTCTTGAATGCACTCGATGAGTACTATTTTTCGAGCTACCTGCAGGATGGCGGCGCCGGTTTCAAACTGGTGGTGGGCGACTATGGCAGCGGCAAGTCGCACTTCCTCTACTGTTTGCGCGATATGGCGTGGAGCCGCGGCTTTGTCGTCACCAAAGTCGACCTGAGCCCGGTGGAGACGCCCTACAACGACCAACGTCTGGTCTATGCGGCGGTCGCCAACAACATCATCTGGCACGAGGCCGACGAAGAAGTTTCGGACCAAAAAGGGTTGGCCTATTTTCTCGAAGGCACACTGCTGCGCATGGTGGGCGCAGAGTTGACGCTTGAAATGGTCAACCACCCCAATTACCGCGGCCTCATCGACACGCTGGAAGCCACGCCCATCGACAGCCTCGCCTACAAAAATGCCATCATCGCCTACTGCGAGGCGCTAATTCGCGGCCAAGACGAGCGAACGGAGGTGCTTCTGCGCTGGCTCACCGCCGAGCCGACCACCCCGGCCGATGGCAAAGTGCTGCGCGATCTGGGCGTGACCGGCAAGATCACGCGTACCAATGCCTTTACCATGTTGCGTTCGCTGGCGCAGACCGTGCGCGCCCTTTCGTATGGCGGGCTGGTGCTGCTCTTTGACGAGGTGGACCGCATGGCCAGCATCGGCGGTAAGGCCGAGAAGCTCGCCACCGACAACCTCCGCGAGGTGATCGACCGCTGCCGTGACGAATTACCCGGTGCGCTCTTTGTCTACGCCGTTCCGCCTCAGTTTATCAACGACATCGTGCCCCGCTATCCGGCGCTGCAACAGCGGGTGCGGGCGCCGGGCCGGTTTTCGCGCACCAATCACTTTAGCCCGCAGATCAGTCTCGACCACCTCGACCTGGACGAAAATCACCTGTTGCTGGGCATCGGCGAAAAGCTGTTCCCCATCTACGAGACGGCGTTTGGCGTTACGTTCGACCGGCAGGTGCAGTACGCCAACGCCGCCATCCTGGCCAACGTGGCGCGCGATGTCTTTCTCGACATCAGCGCCCGGCGGCTCTTTGTCAAGGCGTTTGTCACCGAGCTGGCGCGGCAACACGCCCAGGGGGAACATGTGTTGGCCGAGGAGGAGG
Organism: Chloroflexota bacterium; assembly: GCA_003577005.1. Next base: position 7,837 of record QEUW01000153.1, on the reverse strand, counting down.
CGATGGCGATTATCCGGGGGCAAGTGGATGAGCTGACAGGTGGGGAGACGGCGCCGTACTAATGGTTAATGGTTAACGGTTAATGGTCAATGGTTAATGGGTGGGGGCGGCATGATTGGTGAGGTGGTCGAGCACCCACAGTATGGGCGAGGGCAGGTGGTTACGCTCTTTCGCAACGGCACCGAGTGGATGGTGCGTTTTGAGAGCGGGCTGCGTTTTCGCCGGCCCCGGCACGAGTTCAACGGTCAATCGGCACACGGGTTGGCGCCGGCAGCGCCGCTACCTTTGCCAGCGACCCCACCCATGTCCCGCAGCCAGTTCGAGGCGCGCCAGTTGCTCGAAGCGTTGCGAGTGGGGATTGCGCCAGTCCAACATCTGCAAGAGTTAACCATCGGTCTGGCGGCTGAACGCGCCGATCTGAGTGAGGCGCTTAATCAGGCGCACCAGAACGGCGGTGCGGTGCGCGCCGTGATGGGCGATTATGGCTTTGGCAAGAGCCACGTGGTCGAGCTGGCGGCACAGGAGGCGCTCCAACGCAATTTTCTTGTGGCGGCTACCAGCCTGGACTTGATGGAACTACCCGCGCATCGCGCTATCGACATCTACGCCAGCCTCATGGAGCACCTGCGCTATCCCGACACCGATGAGCGCGGATTGGGTCCCTTGTTGGAGACCAGCGCCACGCAGGACTTCCCCCACCAGTTACAGTCGTTGGCCCCGGTAGAGACCGACCCGTTGACGGTGACACTCGAAGCGCTGCGTAACACTGCATCCACCCGCCAGCGCCAGACGTGGGTACGCTGGTTGATGGGCGGGCGGCGCGAAAAGGGAATGCATAAGATCCTGCCGCGCGGCGTTAAGTTCCCTAGTATCTACCGTACCGGCAACAATGCCCGCCAGATCACCTATCTGTTGAGCGGCGTCAGCGTGCTGGCCCGGCTGGCGGGTTACAGCGGTCTGGCGTTGCTGCTCGACGAGGCGGAAAGTTATTCGCTTTTGCGCGCCAGCCAGCGCCCCAAGGCCGATCTTGTCTTCCGCGCCCTTACCGCCGCCGCCTCGCCTACCCCACAGCGCCGCGCCGAAGCCGACGCGCTGCCCCACCACCATTACCGAGAATATTCGCTCACCTATGGTGGGCGACAGTCGCTCTTTTTCCTCTTCACCGTCACCCGCAGCGACAACCGCATGCCGTTAGAAGAGTGGCTGGCGGAGGAGGAGATTCTCTCGCTCAATCCCCACCACACGCCGCAAGAGATCGGCCACTTTCTACAGCAGGTGATGCGCTACCACGCCCAAGCCTTTGGCTACGAACCGGACGAACGCCAGGGCCAGATCCGCCGCGGCGCGGCCGAACTGTTGGCGCTGGGCATGTACAATGGGCGTCTGAGTATCCGCGGCGTTGTACGGTTGGCCGTGGAGTTGTTCGACCTGCTCTATCTCTACCCCGATTACACTGCCGCAGCGCTGTTGGATGAGTTGCGCGAAATGACGCGCTAAAGGAGATTGCCGGCCCCATGCGCATCGAACGTTTTCAGGTTCAGGGCGGATGTCATTTTGATGTAATTCCTCAGCGTATGCACACGAAGGAACTCGAAAGTTGGCTGACGAGCCACGTTTGATGAGCCCTACCGCCCTCAAGGACCGGCTACCTCACACCTGGCCGGTCTTCTTTGCTCGGCATGGCAGCTTTACGCCGGCACAAGTGGCGGCGATCCCGCCGATCTTGGATGGACGGCACGCGCTGGTGATGGCTGCCACCGCCGCCGGCAAAACCGAAGCCGCCGTGGCTCCGCTTTTGGAGCGCTATCTACAAACGATAGGAACGACATCCGCTTCCCAGCCGGCGCTGCGGTTACTTTATATCGCCCCGACCCGCGCCCTGGTGCGAGACCTCTACGAGCGGCTGGCCCGGCCATTCGAGGCGTTGGGCGTCACGCTGGCGATGAAGAGCGGCGACACCGGCCCCGTCTCCGCCGCCAATCCGCCCACGGTGCTTATTACCACGCCCGAGTCCACTGATTCGCTCTTGACGCGCACGCCCAGGCTCTTTGTTCCCGTGCGGGCGGTCGTGGTCGATGAAGTTCATCTCTTCGACAACACGCCGCGTGGTGACCATCTGTGCTGTCTGTTGCGCCGCATCGAAACGATCCAACACTATCACAGCCAGCAGAGCGGCCAGGCGGTTGCGCCATTCCAGCGGGTGGCGCTCTCGGCCACGCTGGTCGACCCGGACGGTGTGGCGGTGCGCTATCTGGTCCCAACGGTGGCGGAGACCGATTTACCGCTTGCGGTCGTGGAAGTTGCCGGCAGCCGCCAGTTGGCCGCGGTGATTCGCCCCATGCATGGTTTGGATGACCTTGTTGCTGCGTTGGCCGAGCGCACGGCGGGTGAATCGCCGGTCCGGAAGTCGTTGGTCTTTTGCAATACGCGCAACGAGGTGGAGCAGGTGGCAGCCTTTCTGCGCCAACACCTGCCCTTTGACGCGGCCCTCTTTGTCCACTATTCAAACCTGGACCCGGCCCTGCGCCGCGAAGTCGAGGATGGGTTTGCCGCCGCCAGTGTCGCCCTCTGTGTATGTACTTCGACGCTCGAACTAGGCATCGACATCGGCAGCATCGACGACGTGGCGCTGGTCGGCCCGCCGCCCACGCTCAGCGCCTTTCTCCAGCGGATCGGTCGCGGCAGCCGCCGTCGCCCGGTCACCCGGGTGCTTTGTCTGGCGCGGTCCTCGCTGGAGTGGCTCCACTTTCAGGCACTCGTCGACCTTGCCCGGCAAGACGCTGGCGCCGCCCGCCACCTGAGAGCCTTTGCGCCCGCCTATCACTTCCGTTCATCGGTCTTGGTGCAACAGACCTTTAGCATCCTCAAACAGAGCCCCACGGGTGCGATCCGGCTGGCCGACCTGCAGCGGGTGGCGCCGGAGGCCCTCCCGAGCGAGGATCTGCGCCTGCTATTGGGGAACCTGGTAGCCGGGCGCTATCTGCAACTTGGGCGGCCGGGGGAATGGCGACCGGGGCCGGCGCTCGATGATCTGCTTGATGCCCACGAAATCTACAGCAACATCGGCAGCGACCCGTTGAAAACAGTGCTTGTCGATGCATTTACCGGGCGCACTATCGCCCAAACCGGGCGCATCTACCTGGAAGGCAAGACACTGCTCATGGGGGGGCGGGTGCTCAAAGTGGTCTGGCGCGACCGCTATCGTATTGGCGTCCAGCCCGACCGGCCCGGCCTTGCCGACGAAGAGTTGCGTTTTCAGGCCGCGCCCTTTGCCGTCCCGCTGGAAGTGGGGCAGATGATGGCGGCGCATCTGCAACTTGCGCCGGGGCAACTCGTTTTTGTCCACGATGCGGACGGCGGGTGGCTCTTTCACTTTTGGGGAGAACTCTACGGCGAACTGCTGGCAGCGCTGCTCCAGGCTTATTTTGAGGAGAGAGGTAAAGAGGCGCTTGTGCAACAGTACAATGCACATTGTCTGCGGTTGCCTGACGCGCTCATCAAATTGCCCTCGTGGCATGCGGCGCTGGTTCAACGCCAGGTGCGGATCCTCTTGCCTCGCCTGACGGCTGGATTGGAGCCAGGGCGCTTTCACAGCTTTCTGCCGCAAGCATTAGCGGACCGCACCATCCTCGCCCTCTGTGATCTTCCCCGCTTTGAACGTCTCTATCGCACTGCCACGCTGGTCACACCGCCCGCCGGTCTGCGCACCCGCTTGCTTGAATTGGTCTGACCGTTTGCCAAGAAGCGGTTGGAACGAGTGGCTCCCCAGGTGCATGCACGACCAGTGTGCGATGCACCTGAATTGTCCGCAACTCCTCAAATGAGGAACTCGCAGAACTCTTTTTTGGGCAACTTTAGCGACTCTGTCGATAAAACACAACCCTGTTGTGCGCAGAGATACATATCGGCAGCGTAGCAGGCTATATCACCCCGATCCTCCCCGCCTTACCATTTTCCGTATCGTAATCGCCCCGCAACCGTCTGGATTGGATAGATGCACACGCATCTGCACCGTTGTTTGTTCAACCCAAAAGGAGCAATTTATGTGGCAAACGTTTGGACGCCCAACCATGAGGCTGTTGGGCCTGCTGGTAGTCCTGGCAGCGCAGCTCGGGGGGCCTCTGGGCATGGTGATGAGCCGCCCGGCTCTGGCGGCCCCTACCGACACCCCGGTCCCCCTTGCCCTCGATTTTGTGGAAGAGTGGGCCGTGGGCGCCGGGCTGGCCTACTGGGCCCACAACTGTTATGCCGACGAATTCAACCCCAACGCCGTACTCAAACGCAAACCGGTCGCCGGCGGTATTGTGCGGACCCTGGAGTCCATCAACGATTTCAACCTCTGCGTCACCTACCAAAACTTGCTCAGTTCGGCTGACGGCCTCTACTATTTTGACAATTCTCAAGAGCGGATCGAGCGGATGCCGCTGGGCGAGCCCTACACGCCGCAGGTGGTGAAAGCGCTCACCAACAACCAGTTCCCCAGCGTAGGCAAGCCCTTTGTGGAAGCAGGCGGCTACCTCTACTGGATACACTTCTTCAACAAGATCTACCGCGTGCAGAAGGACGGCAGCGGCGAGGTCGAAACCGTCGCCGATACAAATGCATCCCCCAACGATGTGATGGTCGTCGGCAACACCGTCTATTGGGCGGATAACACCGGCATCTGGACGACGAGCATTGCCTGCGAAACGTTGCCCTGCACCGACACCAAAGCCCAATTTAGCAACATCGGGCCAAACGCCAACCCTTACGGGCTGCTCTACCAGCCGCTGGGCGGCCGCTTTGGTAGCTATCGCGTCTACTGGGTGGAACGAGTGACGAGTGGCTCCAACAGCGACTATCAGATTCGCTACCGCACCTGTAACCAACTCACCGTCTGCTTTATACTCCCACCAGTCGGCCAGATACCGCCGCCACCCGACAGCTTCTACGCTGGCCCCACCAACTGGCGCATCGGCCCTCCCCTCCTGGCCAATAATAACCTTTTTTGGACAGAAGCTGACTTTAGCACGGTAAATAACAACAATGGCGATGTCAAGCGTAAGGCCTACGACGCCACCACACCGGGTGCTGACACCATCGCCACCGGCCAAGCGAAGATTGACGACCAGATCTTTATCGCCAACGATACCCTTTTCTTTGCCCGTGTAGGCAACGGTATCTACAGCCTGCCGCTCACGGCCAGCGTCATCGAGCGTGACTTTCGGGTCGAAGGGTTGGAGGTGACGCAAGCGATCCAAAATCTGGCCAACAGCGCACCACTGGTCGCCAACAAGACGACATACGTGCGCGCCTACGGCCGGCAAACTGCCGGACCCAACGCACCGGTTGTCGAGGCCCGTCTTGCCGGCACGAAGAATGGGGTGCCGTTACCGGGCTCGCCGCTGCAACCAGTCAACGGTGCGCGCCCTCTGACGACTGGCGGCGGCTTTGACCGCGCCCGGCTCGACGACAGTTGGTACTTTCTGCTGCCGGCCAGTTGGCTTGCCGCCGGCAACATCGTGCTCCAGGTCGAGATCGACCCGCGCCAGATGCACAACGACCCCGACCGCACCAACAACCTCCGCAACCAGCCCGTCACCTTCCAGAACCAGCCGCCTGTCTGCGTCTGGACTGTGCCCGTGCGCACGCACACGCCCAAGCCCTCGACCACCGACCCCAACTTCTGGGCCATGATCAGCCACTTCAACCGCCGCTGGCCCGTGCCCGACACCTGGGTCTTCCGCGACACCAACCCGGTCGAAGAGCTGGAGGTCTGCTGGTGGGGACCCTTCCCCCATCCCTGCTATGGCCCCTATGAGTTGGAAGATGGGTGGAGCATCACCAACGGCATGCCCGATCGCGACAAGGTGATCGTCTCGCTCTGGGGGCGGGCGCTGCTCTCCTTCAACCCCGACGCCTGCGACGACATCAGCGCGCCTGTTCACTTTATGGGTATGGTCCATCCCGACGCCAACAACGGCGGCGCGTCTGGCTACGCCAGCACTATCAGCAAACAATCGTGGGTGCAACTGCCCGACCACCTGCCCAACCCGGTCCCCGCCGGGTGGGACAGCATCCGCGAGGGCAGCGTCATGGCGCAGGAGTTAGCGCACAACTTCGGGCGCAAGCATGTCAACTGTGGCAACCCCGACAATGTGGACAACAGCTATCCCTACCCTCCCTGCCAGATCGCTAATACTGGGGCCGACAGCTACTACGGCTTTGACGTGACCACGCGCCAGCCCATCCGCCCAGACCAGACGGCGGACTTTATGTCCTATTCCCGGCGCAGTTGGTTGAGCGACTACACCTGGCGAGCGCTGCTCAATTCGTTCATGGCTGTCAGCGCCGCCAGTCCGCTAGACGCACAGGACGCCGAACAGGGGAACAGCGTCTTTGTTACCGGTCTGGTCGATACGGCCAACAACCGCGGCGAGATCACCCTGGTGTTGGTGCTGCCCACGGCCTCGCTGCCGCCGGCCACGCGCCAGATGCTCACCGTCCAGGCCGCCGGGGTTCAGCACGGCGGCGCGCCGCACGCCGTCTTCAAGCTGCGTTTGCTCGACCCCGTTGGCGCGGTGCTGGTCGAACGCACCCTCACGCTGACCGAACTCGACGACCACAGCCCCGAGAGCGACGCCGCGCTCTTTAGCGAACTCTTCCCACAGCCGGCCGGTCAAGTCGCCAAGGTCCAGTTGCTGGCCGACGACACGGTGATCCACGAGCTGGCGCCCGGCGTCAACCCGCCGGCAGTGACCATCCAACAGCCGGCGGGCGGTGAGGAGATCGAGGACGAACTCACCATCCAATGGAACGCCAGCGACCCCGACCCGGACGACCGTCTGCTCTTCACCTTGCAGTATAGCCACAACAACGGCGCAAACTGGCGCACCCTGGCGCTCAATCTGCCCGGTACCCCCGACCCCAACAACAGCCTTGTCTTGAATGACCTCGGATCGCTCCACGGCAGCGAACCGAACACCGCGCTGATCCGTGTCCTGGCGAGCGACGGTTACAATACGGCGATTGCCACTTCACAGCCATTTACGCTCAAGAACCGCCCGCCCGAACCGGCGATCCTCACGCCCGGCGCCGGCCAGACCTTCCCCGCCGGTGAGGGCGTCCTGTTGCAGGGCAGCGCCACCGACGCCGAGGATGGCGGGTTGCCGCCCACTGCGCTCACCTGGCAGGTGAACGGCGTTGGCTACGGCAGCGGCCCCGACACCATTGCCGCCGGGCTGGCCCCCGGCGTGCATACGGCTGCGCTCTCCGCCGTGGACTCAATCAGCCAGACGGCTACGATGAGCGTAGCCTTTAGTGTGGCGCCGCTAACCGTGCCGATCTCGACGACCCCCACGCTCGATGGTTTCTGCGACGACCCCAGCTATGCCGCCGGGGCCAGCCTCGCGCTCAAGCCGTACAGCAGCGGTGACCAGGCCACTGTGCGCGTTCTACGCAGCGATGACTATCTGTGGGCGTGCTTTAGCGGCCTGGAAAAAGGGCCGGTCGATTCAACCGCCTTCGCCGGTGTGCGCGCCGACATCGACAACAGCCGCGATCCGCTGGCGCAGCCGGCCGACGCCGGTTTCTTCGCCGGCGAAGATGGCGCGGTCGTAACCCAGGCCGGCGACGGAGCAGGCAGCTTTGTCGCACCGGGGCCGGGTGGTCTCCAGGCGCAGGTGAGCGCCGGCGAGTCCAGTTGGAGCGCCGAACTGCGTATCGACAAGGCGACGCTCGGCGGGTGGGATCACCTGCTGGGGTTGAGCTTTGGCCATGACTCGGTCGCCAGCGAAGGGGATGACTATCCCTGGCCCTACACCTCGGAGCGGGGCAAACCCAACACCTGGGCCACCAC
>QEUW01000753.1 GCA_003577005.1 Chloroflexota bacterium | reverse complement strand
GGAGCGACCTATTCGCCGGCCATGACCCCATCACTTCCCCTTGACCCTATGGAAATCCATAGGATAGATCCTGTGGATTTCCTCGTTGCCACCGGCCACATTTCTTGTTAGAATCGCTATGAATCACAAAATATTGTTTCAACCATTCACTGTCAGCTAGTTCCAGGAGTTGCCTATGAGCACTATCACCAAAGCAGCCCGCCGTTCTGCCAAATACTTGTCTGGGGAGAGGCGCAATTGCACGAACAATTGCAAGGTATCGAGCACACATTATTGAGATTGGGCTTTTTGTACTCCTGTTGGCGGCTCTGCTCTTGCCGTCCGGTTGGCTGAACACCATTGCTGCGCAAGACGATTCTTCGCAGGAACTCTTTTCTGCCACGCTCCCTCTGCTGACCGACGCCTCCCTTTTCTTTGCCACGGAAGATTTCGCTTCGCTCCTGGCCGCCCAGTTGACCAAGAGCGGCGGTCTGGCCCATTTGATGGCGCCAGAGACGTGAAAAGCCTGCAAGCCTGGGGAGCGCCGGCCGAGGATACTGGCGTAGGCGAACCCGCTGAGTTTGGACATGGCGGCCCGCCAATGGTTGGCCGTCTCTTCCCCTCACCCGATGGGCAGCGGGTCGCTGTGCAAGTCTATCACAGTATCGAGAGGAGAAATCGACATGCTCCGCATCTTGCGCAGAATCAACCTGGTCTTGCTGGTGGTGCTGGTCTGGCAAGGCTACCTATTCGTCCGCTCTGAGCCGGCCAGTGCCCAGGCCACGCCCTTTCTCTACCGGCCCTATTATGGCGACTTCCCTGGCTCTAGCGCCAGTTTTGACTATGCGGTGGCAAGGGGATGCTGCCTACACCAGCCCTCCGTGGATCCTCACTGCCGCTGGGTGTAACGCGGACGGGAGCCGGTGTTACGACAACCACGAGGGATATGACATCCTGCTCTACTATAAACCGGTGGTGGCCTCGGCTGCGGGGACGATCCAGTACGCCGGCTGGCACACCACGTCGCATGATACCCTGCTGGGCCTGATGGTACGCATGGACCACGGCAATAACTATCAGACGATCTACGGCCACTTGAGCATGGTTCGCTACCAGTCCGGTTCAACCGGCATCGGTCGCTGGCAAATCGGCACCAGCGGCGCAACCGGTGGTGTTACGGGTCCCCATCTGCATTTTGGGGTGGAGCGATGGTACAATAACGCCTGGCGCTTCACCGACCCCTACGGCTGGCGCGACCGCTACAACAACAATGATAACGGTGACGACCCCTGGGCGCCGCCCAATCGCGCAGATGGCGTCATCAGCACCTGGCTGTGGGTGGATAATCCATTACAAAGCGCACCACCCAGGGGTGATATCTATCACCTCGATAACGGACAGTCTGGTTTCACGGCTTCCTGTGCCTCTGGTCAGCCCTATTGGAATACCGTTAGTGACAGCAGCGGCTATCTCGGCAACTTGATGTGGACCTGGGCCAACGGGTCAACTACAGACTGCTCGGCCTTCTGGCAGATCAGCTTTCCGAGCACTGGCGAATACGAAGTCGAAGTCCATATTCCGACCTGGAGCACTACGCAACGCTCCCATTCTGTCCGCTACACGATCTGGTCGGCTAATTATGCCAATCCTACACTCGGCACCTCTACAACCGTGGTCGTCGATCAACACCGCGTCGGGAGTTCAACCTGGATCAGCCTTGGCCGTTATAACTTCCGCCAGGGCACCAACTGGAACGGTTCTGTGACGGTTGTCGACGCCTCTTACATTGGCAGTGACGTCGATCCAACTTCACGCCGGGTTCTGGTGGATGGCATGCGCTGGGTCAAGACCCACTAGGGCTGACCAAACCTGTATTCTTGTCTAAACGCTGTCGATTGTTGCGCACGGCAGCGGCGGCGCTCGAGGGCGCCGCCCGCTGCCGTAGCAGGTTGGAAGGAACGATCATGTGCTACGCTAGATTGGCAATTGTTGGTCTGCTGTTGGCAGTGCTCTCTGTGGGCTGCGGACCGCAAAGCGGGGAGCAGGAAGAGCCGGCTGTCACCGCCATCACAGGAGGAGGCGCGGTGCTGACCCCTACCGTTGCGCTACCGCCCTCAGCGCCAGTGGGGCAGTTCGAATCTCCCCTGAGCGAAGACATCACCCACACCGCTGTCCTCACTACCGAATCTCCGGTGGTCACACCGGACCCGATCGCGACCGGCTGGGCGGTCTATACCGAGCCAAATGGCCTCTCCATCGAGTACCCGGCTGATTGGGCCATACGTACTCTCGCGACGTCGGCTCGTTTTGACCGGTACTTTGAATCACCTGCCAAAGGGCAGATTATTCTTTCGGTCTATCCCCTCCCTCCTGAATACGCAGCGTCGACGGACCCTTACAACTGGGGGCCGAATGAAGGCGGCTACGGAGTTCACTGGGGAACTCCTATCACTGTCACAGATGCTCCCGGATGGCTCTTTGTGTGGGGGTTCGACAACTTCGATGGGTATATGCCCGATGAAGGTCTATGGAGAGATGGAGGGACGCCCACGTTGATGGCGATGTACTACAGCGAACAGAATGAACTGGATGTTCGCCTGACCGCCTTTGGCTTTGATGACGAGAGCACGCTGATGGCGCAGGAGGTTGGTCTGGCCGCCACCGTGGCCGAGCGCTTCCCCATCTTCGACCACATGATGAAGAGCGTGCGCTTTCAGCCGCTGGATGCGTCACTGAGCACACTGATTGCACCAACGGCGACGGTCACAGAGGGCGCCCCCGTGGCGACACCGGCCCTCACTGCGACCGCCTGGGCAGTCTATACCAAACCAAACGGTCTCTCCATCGAGTACCCGGCCGGCTGGAGTGTTCGGATTCGGGAGACAAGCCCTGACTATAGCCCTGACTATCATTACCTCGACTCGCCAGGGGCCACCTCAGCGGATGAAGTGCTTAGGGAAAGAATCACACTGGCAGTCTATTCTCGTGCTTTAGAGTTCAAGGGGGTGACGGACCTGTATGGTTGGATGCCGAAGTATGGTGGTTACGATGTTCACTGGGGCACTCCTATCCCTGTCGCAGGGACAACCGGGCTGTGGCAGGGCAGGGCCTGGTTGATGGCGGTGTACTACAACGAACAGAACCAACTGGATGTCCGCTTGAGAGCCTCCTTTGACGACGAGAGCACGCGCATGGCGCAGGAGGTCGGTCTGGCCGCCACCGTGGCTGAACGCTTCCCCATCTTCGATCACATGATGAAGAGCGTGCGCTTTCCGCCGCCGGACGAAGCCGTTGCCACACCCACTGCCGGCCAGGCTCCTTGATCGGTACTGTGGCCGTTGCAGTGGCGATGTAGGCAAGGAAACAGGAAGACAGGTAAGACACGCGCCCTATCCACATGAGCAACTATCCACATGAGCAAGGCAAAAGAGCCGGGTTCTTCTTGTGAAGAACCCGGCTCTTTTGCCTTGCTCATCAATTTTAGCCCTATGCCTCGGCGTCGCCCTGAAACTGTGGGCCACGTCGTGGCCGGCGGCGCTGGGCTACTTTCAAGCGCAGGTTGCTGCGGCGCAGCGCCGCCACCGCCGCCGGGTCATACTTGCCGGCCTCACGGCTCTCCATCATCTCTTGGGCGCGGCGGAGGGCAGCTTCGGCGCGCTGTAAATCAATCGAGGCGGCGTCTTCGGCCACATCGGCTAGAATCGTCACCTTGTTGGGCCGCACCTCCACCACACCACCATGGACGGCGATATACTCGTTTTCACCCACCCGGCGGTGCAAGACGATCTCGCCAATATCGAGCGTGGAGAGCAACGGCTCATGGCCGCGCAAGACGCCCATCTGCCCAGCGACACCCGGCAGCGTCACCATCTCCACTTCTTCCGAAAAGATGCGCCGCTCAGGCGTGACAATTTCAACCAGGATCGGCATACGAACCTCCGTTCGTTGGGCGATAGACGATGGACGATAGACGATG
>QEUW01000152.1 GCA_003577005.1 Chloroflexota bacterium | reverse complement strand
TCCCGACCCCCGCAACCCCCTCGACAGCACCGGCGATGGCCTCCCCGACTATCTCGACCCGAACACTGTGCCCGGCGCCCCCGCTATCACCGTCTATCTACCTGTTGTCAGCCGTTAAGCAGATCGAGGCGTAAATACAAAAGCCCACCGCAATGCGGTGGGCTTTTGTATTGTTAGGGGTCGAGCACGAACTTGTGCAATGCCACTGCAACACCGTCTTTGTCGAGTGGGGGTGCTATCCACCGCGCCACAGCCTTGACACCGGGCGTGGCGTTGCCCATGGCGACACCAAAGCCAACCACCTTGAGTATGGGGATGTCATTGTCGCTGTCGCCGATGGCGAGGACACGCTGCGGGTCAATGTTCAGTATCTGGCAGAGCGCCAGTACACCCTGCCCTTTGTCCACCCCGGGCGCCGTCCCTTCCACAAGCCGGGGGTGGGTGCGGGTGATAGAGAGTTCTTTGCCAAAGTGCGCCTGTAGTACGGGCGCCACATCCGGTGAATCCACCGGGTCGTTGTCGATGATGAACTTGAGCGGGGCGGCTGCGTCTACCCCGGCCAACAGCGGCAGGAGCGACGGAAGCAAGGTGCGCGGCTCGCCAAAGACATGGTCGTAAAAGGCGGCGCTGGCTGGGTCTTCGGCACCAAGAGTCTGGTAGATGCGCACCCCATCCGCCCCTTGAAAGTAGATGGCTGTGGTGTGGCGCTCGGCCTCCACCCATGCCGCGACACGACGCGCAGTCTCCAGCGGGATTGGTACTGTTCGCAAGGTTCGTCCGGTCACCGGGTCGCCGATCACAGCGCCCTGTGCCGTGACTACCGGCGTCCGCAATCCGAGCGGGTCAGCGACATGGGTGCGAACATAATCCAATGTCCGGCCCGTACCTACTGTCACCGGAACACTTCTATTTTGTACGGCAGCAATCGTCGCCTGGACTGCGGGACTGATTCCTCCGGCGCGATAGAGGTCGAGCACAGTGCCGTCGAGATCAAGAATGACAAGGTCGAAGTGTGGGTGCATGAGTGGGCTGATGCATGATCAGTGATGAGTGAAGCACGATGAGTGATAGGTGGTGTGCGACAGGCAACCTTTATGAAGGATATATCGTAGCCGGTTACAAGGCAATGATTACCAGTCGATCATGGCCCTGATAGTCCTGGCGCAGACGGATGGTGGCATGGGGGGGTAAGAGCGTGCGCGCCAGGTGCGTGACGGCAGCGCCCTGGTCATGGCCGATCTCTAAGAAGATGAGGCCGTGCATCTTCAGATAATGGGGCGCCTGCATGAGGAGCCGTGTGATCGCGTCCAACCCTTCGGGGCCGGCTTCGAGCGCCAGTTGCGGTTCATAGTCACGCACATCGACCATCAACTGGGCGTAAGTTGCGCTGCTGATATAAGGGAGGTTGGCGACGATCATATCGACCAGCTCAGGCAAGGGCGCTAACAGATCGCCGTGCAAGAGCGTCACCTGGCCTCGAGCGTCCAGTCGTTCGACATTTTGCCGGGCGACTGCAAGTGCGTCGGCGCTGAGGTCGATTGCATAGACCCGGGCATTGGGGCAGTTGGCGGCCACGGCGAGGGCAATGGCTCCACTTCCCGTGCCGACATCGACCACTGTGACCGGCTGTTCATCGCGCATGGCAATGTGGTCGATCACAGCGTCCACCAGGAGCTCAGTTTCAGGGCGGGGGATCAAGACACGCCGGTCAACCAGAAAATCCAACCCATAGAATTCTTTGTGGCCGACGAGATAGGCGACCGGCTCATGGCGCATGCGTCGGGTGACAAGCGCGGTAAAGGCTGCCGCTTCGTCTTCGGTGAGCTCATACTCATGATGCGCAAAAAGCCAGGTGCGTTCGACGCCAAGAACGTGGGCCAGAAAAACTTGGGCGTCCAGGTGGGGGGTGTCACAACCGGCATCTTCCAACCGCTGCCGGGCGGCATTGATCGCTCTGCCTACCGGCGTGCCAGGTGAAAGCCGCCACACAACTTGATACCAGAAGGAGGGGTTGCTCCCCAATTCGCGCTCAGACGTTCCGTTGGCGCGGGCGTGTTGCGCCTTAATTTGTGCCTTAGTCATCGCCACACCATTGTAGCTCATTTGTTCGATTAGTCAAAAGCTAAAGCCACATCAGCTCTCTTCATTAAACGCCTGGAGCCGCTCGGCCTGCTCACTCTGAGCTAATGCGTCGATAAACTGGTCGATATCACCGCTCATGACCGAATCTAGTTGGTAGACCGTCAGGTTGATGCGATGGTCGGTCACCCGGTTTTGGGGAAAGTTGTAAGTGCGGATCTTTTCACTGCGGTCGCCCGAACGGATCTGGCTCTTGCGTGCGGCGCCCATCTCTTCGAACTGGCGTTGTTGTTCCATATCATAGAGCCGGGTGCGGAGGATACGCAGCGCCTTGGCGCGATTCTGCAATTGGCTGCGCTCATCCTGGCACTCGATGACGATGCCGGTGGGAACATGGGTCAAGCGCACAGCTGAGTCGGTCGTGTTGACGCCCTGACCGCCCGGCCCGCTGGCGCGAAAGACATCGATGCGAATGTCGCTCTCGTTGACCTGCACCTCGATCTCGTCGGCTTCGGGCAAAACAGCCACCGTGGCGGCGCTGGTATGGATGCGCCCCTGGCTTTCCGTCACCGGCACCCGCTGCACCCGGTGGACGCCCGATTCGTACTTGAGCCGGCTGTACGCACCCTTGCCACGCACGCTAAAGATCACTTCTTTGATGCCGCCAATGCCCGTTTCATGTTTGCTCAGCTCTTCTACCTTGAAGCGGTGCTCCTCGGCCCAGCGCAGGTACATGCGATAGAGTTCATTGGCAAAGAGGCCGGCTTCTTCGCCGCCGGTGCCGGCGCGGATTTCGACGATGACATTCTTGTCATCTTTAGGGTCTTTGGGTAGCAGAAGCTGTCTGAGCTGTTCTTCCAGGCGCGCACGTTCTTGCGCCAGCTCTTCATTTTCAAGCTCGGCAAGCTCGGCCAGGTCAGGGTCGCCATCCTGGATCAGCGACTCGTTGTCTTCAAGCTGGCGCTCAACATGCTTCAAACGCCGAAATGTGGTAACCAGTTCCTCCAATTCGACGCGTTCTTGGGCCAATTCATTCAACCGGCTGTAGTCTGCGATGACTGCCGGGTCGGCCATTTGTTCTTCGATTTCGTCGTAGCGAGCGACCACGCGCTCTAATTTTTCGTGTAAGTTAAACATAGCATTTTTTTCACAGATCACGCAGATTCCACGGGATTTAATCTAAAAAACCTGTGGAATCTGCGTGATCTGTGAGTCCAAGCAATTAGCCAGTAAAGATCGGTAAGTGACCCAACGCAACCACTTGCGGCCATGCAACCGCATCGCCCTCGGTAAAAACCGCCATTTCAGCCGCAACTTGCGCCTCCGCCTGGGCCATGAGCAGGCGGAGCGCCTTGAGCGTGCTGCCGGTGCTGATGACATCATCCACCAGGGCCACCCGTTTGCCCACCACCAGGTGACGGTCTTTGCCATCCAGATAGAGCGTCTGGGGTGCGCCGGTGGTAATGCTGACCACTTGCGTCTCCAGGCAATCAGCCATATACGGTTTGCGCACCTTGCGCACCACTACATAAGGCAGACCCGTGCGTACGGCCAGTGCATGCCCCAGCGGCACGGCCTTCACCTCTGGCGCCACCAGGGCCTCAATCCCACTGGGAAGCCGCGCTGCCAGGAGTTCGGCGGCCGTTTCAACCACTTCGGTATCGCCCAGCATGTTGAAAAGCGCAATCTTGACGCCGGGGGCCACCTGAAAGATGGGCAGTTTGCGTGTCAGCCCACCGACCTGGACGGTATAGACGCTGCCGTCATAGCTCATAACGCGTGCTCCTGCCTGGATAAAACCGTTCGTAGCCAACCTGTGGGTTGCCCTCAGCAGTCAAGGGCGCAGCCGACAGGTGCTACGAACCGAGATGCGCTTGCCGATGATCATTCTCCAACTTATTTTACCACAAATCTTGCCCAAACTCGAATGTGTCGAGCGGCATTTGGCAGAATGCCCGCTCTGTTCGGCCTGTGTTATACTCGCATCATGTTGATTACCCGACTGTTGCCTCATCACGCTGCGGCGGCTGCGCATTTGCATATCGCCGGGCAGCCAGGCACCTTTCTCACCAGCCTTGGCCCAGAGGTGCTTACGCTCTTTTACGAACTCTTGCCGGCTTCCCCCACTGGCTTTGGCTTTGCTGCCGTCGATCCTGGGGTAGGCTGGTCTGACCATATGCTGCACCAAAGCCAGACGGAATCCATGTGTGGTTTTG
Organism: Chloroflexota bacterium; assembly: GCA_003577005.1. The sequence continues at coordinate 11,421 of QEUW01000152.1, read as the reverse complement.
TCAGCGCCACGACGAGCACAGGTCGCCTGTTTATCGAACTGGGAACGAAACGGCTGGGTCGCTTTTTGCCTTTGTTGATTCGACGTTTTATCAAGCAACCCCGGCTCCTCTGGCTCAGTACCCAGACGGTGCTCTATCCGTTGTTGGTACGTGGTCAGGGAGCGAGTGCTCACACCCCAGCCGCCGAACTGCTTTCGATTATGGTGGATCCGGGCTTACGGGGCCGCGGGATCGGCGCGGCGTTGCTGCGCACGCTCTGCTCGACCTGTACAACCGCCGGCATCCCATGGCTGGATGTGACGGTGGCCGCCGACAACAGCGGCGCCCGGCGCTTTTACGAGCGGCACGGTTTCCGGCCTGTGCATGATTTTGTGCTCTATAGACGACGAATGTGTGGCTATCGATTGGAGATCAAGGGATTGAGAGATTGGGAGACTGGAGAGCAGGGATGAGGCTCGGTTTTTGGCGTCTCCTTGTACTCGTGGCATTGGGTATGTTGAGCGTTGCCCTGTTGCTGGCGCTAGGGGGGGGGAAGGCGGCGGTTGCGGCGCTGCTCCGGGCAGATTGGCGCTGGATCGCACTGGCCCTCGTGGTGCATTACAGCGGCTTTGCCGTGCGCGGCTGGCGTTGGCAACAGTTGCTGGCGGTGACAGGCCACCGTCTCCCTTGGGGTTACACGACCGTGTTGCTGGTAAGTGGGTGGTTTGTCAGCGCCCTGGCCCCGGCGCGTGCAGGGGACGCTGTTCGTATCGGCGTGCTCTGGTCGCCACCGGCAGGGCAGCCGCGCGTGCCGGTGGCAGATGGTCTCAGTTCGCTGATCCTGGAGCGGGCGCTCGATCTGTTGGCGATCCTGCTGTTGGGGGCCGGGTTCGCCTATTTTGCTGTACAGAGACAATTTCCGGTCTGGGTCAGCGCGGCGTACGGTGTGGGGACCGCGGCTCTGTTGCTTTTTGCCGGAACCTTGCTTGTGGTCCCGGCGTTGTTGGAACGCTGGCGCAACTGGTTTGCTCACCGGTTGTCGCGCAAAGTCCTAGATTTTGTGACCCACTTGCTGGCAAGTTTGCGCACATTGGCAGGCAGGCCACAACAGGCGTTCGGCCTCTTCGCCGCCAGCCTCTACATCTGGCTGTGCGATGCGCTGTTGATGTGGCTGGTCGTGCGGAGCCTGGGATATGGGCTGTCTTTTGATCTGGCCGCTTTTGTTGCGCTTACGGTGGATGTCTTTGCCGCCGTGCCGCTGACGCCGGGCGGGATCGGGCAAATCGAGGCGATGAATGCGGCGCTGTTGGCTTTTCTGCGGCTGCCCGAAGCGGGTGTAGCGGCTGCGGTGCTGGTGAACCGGGGGATCAGCTACTGGAGTTTTCTTGTCTTTAGCGGGTTGGTGACCTTTGGCGCCGGGATTGGCGTGGTCTCAATCCTGGGGAAGGCTGAGAAATCGCTCCATGGAGAGGACGAACTGGGGAAAAGTCTTTTGTAGTCGCTGATCTTCGCTAACACAGGGCACGCCAAGTGTGAATGCCAAGACGGCATATTGAGCATCATAGCCACTCACCTGGTGTCGAGTTGCCAGTTCTAACGCAAGATGCATGTTGATCGACTGTTCGCGACCGCCAAGAAGAGTTAACGCTTGCTCCCAGATTTTTTCGCCGTCCGCCAGGTCGCCAGCGCCGTGGCGGACATAAGTCGCCAATACATTGAGGAATTCATGTTGCCAAAGATGCGGCACCATCCATTGGGGGTCCTTCCGGTAGACTGCCTGAGCCAAAGCGGTCTTCTCACCGGCAATGAGAAGATAGGCAATGATAGTCACATCGACAACAATCATGCCCGACCTTCACTCTTCGCTTCGTCGAGCAGCGCATCGGTAAGGGGGAAACGCCCAACAAACGGTTGGGGCGGCTCAGGCGGGGCAATTTCTTCAGCAGCAAGGGCGCTCTCAAGCAATGCCAGTGCCTCTTTTGCCATACTGCGGTGATTTGCAGTTGCTCGCCGCTTCAACTTTCGATGCAGGTGGTCTGGTAAATCACGAAGTAACAGTGTAGCCATTGTGTTCTCTTGTCTTTCTCATTGTTATCAATATGCTATCATTATGATAGCATATTCTTTCGAGTTAGTCAACTTGGTGGCGCGGTGCATTTAGAATAGGATCAAGTAGGGTAAGATGGCGTCTTGCCTTACATCCGGCTAGCACCCCCGTTTGATATGTATGCATTTGCAATTGATGGTACGCAAACATCGCCTCTTTATCACAATTCTGGTCCTATTTGGTGTCTTTCGCTTGCTGGCGATCCTCCTCCTGCGGCCAGGCGGCTATATTTCCGATGCCTCGGATTACGACTTCTATGCCCTATGGGGCCAGGTAGAGGCCATGGGCTATCGCACGTTTGAAAACTTGTGGACGGCTTATCCGCCTCTCTTCCCGGCGCTCATGTTGCCGGTCTTCGAGCTAGCGAGCCGCGTACCGCCGTGGGTGGAGCCGCGCCTTGCTTTTCATTTTCTTTTCGGCCTGGAATTATTGTTCTTCGAATGTGGCAATCTGATCCTCATCTACCGGCTGGCGCGGAAGCTGGAGAACGCAGAACACAGAACGCAGAACGGAGAGCAGGGGATGGAGGGGTGGGCAGGAGAGTTGCCCAGCGGTGTGGGGGCAGTGGTTTTTTATGCACTGCTTTTTACACCGGTCTATACGTTGCTGGGCTGGTTTGAGGCGATGCCACTCTTCTTCTTGCTGTTGGGGCTGGATTTGCTGGTGAGTGGCAGCCGGTGGGGCTGGATTGGCAGCGCCGTGGCGGCGGCATTGGGTTTTCTCACCAAGCTCACACCGATGATGCTGGTTCCGGTGGCCGTCCGGTGGCTAGGGGCGAAACTGAACTGGCGAGCGGTGCGTGACGAGTGGTTCAACCCGCGGTCGCCCGGCAATCTGCTGTGGCCGGCGCTCTACTGTCTGGCCTTTGTGGGTGTGGTCGCCGGGCTTGGCTACTGGCTAGTAGGCGGGAATCTGACGCTGGCATTTAGTAGCCTGCGCGTCAATGCGATCCGCCCACCGTGGCAGAGCTTGTGGGCCGTGCTCGACGGCTATTACGGCTATGGTCTGGTGCCGGTGGACATGCGCAACCTGGTCGGGCTGGAACGCAATCACTGGGAGAGCCGGCTGCCCTGGCCGTGGATCACAGCCGGCTTTGGGCTGCTCTATCTTTGGCTTTATACTCGCCGTTACGATTGGTCCAGTGTGCGTACGCCGGTGGTATTTACGGGGGTGAGCCTGCTCTGGCTTTTTTTGTACAGCAAGGGCTGGAGCCCGCAGTTTCTGGTCTGGGTGCTGGCCTTTATCGTGCTGTTGTTGCCGACCTTTTTCGGTGTGGTGCTGGCCTGTGTGCTGAGCGTCGTCAATGTGATCGAGTCACATCTTTATCTGGTGCTGCTGCCTGATGAACAGGGGCTGTTGGTGGGAACCGTACTCGTGCGGACGGCGTTGTTCGTACTGCTCATGGTGGAATTTCTGGGGCAAATCTGGCCGGCGCCGGCCACGGCGACTCAGTTGCGGCGCATCAGCACGCAGGTGGCGTGGCTGGTCATCGTGGGCGCAGTGGTCGCCGGTCTGGCAGCGACCCCGCGCGCCGCCCAGGCCTACCAGACGCGGCGGCTGGCCGAACACCCGTGTCGTGAGGCGATCTCCTTTCTCCTGGCGCAGACAGACCGCCCGGCGTCCCTCGTTGTCAGCGACCAGCTCGAGATCTGGCGCGATTTTTATCCATGGCTGCGTAACCGCTATACGATTCGCATCATCGACGGGTACAACCCGCAAGACCGGCCCTGGGCCGAGGTTGTCGCCGAACGGCTCGATGAAGTTGCCGGCGACCAGGAGTTCTGGTGGATCGAGCGTCCCGAACCGCCGTCGCAGGCCGGTCTCTACTTTGCCCAGCCCGGTGTCCACACCGTAGAAGAGCGGCAGCTTGGCACCTGCCTGCTCAAACGGGTAGCGCGCACGGGTGGATCAGCGCTGGAAAGAGAACCTGCGGGTGACACAGTAAATCCATTTCGCACCCGTTTTTCTTCTGCCCAAGTGGGCGCAGATTTCCGTTTGATGCTATACTGGCAGACTGCAACAACCGGTGGTGGCTTACCGACTGCCGGTTCCACTGACTTTGATCGAATGATCTATGCGTGAAATTTCGGTACGGGATCGCAATATCGCCTTTTTGATTTTTGGTGTCTTACTGGCCTCTTATCTGCTGACCTACACAGGGCTGATCGACAGCAGCGATGGTCTGAGCATGTTTGCCACCACCGAAAGCATGGTGCGGCGGGGGGAGCTAGACAGCAATCAGTTGCTCTGGATGGGACTCCAACAGGGCAGTTTTGGACCGAATGGGGATCTCTACAGCCGCAAGGGCATTGGCATGGCGCTGCTCGCTTACCCGTTGGTGCGGCTGGCCCAATCCTGGCAGGCGTTGGGGCTGGTGCAGGCGGCGCTGTTGCTCAACCCGCTGCTCACCGCGTGGACCGGTGCGTTGCTCTACCGCATGGGCCGGCGCCTGGACTGGCGTCTTGTCACTGCGGCGGCCACGGCGCTGATCTTTGGCCTGGCGACCATGGCCTGGCCCTATACGCAAGGCTTTTTCAGCGACCCGGTCTGCGGCTGGGCTCTTTTTGCTGCGCTTTACACGCTCGTGGCGCACCAGCAAACTGGGCGCAAGCGCTATCTGCTGGCTGGGGGCGCCGCCTGGGGGATCGCCTATCTGGCGCGCACGATCAACCTGGTCACGTTGCCGATCTTTCTACTAGGGTTGTGGGCAGTGCTGCGCGAGCGCGACAACGCTCGTGATCTGCCGGTTGCCAATCTGCAAACCTTTTTCCAGCGCCACTGGCGACCGATTGTCACGTTTCTGACGCCGGTCGTTTTGGCCGGGTTGGTTTCGCTCTGGTGGAACTGGGCTCGCTTTGGCAGCTTGTGGGATAGCGGCTATGTGGAATCAGAAAGTTTTAGCGGTAGCTGGCTCGCCGGCCTCTTTGGTTTGACGATTGGGCCGGCGCGCGGCTTGCTCTGGTATAACCCGATCTTGCTGCTGGGCGTGGTGGGGGCTGCCTGGTTCTGGCGCGAGATCCGCTGGCTGCTGGGGGTAGTTGCGGCGCTTACGGTCGTCTATCTGCTTGTCTATAGCAAGTGGTATATGTGGCACGGCGGCTACAGTTGGGGGCCGCGCTTTCTGGTTCCGCTGGTTCCGCTGCTGGCGCTGTTGGTGGGACCGGCGTGGGAGCAGATCGTACGGCGCCGGGCGTGGGGCTGGGCCGGCCTGGGTGGGGCCCTGCTCTTGTTGGCGCTGTCGGTTGCGGTGCAAGTGCTGGGGCTGGTCGTGCCCTTCTCGCTGGTGCAGGAGTGGCTTGCCGAGAACTATACGCCGCTCTTTGCCCCAGAGACCTTTTTGCAGCCGGCGCTATCGCCGCTCTTTCTGCAGTGGGATTTTCTACATCCAGAGCAGATTCATCTGGCCTGGTACCGTGGCAGGCAGGTCGATTGGTCAGCTTTACTGGCGACGATCGCAAGCGCGCTGCTCGGTCTCGTTTTGTTGGCGCGCTCCCTACGCGGTGCGCATGAGATGGGTGTGCGCGAGCCGCCGCGCACAAACTGGCTCTATGGACTCTTTTTGTGCGTGGTGGCTGTAGCGTTGCTTGTGCGCTACGGCGACAAACTCACCGACACCGAACAGTTTGCGCTTGCCCGGCGCATCGCTCAGGCCGAACAGATAGGGGATGGTATCCTTATGCTCCAACCGGAGCAGACCCAGCAATTTGCCAACGTCTATCATGGCTGGCTGCCCACCTATGGGCTGGCGCCAGCCGGAACGCTTGGGGATGACGCCCGCACCTGGCTTGACCGGATCATGCGCGCCCACGCACGGCTGTGGGTGGTCCCAGATGAAACGGCGCCCGAAAGCTCCGGCTGGGAGCGGGCGTTGCGCACTGACCATTTTCTGCTCCAAGAGACGCGCCTCCCCGACAGCGATGGCGCACGGCTGGCGCTCTATGCGTCGGCAAACAGCGTGTCGCTGGTGGAGAGCGGTCTTGGCACGGTTTTTGGCGATCCAGAGCTGGCCGAGCAGGGCATCAACGCAGAAAATGGCTGGATCCGGCTCAATGGCTATGCGCTAAACCCAGAGAGTACACCCGGTGGCGCCATCTTGCTGGCGTTGCGTTGGCAGAGCATACAGGCGGTGACCAACGACTATCAGGTTTTTGTGCATCTGCTCGATGCCTACGATGAAAAGATCGCCCAGCGTGACGGCCAGCCGGTGCAGTGGATGCGCCCGACGAGTAGCTGGCAGCCGGGCGAGGAGATCATCGATCACTATGGGCTGCTGCTGCCCAACGACATCCCTACAGGGGAATACACCATTGCTGTGGGGCTATACAACCCTGTGACCGGCCAGCGGTTGCCTATCAGCGCTGGCCCCGGTGATTATGCGATTGAACTTGGCCCGATCCTGGTCAATCGTGGATAATAAGAACGTAAAACAATGACGACATCAAAATTTCGGACAACAAAGGCATGATGCGGAAACAATTTCAACTTCACAGACTGGGTCTACTGCTGTTATTGCTCTTGCTATTGGCAGGCTGCGGCGGTGATGACCCAACCCCAACACCCACCGCGACCCCGGCCCCCCCAACCGCAACACCCACGACGCCCCCGGCGACGGTGAGCCCGCTGCCGACCCCTACGCCGCCGGCCGCCGTTTCACCGCTTATCACCGAAACCGGTGCAGTGACCGGCGCCCAAGTCATTACCGCCGAGGATGTGGTTTCATCCGCAGCGGATAACGAGACCAGAACCTGCCCCATCGAGCCGGATCTGGATCTGGCCGGTTACCAAGATTTGGAGCAGCAGATGGGTTGCGCCGTAGCCGCCGCTCGTTTCAACCCGGTCGGCATCAACGAGTTTGGCGAGGGGCCCGAGTACGATCGCTTTATGCTCTGGTTTAGCGAAGAACAGCAGATCTACGTCCTCTTCCCTGACGGCCGGTGGGAGGTTCATCCGGATACGTGGACGGAGGATCAGCCCACCTTTACCTGCAACCCGTTGGGAGGAGAGGAGGAGTCGCCGCCGCTCCCACGCCGTGGCTTTGGCAAGGTCTGGTGTACAGTTGAAGGGCTGATCGATATCATGGGCACCGTGCCGCGCGAAGAGCGCCTCTGCCAGCACACGGTCGTGCAGCGCTTTGAACTGGGCCGCCTGCTCGCCTGTTACGAAGACGCCACCATCCGCTATATCCGCCTGCTCAACGATAATACGTGGGACACAATTCTGACGCGATAGACAAACGCAGAACGTAGAACGTAGAACGCAGAACGTAGAACGCAGAGCGTAGAACGGCGAGTACTCACTGTTCTACGCTCTACGTTCTGCGCTCTACGTTCCCTGGAGGTGTATGCGGGTAATTACGGGGAAGGCCAAGGGGCGGAAGCTCCAATCGGTGCCGGGGAGTGGGACGCGGCCCATCACCGACCGGGCCAAGTCTGCGCTCTTTAGCATCATCAACGACTGGATCGCCGGGGCGCGGGTGCTGGATCTCTTTGGCGGCACGGGCGCCGTTGGGATCGAATTTCTCAGCCGTGGAGCCGATTTTGTCCAGTTCGTCGATCTCAACCGCAAGGCGGTCGAGACCATCTGGGCCAATCTGCGCCACTGCCGGCTGGAGGACCAGGCCGCCGTACAGCAGGGGGACAGTTTTGTCTTTCTCGAACGCTATCAGGGCGAGCCATTTGACTTTATCTATGTGGCGCCACCCCAATATCAAGACCTTTGGCGCAAGGCGCTACGACAGATCGACCGCCGGCCCACGCTGCTGGCCGATTACGGCTCGGTTGTTGTGCAGATTCATCCCAAAGAGGATGCCCCGGTCGAACTCCAATACTTACAAGAGTATGACCGTCGCCAGTACGGTTCGGTGATGCTGATCTTCTACGCCTCTGCTGAGGCTCTGGCGGAAGAGGATGAGCCAACGGTCGACAAACCCACACCACAATCGTAGGCGGAGTTCGCACGTGAGCGTTCCAACTCCACAACTCTCTTGACAGCTTTGGCCAGGTGCTAATCAGGCGCAACCTGGAAGCCGCCAAGCAACACATCTTGCCCGGCTGTTGTCTCGACGGCCAGACCGTTGGCCGGGTCGTAGAGCCGCAGCGTGATGGTATATTCCCCAGGCGGCAAGTTGCGCGGGAGGAGAAATCCCCGTTGGTCGACCACCGTCTCGCCCACGGCCCAATGCGAAGTGGGTGCAAACCAGTTCTGTGGCACGTAGTCCTGGAACTGGATCGGCGCGCCGTCGGCGGTGGTGAGCCGGAGACTGAACTTGTATTCGGGTGACGGCTCGTGCACCTGCCACCGGGTCGTCACGTGTACCAGGTCGGCAGGTTGAGCGGTTGATGGGGTCACCGCAGCGGACGTAAGCGTGAGCGCCGGCCCAAAGGCGATGTCCAGCGGCTGCTCTGGTAATGTACTATCTGCAGGCGGCAGCCCATACAGCGTGACCCGGATACCGTTGTACTCGGTGGGTGGCACGCTCCAGCCGTGCGTCGCCAGCCAGAATTGGACCGATCCCGGTTCGTGAAAATAGAGTACTTCCCAGACCCGCGTCGCCCCCGTAGTCAGTTCAGCCAGCGCTGCGTCTACTGTCGCAAAATCGGCGCCGCCCAGAGAGCGCAGGTCGTGGACCGGGAGTTCTCCTTTGTAGTAGTGGAGAAAGACCAGACGCGGGTCAGGGCCATCCACCAGGATCACATCGCCTGGACGTTCCCAATCCTGGATGGCGTAGGCTGTGCTGCGAAAGTCCGGTTTCTGAAAGGCCGGTTCATTATACTGGCGAGTGATCGTAAACAGGCCGGTCCCGATCAACCCGCCGACGAGCAAACCGGTAAGCAAATGAGCCATCCACACCGGTGACCGGGCGCCTCGCCCGCCGGCAAGCGAGGCGAGACCGCCGCCAACCAAGAGCAGCAGCGGTGCCGCAATGAAGATAGCATAGCGCTCGTGTGTGTCCGGCTGGCGCAAGGCCAGGGCAAAGACAGCTACCCACGGGATGAGCGTATGCGAAAGCAGAAAGATCGTAGCCGTCGGTCGCTGCTTCCACCAGCCGAGCGCCCCCAATCCTGCCAGCCCCAGATAGAGCCATGTGAGCAGATTGCGCCACTCATTGGGCGCCGCCTCACCGGCTGTATAGGCCACGAGAAAGCGCCAGGGGATCGTCCACGGGTCGATGGGTTCGCGCCAGCCAGAAAAGTTGAAGATGCCAAGCGCGCGCGGCAGCCAGGGCAGAAAAAGCAATAAGGTGACAATTCCCGCCCCACTCCAAACGAGCGCAACCCGCCATTCTCGCCGGTGTATAAACCAACCCACAAAGAAGACCGTATGCGCCAACGGCACCAGGAAACCGTAATAGTGCAGATAGACCGTCAGTGTCATCGCCAGGACATACACTCCCAACCAGAGCCAGCTATGTCTATCTATGATGCGAAAATGGGCTTCTTTGTCAGCCAGCTCCAGCCCGGATTGCGCGGCCAACTCGAAGGCTTTGGCATCGCGCTTCCCCGCCAGCAGACGCCAGAAGCTCCACGTGGCAAGCAGTGCGCTCGCAGCCATCCAACTATAGGCGCGCGCCTCTTGTGCGTACCAGAGTTGAAAGGGGTTAGCAGCCAGCAGCAGCGCCGCCACCAACCCTGCCCGCCGCACCCAAACGCAGGAGACCACCGGATGTGCCAGATCAACGGCCAGCCGGTAAAGCAGCGCCACAGCCAACACACTAGGCCAGACCGAAAAGAAACGCAAAACAAAATCAGAATCACCGGCCAGGCCGATCCAAAAGTGGAGCAACACAAAATAACCGGGTAGCTGTTCGACCGGCATCGTCGCCAGTAGCTCGCCCAATGGCCGTGTGCTGCGGAGGATGCTAATGCCTTCATCGCTCCACAGGCTGTGAAACTCCAACCGATAGAGGCGCAGCGCAAATGCCACCCACACAACCAGTGTGGCTACTATCCCCGGCAGACGTTGGCAACGATTCATGGTTTGACCGTCAACGTGGTGAGCGGCGCACGGTCATCTGGCACCGGCTGCCCCTGATTGGCGAGAGGCAACCGGGCGCCGTCTGCCGGGTTGTAGAAACCAGCATATAGCGTATATTCCCCAGGCGTCACTCCGGGAGGAACAACCAGGATAACCGGATCGGCCACCACTTCGCCGGGTAGCCACGACCAGGCGGGGTTGACACCGCCCTGCGGCGGGCCATCTTGCTGAGCCGCCATACCGCGCTGCTCATTGTGGAAGTGGAGAAAGCGGGTATAATTGATCCGGTTGCTCTGATCAGCGCGATAATAGAGCGTCACCTGGAACGGCTCGCCGGGCCGCACCTCCGGTGTCGCCAAGTTGAGGTCGTATCCTAAGAGCGTTCCCAGCGAACCCATTTGGATGTCCAGCCGGTGGGTGGGCTGGCGTTCTGGCGGGTTGAGCACCTTGATGGGTGGCAGGCGGTAGTCGTAGCCCAAGTCGCTCTGCTCGTCGACGGTGAGCGGCAACCGTTCTTGGGTGGCAAAATCATACATGCCTATCGCCGGCCAGTAGAGTCCGCTGGGCGCAGTGCGGGGAATACGCAGATGATAGGTATCGATCACATGGCGATAGGGGCTCCACAGCAACGGTGGTTGAAAAAACGGACCCGGCAGTTGGTCTTGCTGCACCAATGGCCGGCCATAGACATCGACCAGGTGGACAAAGCCGTGATAATTCTTGGTAAGTGGGCGCAGCGCCTGCCAGTAAAGACGGTAGTCCAAATACGCCCCCGGCCGCACCACCGCCGGATGCTGGTGGGTTGCAATCAGTGGGCGCCCGCGGATTTCAAGATCAAAACCTATCAACTGTGCCTGGTCTCCGGCGATCATATGCGCTCGTTGTCTGGGCGACGGCTGCTTGGTGGTAGCTTCGGGGAGATGAATTTTTCCGATAATGACAGGTTTCTGTCTCAGATCAACAAACGTATCCCCTACGCTCAGGGCAACCCAGTAGTCGCCAGCCGGCAACCCGGGTGGCAACGAGACACGATAGGCATCATCCACCACGGCGCCCACGGGAAAGTTATTGGCGCGATAGCTGTTGAAGTACGGGTAGGAGACGACATCGACGCGTACACGCCCATTGATCTCCTGCAACTGCCAACGCGCACGCAGCGCCGCTGGCGGGGGCGCTGTCACCTGCCAGTAGGGATAGAGATCGAGCGCATCGGGCTGGGCCTCCCACCGATAACCGAGCAAACGGACGCCCTCCGCTTCCATCGCCTGGGCAGGCGTGTCAATTAGGGCGAGAGTCGGGCGCATCAAGGTGGCAGTCAGAGCCAAGAGCAAGAGCGCGGTCGGCGCCAACGCCCACCAGCG
>QEUW01000752.1 GCA_003577005.1 Chloroflexota bacterium | reverse complement strand
TGGTTGCTGTTTGCCTCCTTGGTGGCTGGCGTTGGCGCCTGGGAGTGGGCTGGCTTGATGAAACTGGACGCCTCGGGCCGGCGGGGCTACGCTTTCGCCTCGGTGGCTTTGTGTGCAGGACTCGGCTGGTTGGTGTTTGAAACCGGCACGGGGGACATTCGCCAGGTGGGATTGCTGTCGTCGATTTACATCCTGGCGGCAATATTCTGGCTGCTGGCCGTTCCGTTTTGGTTGAAGGCCAAATGGCCGGCATCCGCTCGGGTTTCCGGGCTTCTGGCTGGATGTGTCGTTCTAATTCCGGCTTGTCTGGCGCTGATGCAGCTGCGTGTTTTTGCTCCGCTTTTCCTGCTGGCCGCCATGGCGTCCGTGTGGGTGGCCGATATTTCTGCCTATATCTGCGGACGAGCTTTCGGCCGCCACAAGCTTGCGCCAGCCATCAGTCCGGGAAAGACCTGGGAAGGGGCGATTGGAGCTGTTGCCGGGGTGCTGATCTACGGTTCCGTCGTCGCCTGGGGCGCCGGCAGGATGCCGAATACTTCAGGTGCCTGGATCCTGTTTGCGTTGTCCCTGGTTGTGCTAACAGCCGTCAGCATTCTTGGGGACTTGTTCGAATCACTTGCCAAACGACAGGCGGGGGTCAAGGACAGTGGGGCAACCCTGCCGGGGCATGGCGGGGTGCTTGATCGAATCGACAGCCTGACCTCCACCTTGCCTCTGGTCGGCCTTGCCGTGTTGTTTTGGGACGGCCAATTGCCATGACTCCCCCCAGGCAGAAGCTTGTCGTGCTGGGCGCGACCGGCTCCATCGGCGTCAATACCCTGGATGTGGTTTCGCGTCATCCCGATCGCTACGAGGTGTTAGCACTTTCGGCCCAGAACAAGGTTGATCGGCTGGCCGAGCAGTGTGTCCGATTCCGCCCACGTTATGCAGTTGTGGGGTCAGATGAGGCCGCAGCCAGCTTGGAAGGACTGTTGCGCCAGTCCGGTTCCGGCACAGCTGTTCTGGCTGGGATAGAGGCACTGGAAAGTATTGCCAGTCTGCCCGAGGCTGACACTGTCATGGCTGCCATCGTCGGTGCCGCCGGCCTGCGCCCCTCCTTGGCTGCGGCTAGGGCGGGCAAGAAAATCCTACTCGCCAATAAGGAAGCGCTGGTCATGGCCGGGCCGGTCTTCATGAAGGAGGTGCAGCGGAATAGGTCGATCTTGCTTCCAATTGATAGCGAGCATAATGCAATATATCAATCTCTTCCAAGAGATTATTCAAGTAATTTAGAGGTTAGTGGGGTGCGCCGGATACTGCTTACAGCCTCCGGCGGGCCGTTCCGGCAGATGTCTCAGGAGAGTCTCGAACAGGTGACACCCGACCAGGCCTGCGCTCATCCGAACTGGGTGATGGGACGCAAAATATCGGTCGATTCGGCGACCATGATGAACAAGGGGCTGGAGGTGATCGAGGCGCATTGGCTGTTCAATGCCCCCCCTGAACGCATCGAGGTGGTGATCCACCCGCAAAGCGTTATCCACTCCATGGTCGAATACGCCGACGGCTCGGTCATCGCCCAACTCGGCAACCCGGACATGCGTACCCCTATCGCCTATGCGCTGGGTTTTCCTGAGCGGATTGAGGCGGGCGTCGAGCCTTTGGACCTTTGTCGAATCGGAACCTTGAATTTCGAGCGCCCCGATTTTCAGCGCTTCCCCTGCCTCAGGCTGGCGTACGAGGCATTGTCCGAGGGAGGGAACGCTCCAGCAGTCCTCAACGCTGCGAACGAGGTTGCGGTCGAAGCCTTTTTGGGTGGGAACCTTGGATTTACCCGCATTCCTGGGGTGATCGCCCAGACGCTGGCTGATGTCCCCTGGAAAGAGGTCGCAAGCATGGAGGATGTTCTGGCGGCCGATGGCGTCGCACGTGAAGTGGCGCGACTTCATGTTGCCGGTCTCGGCCATCCCGCATGAGCAATTTTCTGTTCTATCTGGGGGCGTTTGCACTGGCCTTGGGGTTGCTGATCGTGGTGCACGAAGCCGGGCATTTTGCGCTTGCCCGCTGGTGCGGCGTCAAGGTGCTTCGTTTTTCCGTCGGCTTCGGCAAGCCCCTCCTGTCGTGCCGCTTCGGCCGGGATCAAACAGAACTGGCTTTGGCGGC
>QEUW01000151.1 GCA_003577005.1 Chloroflexota bacterium | reverse complement strand
TGGCGCAACGCACCGGCCGGCCAGCGTGATCCTTACACTGTCTGGGTCAGCGAGATTATGCTCCAACAGACGCGGGTGGAGACGGTGGTGGACTACTACCTCCGCTGGATGGCGCGCCTGCCGACCCTCCCGGCCCTGGCCGCCGCCGATCTCCAGATCGTGCTCAAGCTCTGGGAAGGATTGGGCTACTACGCGCGGGCGCGCAATCTACACCAGGCGGCGCAACAGGTTGTGGCCGAACACGGTGGCCGAATGCCGGACCACCGCGCTGCGTTGCTGCGACTGCCCGGCATCGGCGAGTACACCGTGGGCGCCATCCTCAGCCTGGCCTTCAACCAGGCCGAGCCGATCCTCGACGGCAATGTCAAACGGGTGCTCAGCCGGCTGGCCGATATCGACCAGCCAGTGGACGAAACCGCCACGCGCAAGGAACTGTGGCGTCTGGCCCGGCACATCGTCGAGGCGGCGCCAACCGGGGCTGCCGGTGTATGCAACGAAGCGCTCATGGAATTGGGCGCCACCATCTGTACGCCGGAAAGTCCCCGCTGTCTGCTCTGCCCGCTGGTAGAGCTCTGCCAGGCCGCGGCCAACGGCACCCAGACGCAGCGGCCAGTCACAACGCCCCGTAAAGCCACACCGCATGTGGATGTGGCGGCCGGCATCATCTGGCAGGGTGAACCTTTTCACTCGTCCTTGCTCATTGCCCAGCGGCCCGCACACAAGATGCTGGGCGGTCTCTGGGAGTTTCCTGGCGGCAAACTGGAGGCGATCGACACCGACCTGCGCGCCTGTCTCCGCCGCGAGATCACTGAGGAGCTTGGCATCGAGATCGAGGTGGGCGAAGCCTTTACGACCCTGCAGCACGCCTTCACCCACTTCCGCATGACATTGCACGCCTTTCATGCCTGCCATCTCAGCGGCGAACCTCAGGCCATCGGCTGCGCAGATTGGCGCTGGGCAGCGCTGGGCGAACTCGACGCCTATCCCTTTCCAGTCACGGATCAAAAGATCATTCGGGCGCTGCGCAGCCACGGGATGTAGCGCCACCTGCTGGGCGATGGGCCGTGAATGTGACGATGGACGACAGACGATGGACCATCGCTCAGCGGCTGACCTGCGAGCAGTCAAACTTATCTGCGGCAAGCGCTGTCGTCTCTGCCCAGCGGCGGTCAAACTCCTCCAGATACAACCTGGCAATATCCTGATTGCTCACCACGAGTACATTTTCGTCATTGCTCCGGTCGGCGTTCTCTGAGAAGTTGAGCGAACCGGTCACCACAATGGCGTCGTCGATGACGATCACTTTATGATGAAAGGTGCCAGGGTTACCATCCTGGCGCACCGGCAAGCCGGCGCAGAAGAGATGGGGCAGCTCGCTTGCCGCGGTCTCGCTCCCGCGGGTTTCAAAGATCCCTTGTACATCCACCCCCGCCTGGGCGCGCTCGATCATGGCGTCGCCCAATCCGGCCTGGGTGAACGAGAAGGCCATAAAGCGCACGCTCGTCTGGGCGCTGTCCACCAGCGGGATCAATTGGCCCATCACCCGGTCTTCTGGCGCAAAGTAGACCTGCACCGAGGAGCCATCGAGCGTGGTTGCCTGGCGGTCGGCGGTCGAGGGTGAGGTGGGACCAAACTGGCCTTCCCATTTCTCGGCAAATTCTCGCTCGTAGATGGCGGCGACGGCAGGGGATTCGATCACAAGGACGTTGTTGTTGTTGCGGAAGATGTCATTGAGGGTCGCATTCATCGAGCCGGTCCAGACGGTCTGCTCGTCGAAGATCCAGAATTTGTTGTGCATCAACGCCGAGCGGGTATCGGCGCGGACTTCGATCCCTGCCTCTTGCAGCAGGGCAAATTGTCCACGGCCCTCTTGTTGGTCCGCAGTGAGACCGTATTCATTATCGGTCACCCACTGCACAGTGACACCGCGCTGGTGAGCGTCGATAAGCGCCTCGGCGATCGGCGTCAGATTGAACTCAAAAGCGACGATGCGGATACTGGTTTGCGCATCGTGGATGCGCTGGATCAACGCTTCGCCGACCGTACCGGTGAGATCATCGCCAGTCGCACGGCCCACCGGCTCGGTAAAGTAGACGCTCCACCATTCGCCGCCTTGCCCTACCATGAGGGTCGGCTGCGCGGGGGCAGTCTGCGTCACGGCGGTCTGCGGGGTGCCCTCCTCAGGTTCAAAGAGGCCCAGTGGGTCCGACCCGGTGGCCAGGTAGTAGATCAACAACAGAAAAACGACCAGCCCGATGATCAACAACCGGCGGTTATCGATGTGTGAGGTGCTGGTGCGTGATTTGCTGGTCCTTCTGCGGCTCATGGCGATGGGAAGCTCTCTACCAAAGATTTTGCTTATTTTTTCAATCGTTCTAAGGCGGTGCGAACTCGGTGCGCCAGCCGTGTCACCCAAGGACCCCAGCGTACCGGCTGCCGTTCTGCTTGGACGCTGGCTTCATCCTCTGCTGCGAGTACAGATGAGGGTGCAGCCGGCTTCTCTGTTTCGGCTGGTTCGTCTTTCTGGCTCACGGGCGCGGCAGCTTCAGGTGTGGGCGGTGGTTCTAGGTACTGTTCAACCAAACGGCGCAGCGTTGTGATCAGCGCTTGCGGCGTGCCTGCTCGCGCCAGCTCATCCTGTGCGAATCCGATCAATTGCTCGTCCGCCGGTTTGACAAGTTGCGCCCCCTCGATGACCGCAGCCTGCTCCAACAGGTGTTTGAGCAGCCGGCGATCCGCTTGTGCACGAGCCTGCGGATCGCTCTCGAACTCAGCCAGTATAGCTGGGTCAAACCGCTGGTTCACCGCCCGCATGAGGCGGTGCGTCGCCTGGAGTTTTTCCTCCAGGAGCGCCTCCGCGTCGTCCAGACCGGCGGTTCGCTGTGCGATCTCCCTGGCGTAGGCTGTTCCCCAATCCAGCAGCACCTGGGCGGCAGCATCGTCGAGATTGCTGGTCAGCGCCTCGTTGTCGAGGATGCTTTCCATAGCCTGGCTTTCGCGCGGAGTGAGTTCGCCCATAGCTGTTCCTCCGTGACTCAGCGCGCCAGCCACCCGCCGTCGACGGCGATGGTGGTTCCATGCACATAATTCGACGCCGCCGAGGCCAGAAAGACCGTCACACCGGCCAGGTCGTCCGGTTCGCCCCAGCGCCCGGCGGGGATACGCGCCAGGATCGCCTGGCTGCGTTCGGGGTCATTGCGCAGCGCCTCGGTATTGTCGGTGACCATATAGCCTGGCGCAATGGCATTGACGTTGATGGCGTGCGCCGCCCACTCGTTGGCAAGCGCCTGGGTTAGCCCGGCCAGCGCATGTTTCGCCGCTGCATAGGCCGGCACCAAGATGCCGCCCTGGAAGCTGAGCACTGACCCAACGTTGATCACCTTGCCGCGGAACCCTTGTTCCGCCGGTTGTTGCATCATTGCTCGCGCCGCGGCCTGGGTTAGAAAAAAGATACTGTCCAGGTTGACCTGCAGCACATCATGCCAGTCTTGGGCCGAGTAATCGATGGCCTGGGTGCGGCGGATGATGCCGGCGTTGTTGACCAGGATGTCGATGCCGCCAAAGGCATCTACCACCTGATGCACCGCGTCGCCAAGTTGGTCGGGGGTGGCTTTGATCAGGTCACACTGGAGCGCCAGAAAGCGCCGGCCGCGCGCAATGACTTCGGCCTGCGTGGCGCTGTAGTTTGTGTTGTAGAGAATTGCGACATCGGCGCCAGCATCGGCCAGTGCGAGGGCCATGGCCTTGCCGATCCCACGTCCGGCGCCGGTCACCAGGGCGGCGCGGCCTGTCAGGTCAAACTGCTTCATCGCATCCCCCAACTTTTCTGTGCGCCAGAGTTTGACTGGTCATGCTACATCGTAAACATGTCAATCATAGCAGAGAGCCGGGGATGTACAAAACCGTCGGCGATCCAACCCGCTGGCGTGCTATCTCTGCTCACACAATGGCTGATAGTCAATTTTAGATTGCCTAAGAAGCTGTTTGAAAAGCTACCACAAAGGCGCCGGTTTCCCCGTCGCCACCTTGCCGCAGGCAGGTGGCGACGGGACAAGGGACACGAAGAGACACAAAGAATATCAGAGGTAAACCGCTGTTCTTCGTGCCCCCTTCGGGTCATCGAGGCTTCGTGGTGAGACTTTTCAAACAGTTTCTAAAACAACCGTCAGGCATTAAAATCCCCTGAAGACAATAAAATACGTCTATTGACTTTGCCACACAGTTGTAGTATCCTCTTGCTGTGTCGATAGAATCGCGAGTATCCTGTCGTAAAGGTTGATCGGTGAGGTAATAGAGACAGGATACCGCAGTTCACCCACCCGGCGACGTGGCTGGTTCAGCGCCCACCACGCGTCTCTTTCTCGCACTTTAGCCATACTGAGTTCCGTTGCGCATCGTAGGTGCGCACTTTTGTCCGTCTGCTTCCGCACCGGTCGTTTTTGCCGGCACCGTGGTCTGCGAAACAGGCAAAGACAACACAGACAGCGATATACGTTCGTTACCGGGTATGGACGTGCTACCGTCCAAACCAGGACTTGAGCACTGCCGCGCCATTGTTGCTCTATTCAAGTTCCGGAGAAAGCTATGACCCCCCGCTTCCCTGTACTCATTGCTGTAGCGCTTGCTGTTGCTTTCTGGCTTACCCTCATTTTTGGCGAACCTTCCGCATTTGCCCAACCAGACGACCCTGGGGATGATCCGGTCGCTGGCGCGGCACAACTCCAGCAAGAACAACCTGTGTTGACAATCGAGACCAGCGGGTCGATTACCGCAGGTATCCCGGCAGTCTTCACAGCTACAGTCACAATCGATCAAGATACCTACACCTACACATGGGCATTTGGCGATGGTTCCACTGCCCAGGGACGGGTCACACCCCATATCTTTCAAAATGCTGGCAATTTTCGGGTTGGCGTTATTGCAGTGCGCAACGATGAACGGCTTGAAGCTTCAGTAGATATCTTCGTAAGTGAAGATAGTATCCTGCCAGTCGGTATCGAAGGGCTCGAATGCGACGATACCGGCCCGGTGGAGGCCAACAATCCCGTGCAATTGATAGCCTCGGTTGCCAGGGGTAGACCAGTCTCCTATTCATGGACGCTGGGCTACCCTGGCAGCCCCCGGTTAGACGGTGCAGTGGTGACCCATCGCTACCCGGCGCCGGGCCACTACCGGGCGACCGTCACCGCACGCAACCCAATGTTCAACCAATCTAACACTTGCACCACGGACATTGTTGTCCTCGACGAGACGATTGCCGGTCTGGATTTTACCTGGGTCGGAACGCCTCGTCTAGGCGTCCCCTTACAGTTTGAGGTAAAGAAGGATCGCGGCACTCGGGTTTCTTTTGAATGGTTCTTTGGGGACGGTGGCCATGAGTTCAGTGAGCGACCGCAACACAGCTTCCAGCGACTCGGATTCTATGAGGTTACGGTGGTGGCCTCCAACAGCCGCAACACGTTGCGACGGACTCGGACCCTGATGGTTGTGCCCCCGCCACCCCGTGTGATCAGTGGGTCTAACAATGGCCCCAAGCCGGTAAACACACTGCTCACCGCAAATGTATCGGTGGAACGAGAAGACTTGATCACCGCGTTTACCTGGCGCTGGGGGGATGGTACGCCCCCCGATATAACGTCAGTACCGGTCGCTTCTCACCAATATGCAAGCGCAGGCGTCTACGGCATTCACGTCATTGCGCGCAACGATGGCGGTGCAGCGACCCATTCGCAGATTGCATACATTGGGAATGGGAGCCCCTTGTCCACCCTTCTCATCACGCATAATTTCAGTAGCGATTTGATGGCCTCCGTCGGCCAACCTGTTACACTGACGGCAATTTTCAGTCCGCCTCTGCCAAACGCAAAGTACGAAGATTACGAATATCTCTGGGATTGGGGTGATAGAACATCCGACCGGAGTCGCACACCTACACTTGGACACGCCTATCGCTACTCGAACAATTTTGTTGTCCAGGTAGCGGCAACCCGTACAGTGACAGCAGATACACCGCTCCATCTCTATGGTGCGACAGTTGTTCTTGTCGCCCCGAATATCCACTTGCCGTTGCTGGCGCGCAACAGTTGGTTCACTGCTGCTTCGCCGTTTGATCGGCCAAGCGCACCCACGCCCACCAGCAGCCCCACACCAGAAGCCACCGAAACAAGCGAATTGGTCGAGACCGAAGAACCGCCGGCGACATCAGTGGAAGCGCCATCGCCCTCCCCGTCACCGGTAGAAGAAACGCCTTCGCCGCTCCCACCGCCCGTGGCAGAAACGCCATCGCCGACGCCAACCACGACCGCGATCAATCCAACTCCCATTCCACCTACGGCGCCGCCCACACCCACAGAGACAGAGTTGCCCACACCTACCGCCACCCCTACCCAGACGCCGGTAGAGGGCGGCACCATCCCTCCATTGCCCGGCTGAAGATAGGGTAAAGTGGCATCCTGCCCACTTTGCGCCGAAGAATTGTCGTACAATACGCTCCGGTGATACGATATCGCCATGCATCGTATCACCGGAGTTCTGGTTGTGGCTGCAAGTAGCTGGCGCGTATTAGCCGCCAGTTGCGGTCTGTTGGGCATCCTTTGGCTATGGCTGGCAAACCTGACACAGCCGGCGCCCTTTCCATCCCCCACCACCACTGCCGGGGCAGTGTTGCCCTCAGAAGTCGTCGCCAGCATGGAGAGCGCGGCGTTTCACTACAGCACCGGCTGGCAAGTCGGTGGCCGCGGGGCGGATCCGCCGGAGCCGGCGAACCCGTGGCAGGAGCCCTCCGGTTCGTTCACCTTTCGCTTTGTTGGCCGCGACCTCTGGTTGCTGCTGGCTGAAGGCGACTATTGGGGCTATCTGTACATTACAGTGGCCGGCGCGCCGGCCAATCGCCTCCCGGTGATCCCTGGCAACACCAACAGCCGGGGTGAGCGCGCTGGCTACCGCACCTTTTATGCCCCAGAAGCGCAGACGGCGGACGGCCCAGCGCCGCGTTGGGTCCATGTCCACCACAATGTAGCTGGCGGCGAACAGGAAGCCGTCATAGAAGTCTGGCGCAGTTGGGGCCAGACGCCGGTGCGCGGTGTAGCCACGGTGACAGCTTCTACCTTTCGGTTTGAGCCGTGGATTGGTGTTGCGCTCCTGGTTGTGGCGTTCTGGCTGGTGCTTGCATCCTGGCTGCACCGGCCCTCATCCCGTGCTCAACGGGAAATAGGTCCAGGCAGAGCGCACACCAGAGACGTGGAGGCGGTCTGGCTGTGGGCGTCGCTAGCCATTGCTGTGTTGGGTCTACTTCTGGCCGGATTTGGTGTTGTCTCGCATCGGTGGCTGCCGGCGGCCGGGGGTGTGATGCTGCTGGGGCTGGCGTCTCTGATGCGTCCGGCGCTCTGGAGCGCGGCATTGCTCCTTGCATTGCCCTTCTATTTTCAATACAACCTGCCGCTGTTGCCATGGCGCTCGTTTGGGCTGATCGACATTGGCGTCCTTGGCGGGCTGGGGTTGGCGATTTACGACAGGATGCAACAACGCGACCCCCAAGTCGGTCTACCTTATTGGCTCCCGGGGGCCGAGACAGCTAGCCCTGCCATCGGCGGGCGGATCGCCTGGCAACCAGCCAATTTGATCTTGGCTGGTATCGTCAGTTGGGCGTTGATCGCTGTGTTTGCGGCGGAACATATTGGGGTTGCGTTGCGCGAGTGGCGTGTGGTTTTCCTGGCTAGTGGACTCTTTGCGCTGATTCTGGCGACAACCGTGCGGGCCACCAACATCAAGGGGGCTTCCACGGCTAGCCTGTGGTCAATAGCTGATGATGTCGGGCTGTTGGTGAGCGCCTGGCTGGCCGGCGCCACGATTGTGGCCGGTGTGGCGCTCTGGCAATACGCCGCTGGCGCCAATCTGATCACGGCGGAGGGGGTGTGGCGGGTGCGGGCCTTCTATGGCTCTCCCAACAACCTGGCGCTCTATCTCGATCGGACACTGGCCGTGGCGCTGGCGCTGGCGCTCTTGGGCCCGGCCTGGCGCCAGCGGATCTTTTGGGGCGCAGCGTCCCTGATTCAAGGGGGAGCCTTGCTGCTCACCTTTAGCAAAGGCTCGCTGCTGCTGGGGTTACCCGCCCTGTTGGCGGTCCTCTGGTTGGGTGGCTGGGTGATCCTAAAACGGCAGGGGCGCTCGCGGTGGCTCTTGTGGGTGGTGGCCGGTGTGGGTGCGTTGGCAGCGCTGGCGATGACGCCTTTTCTCACCACAGAACGCTTCCAACGGCTGCTCGACTTTAGCCAGGGCACGGGCTTTTTGCGGCTCAACCTCTGGCGCAGCGCCTGGCAGATGGCGCTCGACCACCCGTTGTTGGGGGTCGGGCCGGACAATTTTCTCTACACCTACCGCACCGGCTATCTTCTGCCGGCGGCGTGGCAGGAGCCAAACCTGAACCACCCGCACAACTGGCTGCTAGACTGGTGGACGCGGCTAGGGCTGCCAGGGCTGGCGCTGGCGTTGCTCTGGTTTGGCTTCATGGCATGGCGGCTGTGGCACGAGGTTCGCCTGGGATCGCACCCCGTGCTCAGCCTGGGGCTGCTGGCGGCGTTGGCCGCCGTGTTGGCGCACGGGCTGATCGACGCCAGCTTCGCCCTGCCCGATCTCATGCTCGTGTGGGTGTTGCTCAGCTTTTTGGGCCACTCTGAAGAAAGTAGTCGCCGTGGTACATGATACGTGGTGCGTAATGCGTAGTACGCAATGTGCAAACTGTACAGGACACGCATTACGCATTGCGCTATCGGATCTGCGCAATCCCCTCGGCCAGTGTGATCCGGTTCATTTCTCCCGCCCACAAGTGGCGGATCACTCCGTCGGCGTCGATGAAAAAGGTGGTAGGCATGCCGCGGATGTTGTACAGGTTGCCGACGGCGAAGTCTTGGTCCATCAGGATCGGGAAGGTGACGCCATACTGCTCAACAAAGGGCGCAACGACCTGCTCTGATTCGCCCTGGTCGATGCCAAGGATGAGCGCGTGGCCGGCAAATTGCTCGGCAGTGGCCTGGAGCGCAGGCATTTCGCGGCGGCAGGGGTCGCACCAGGTGGCCCAAAAGTTGAGCACGACCGGCGTGCCGCGCAGCTCCGCCAGCGTGACCGTCTGCCCATCCAGTGTGGTCAGCGTAAAGTCTGGCGCCGGGTAGCCGACAGCGGGCTGCGGACCGCGGTCAGCCGCTTGTGCCATCTCGGGCACACGGCTCACCCACACCCACGCGCCGCCAACGATTAGAATTGCGAGAAAGGTCAAATGCCAACGGTTCATGATGCCATCTGTCTTTGACTGGCATGCAAGACTGTGTAGCCTACAACTTCATCACCATCGTAACGGATGATCACATCGTCATCGGTAAGTTCACTGTCTGTCGCAGTGCTCGGCTTGCGAAAATTGATATAGAGCACATCGGCCTCGGCATCATACGAGAGCCACATATATTTTTCTGGCGTTGCCCGTATTAGTTCACAGATATGGTTCCAACGTTCATCGGGAAACCGGATAAACTTCCCACTCTTCGCAACAATACCGATTGCCATCAGTTTACCCGATTACTCCCAACTTGAATGGAAGATTCCCTCTTTATCGACCCGTTCGTAGGTATGGGCGCCAAAGAAGTCGCGCTGGGCCTGAATGAGATTGGCCGGGAGCCGTGCGTTGCGGTAGCTGTCGTAGTAGGCCAGGCTGGCGCTAAAGGCGGGCACCGGAATACCCAGCCCCACGGCCAGTTGCAGAACGCGGCGCCAGGCTGGCAGCCGTTCGGCGACGGCGCTGCCCAGGTCTGTATCGAGCAGCAGGTTCGCCAGCCCGGGGTTGCGGACATAGGCTGCGGTGATGCGGTTGAGGAAGCGGGCGCGAATAATACAGCCGGCCCGCCAGATGGCCGCCACCTCACCCAGCTTGAGATCATAACCATACTCGTCGCTGGCAATGCGCAACATGGCCATCCCCTGGGCGTAGGCGCTGATCTTGCTGGCATAGAGCGCAGCGCGCACATCGTTGATCAGCCCGGCGCGGTCGCCCGAATAGCCGTGCTGTGCGCCGGCTGGCAGTACCCGAGCGGCTGCCACGCGCTCCTCTTTGAGCGCCGAAAGGATGCGCGCTTCAACCGCACTGTTGATCGTGGGGATGGGTGCGCCGATGTCGAGCGAATCTTGCGTGGTCCACTTGCCGGTGCCCTTTTGGGCCGCCTTGTCAAGCACCAGATCGACCAGCGGTTTGCCCGTCTCTTCGTCGATCCGCCGGAAGATCTTGGCCGTGATCTCGATGAGAAAACTGTCCAGTTCACCCCGGTTCCATTCATCAAAGATATCGGCCAGTTCAGCCGCTTTGAGACCCAACGCTTTCTGAAGGATATCGTACGACTCGGCGATGAGCTGCATATCGCCGTATTCGATGCCGTTATGCACCATTTTGACATAGTGACCAGCGCCGCGCGGCCCCAGATAAACCACACAGGGTTTGCCATCTTCTGGCGCTTTGGCGGCAATGGCCTCAAAGAGGGGGCGGACACTCTCCCACGTTTCGGGTGAGCCGCCAGGCATGATGCTTGGCCCCCAGAGCGCGCCTTCTTCACCACCGCTGACCCCCACCCCCATAAAGCGTAGCCCTTGCGCTTCGACGGCTTTGGTGCGGCGCTCGGTATCACGGAAGTGGCTGTTGCCGCCATCCATGATCAGGTCGCCTGGCTCCAATAAGGGGATCAGGCTGTCGATCACGGCATCGACGGCGCTGCCGGCTTTCACCATGATCAAGATGCGCCGTGGCCGTTCCAAGCTGGCGACAAACTCTTCGAGCGTCACCGCGGGGACCAGCCGTTTGCCGGGGTGTGCGGCGACAAACTCCTCCATGGTGGCGGTGGTTCGGTTGTAGACCGCCACAGTGAAGCCGTTGCGCTCCAGGTTGAGGACCAGGTTCTGGCCCATAACTGCAAGGCCAATCAGACCAATGTCGGCGTGAGTCATGGCAAAGCTCCTAAAAAAGATGGCAGTAAGCCGTAGCAGGAAGGCAGGTCGCGACACAAAGCGGCGTTTCCATCGACCTGATACGAAAACAGAACAGAGATTGTTCTAATGAC
Source organism: Chloroflexota bacterium (assembly GCA_003577005.1). The sequence goes on along the minus strand of QEUW01000151.1, from coordinate 4,649 downwards.
AGGGACAGAAAGCCAAGAATCAGGGAAAATCTTCAAAATCTGTTTTCGCTTTTCAAGCTTGTCAGTGTCAAGGGCATAAATAGTTGTTCAATTGGTCAAAATTGGCGACGTAGCGCCGGCGGTCTTGGCCGCTGCCGTGTCCCCTTTTCGGGCTCTGGTTTGAAAAGCCGGCTCTCATGCACGCGGAGATAAAGCGCCATAGCCCCCCAGGCTGGATTCTGGCCGGCATCCCACACAGTGCGGCGCGCCTCGGTGACAGCCAGGTCCACCGGTGCAAGAACGGCGACAGATCGATAGAGTGAATCAGCAAACGTGAGCGCCGTGGTCTCATCCAAGGGCTGGTGTATGGCTACAGCGGCTGGTACCCCCCGGCGCATCAACTGGTAAGCCACGCCGATGTAAGGATTCTGGCGTTGCGGCTTGGCTGTGGCGCATGCCTGCACAGTGACCAGACGCAGCGGGAAGTGGTCGTGCAGCAAGGCGCCCAGATGATGGCTGTTTACTGGCCGGGTGCGCCCCATCTCATCCTCGAAGAGAAGCAGAAAATCCTGCGCCAGGCCATCATAGGTGCCGTGGCCGATAAAGTGGAGCAGTTGGTACTGGTTTCGGCGTAGACGCCGTTGCAGTTCATGCACGGTTGGGCGCATGAGCCGCTCCAGCACCAATTTTTCGCCACGAGCCAGATGGTCAAGCTTATCGACAAACGCGTACCAGGTTGCGTCTTCATCATAGAGTGGCTGGCCACCTGGATTGGCGATAACGACGAGCATCCGCAACGGCGGTGCTACCGTTAGCGGCACAATCTGCTGCTTGAGATCGACAAAGCGAACCAGAGGGGCGTGGCTCGCTAATGCGAGAAATTCTTGCCGTCGCGGGTCGTACAGATACTCCCACGGCAGGTCAACCGCGTGTGGCGCTCCGTGGAGGTGGAGGCGCATCCGCAGGCGCGCTCGTTGCTGGTAGGCCAGACGAGCGCTCTCCTCCCAACAGAGTTGGATGTGACTGGTAAAGAGCGCATGAAACAGGCGCTCGCCCAACTGGCGAGGTGCCTGTTGCCATTCCGTCCCGCGCACCCCCGTATCGCCCGCCGCCATCAGCCGCCAGAAGTGCTCCTGTTCACGGGCGGTGTAGGGCATCTCGAACGCCGCCACCGCTTCGCCCGCCGGGGAGGCAAGCACGCGCACCAGATCGCCATCTTCTGTCGTTTCTACGGCAAGGTCGAAGTCGAGACAATTGGTATCCATCGTCCTCCATTGTACATGGGTAAGATATGGAGAGCAAGATGGCGTCTTGCGCTGCGTCCATTTATCTGAGAACCTATTTGACAGGTAGACTGACACCCGGTGCGATGCACCCGCAGGGTGTGTGGCGCCTTTCACAAAGCCTGTCTCCCAGCCCAGGTGCATCGCACGCGCTGCGTGCAACGCACCAAGACGGCAATTTCCCTTTTCAACAGCTTCTGAGCTTCGGGCTTGCGTGAGGTGAGCATGATGCTATCTTGCCCTGCACCCAATCATCGTCTCACGTATATTTCATCTGCCTTTCAGGTCAACCTAGCATGATGGGCGCACGCTTGCCCCAGGCTGTCGCGATGGCGACCCAGATGTTATAATCAAGCCAGGTCACGGTACGCAAGCGCAATTGGATGACAAAGTAAAAAGGATGATGAAAAAGACAAACTATCTACCCCTCACCCTTCTCGTGTTGCTCCTGATTTTTATGGCCAGCCCGCCGACGGTTGCACAGCCGCGCATGCGCTTTGCGGCAGCCCAATTGGTCAACGACGAAGGCGGAACACTGGTGCTGCGCGGGCAGGTGACCTACACAGACCCCTTTTTCACTGTGGGTGTAGCCGCCCCCATGGTGATTTTGGAAGACCAGGCCGGCTTTGTTGACCGCAACGAGGCCTTTCTCTTCCCCAAAGAATCACAGACGCTGGGGCAGATCACCTCCGACTTTTCTGTATCGCCCTTTTCGTATACGCTGGCATTGCCGATCGAACCGCAAGGCACCTTACGCGATGTAGACAATGACGGCAACGACAGCACCGGCGTTATGGTCTTTGCGGTCGCCTACTGGACCAACATCTTTGGCGACCCTTTCCTGGAAGAGCGCGACCTTTTTGGCGGCGGCTGGTCAACGGCGTACGCCTCAACACGTGCCAGCGATGATGCCGATACCCGGCGCGAGATCATCGGCGGCAAGTTTCTGGTCTACGCACCAGACGGCCGGCAAGGCTTTCCCAACGACTTTGGCCCCGACGGGCTCCTTTTTACAGAGGATGACCCGATCGTTACAGTGCCGGCCGGTTACACTGTGGTCGATATGGACACAAGGCCCTTTACTTTTGACCGCAGCCGCTATCCGGTCATCGACCTCATCGAGCCAGATGGGGCGGCGCTCAAAGACTTCTCGTCGCTCGGTTACGCGGCGGCCTTCGACGCTATGATCGAACTGATGCGCAAGGAGTATGCCTTTACCGAAGCCAAAGGGCTGGACTGGGACCAGCTCAGCGCCGACTTCCGCTCGCGCTTTGTGGAAGCAGAAGCCCAACAGGATGTGCGTAGCTACCTGCGTGCGTTGCGCGACTTTACTTTTGCCATCCCCGATGGCCATGTCAGCGGGCCTTTTGTGGCGCAGGATTTTCAGACGGCTACGGCCGGCGGCGTGGGGATGGTGATCCAGGAGCTGGATGATGGCCGCATCCTCGTCAACTACCTGACGCCAGGCGGCCCGGCAGAGCGTGTCGGCATCCAACTGCGGGCGGAGATCCTGGCGATCAACCAGTTGCCGGTGCGTGAGGCGGTGGACGCTACCTTTGCCTGGTCAGGACCGTTTAGCACGGAACACTTCAAGCGTCTACAACAGTTGCGCTATGTGCTGCGCGCACCAGTTGGCGAGCGCTTTGACATACGCTACAAGAACCCAGGCGCAACTGTAGAGGCCACAGCTACGCTGGTGACAACAGGCGAGCGTGAGAGCTTCAATTTTTCGTCGTTCGAGTCGGGGCGCACCGGCGCCGAACTGCCGGTCGAGTTCAAATTGCTGGACAACGGCTACGGGTATGTCCGCATCTACAGCTTCGCCGACAACGACCTGCTGACAGTCCAGTTGTGGGAGCGGATGATCCAGGTGCTCAAGGGAATGCAGGCGCCGGGTCTGATCATCGACATGCGCCAGAACAGCGGTGGCAAAGGCTTTCTGGCCGACCAGATGGCCGCCTACTTTTTCAACGAGCCGCTGCGTTTGGGCAACACCGGCTATTATAACGAAAAGCTGGGTGATTTCTTTTTTGACCCGCGCACTGAAGATCGTTTCTATCTCCCCCCTCCGGACCTGCGCTACCACGGCAAAGTGGCCGTCCTCGTGGGGCCAAGCTGCAAGAGCGCGTGCGAGTTCTTTGCTTATGACATGAGCATCCAGGACCGGGCGGCCATTGTGGGGCAATATCCCACTGCCGGGTTGGGCGGCAGCGTGGCCGAGTTCAAGATGCCGGGCGGCCAGTTTGTCCGCTATACCATCGGGCGCGCCGTGGATACGAACGGCGAAATTCACATCGAGGGCAAAGGCGTCGCACCGACAGTCAAGGTCCCCGTCGACGAAACAACGCTTTTCAGCGAGGGCGACCCTGTGTTGGAGGCAGCATTGGGCTATCTGAGAGAGTGAGGAGAGTGGGGAAGATTCTAGGATGGTTGAACGGACGGCGATTCTGACGTAAAAATCGAACACAGATTTCACAGATAGCGAGGATAAAAAGGGTAGCACCGCAAGAAACCGTGAGGTGCGACGTACTCTGTTGCCCCGTCCACGCTATTCTGCGGTGCTACCATAAAAAAGCAAAATCGGTATTCTATTTTTTCGTTATCTGCGCCTGTAGGCACATGAACATTGGTTCAGGATAGATGCTCGAATTCTCTCAGAACTTGTTTGAACAGTGGGGTAACAGCCGGTGCGATGCACCTGCAGGGTGTGTGGCGCCTTTCAACGAAGCCAACCTCCCAGGTGCATCGCACGCTTTGCGTGCAACGCACCAAGACGGTCATCTTCCCCTCATACGCTTCCCGGCTGTGACATAGGTGCATCGCACGCTTTGCGTGCAACGCACCAAGGCGGCAATTCCTCGTTTCAAACAACTTCTCAACCTGTACCTATCCCCGCATCGGTATCACCAGGTCATACGGATAGTCGCTCAGGTTCACTAACTCCCCGGCCTCGGTAAAGGCGACGGAATCCTCGACGCGCACGCCAAAGCCGCGTTCCGGATAATAGAGCCCTGGCTCGACACTGACCACGTGGCCGGGTTTGAGGACGGTATTATTGCCTGCGGCATGGCTCAAGCGGGGTTCTTCGTGGATGTCGAGGCCGATGCCGTGGCCCAAACTGTGGACAAAGCCCTCGTGGGTGCCGGGGTGGTTGCGTACCGTCTTGTGACCTTTGGCCTCGAAATAGTCGCAGGCCAGCACTTGATGGTCGCGGCAGGGCTGTCCCACGGCTAGATCGGCCAGAACCCGGTCAAACACTTCTTTACACTGATCCCACGCTTCTTGCACTTCGTCGGTCGCATAGCCCAGGCTCCAGGTGCGGGTAATATCGTGGAAATAGCCGCTCTCGATCTGAGGGAAAAAGTCAAAGATAATGCTCTGCCCCAA
>QEUW01000150.1 GCA_003577005.1 Chloroflexota bacterium | reverse complement strand
TCGCTATCGGGCGCTTCTGCGAGCCCTTCATCATCGCTAAACTCGGAGCCCATGACGCCGCTGCGCCCGATGGAGAAGGCGTCGATTTCTTCGCCTGCCAATCCGTTGGCCGCGCTGGAGAAGACGATCGCACACGCGCCGACCTGGGTGTTATCGCCCGTGCTGGTAGGCTGGCAGCGGAAGAGGTCGCCGGCAGCGCCGCTAAGCCCGTCCATGGCAAACGCACCCAACGTAGCCAGCGTAAACCCCTGCGCATCCACCCAGGCATCGACAATATCTTCTGAGTTGTCGGTCAAACCCACATCCGAGCCGTCAAAGAGCAGTTCCCACACATCGCCGTTGAGCACCAGCAGGTCCTCGTCGCTGGCCGACAGATTACCATTGGCGCCGGGCACACTGGCATTTCCTAGCGTGCTGATCACCAGCCGGCCACTGGGGTCGATGGCAATGGCGTCGATGTCCTCGTCATTGGTCGTCAGCCCCACATCGGCGCCGCGCAGGAAGAGCTCAAAGGTACCGGTTGTGTTCGCCCCCAGGGTCTGCGGGATAAAGCGCACAATATCTGAGTCGTCGACCGTACCCAAGCCGGGCAACGACACGGGGCTGTTGACACTCAAGAGCATGGTGCCATCGGGCCGCCAGTGGAAGGCGTTGATGTCGGTCGAGCCCAGCCCGATATCCGAACCATCGATGAGCAAGGTCCATTGCTGGCGCAAGGTGCTGAACGCCAGTATGTCTTCGTCGCTGAATTTGATGCCATCGACCGTGCCCCCGCTGGTTGAGCTGATGTAGAAGACCGTCAGGTCATCGTTGCCGCCGCCATCCCCACTATCGGGCGCGTAATGAGCCACCGCCATGGCCTCGCTTCCGGTCGGTGCGGGGAGCGCGATCGTGCGATTGCCCTCGCCAAAGGTAACAGCGCTCTCATAGCCGCCGGCGAGATAGACGTTGGTGCTATCATCATCCACGGTTATGCGGTTGCTGTTGAACTTCCCCTGCACGACCTGCCCAAACGACGGGGTAAAGACGCCCCCATCGACACGGATGCCGGCCAAGTAGGCGTTGTCGAGGACGGAGCCAACCTTATCCAGAACGATGGCGCCCGCCCCTTCGCCGATGGTCAACTGTGGGCCAAAGAAGCGGCCCGAAACAAAGACATGGCCCCCTTGCAGGTCTTCGCTGTCCGCGTCCAGACCGCGTAGAAAGTCGGTACTATTGCTGCCGATTTGGATGACACGCTGCACCGACCCATCCAGCGTGCTGATCCGCACAACAAAGGTGTCGTTCTCTCCGCGGCTGGTGAGTGTTGTCGAACCGAAGGTCGCCTGGCCCGAGGAGCTGACCGCTACGTAGAGATCGATCCGCTTTTGGACAACATGCGCGGCAGTGTTCGTGTCTGGCCCGGCAATCTGCGTCACAAAGCGCAACTGCGCGTTGCGGTTGTAGCGCGCCACGAATGCGTCGCGTCCGCCCTGGCTGGTCAACTGTACGGGGTTGAAGGTATCCGGAAAGCGAACCGTGCCAGAAAAATCGCCAACCACGGTAAAGGCGCCGCCCTTGTCCATATAGATGCCGTTGCCCTCCGCACCGTTGCCGCCCGCCTGTACGGCAAAAACGGTTTCTCCTACCGGGCTGTACAGCACAGCGAACATATCTTCACCACCCGGCGTGAGCGAGAGTAGCGTCTTCCCGGTCTGGAACTGGCCGGGGAATTCGCCAATCCCGGTAAAGCGTCCGGTAACCACGACGTTACCGCTGTTGGCGCTGAGGTCGCGCACAATCACCGGCTGGGTCCCGATGATCTGGTTGACCCACTGGACGGCGCCCGTCTGCGGGTTGAGCTGAGCCACGAAACCATCGGCTTCGCTGCCGGAGAATAGGCTCGTGCTACCCACATCCAGCCGTCCGCGGAAGGAGCCGGCCACATAGAGGTGGCTGAAGCCTTTTTCAAAGTCGATGGCCACAGCCTCAGCGCTGGGCAGCGCACCGGCGACTGAGGTCTCAAATTCCTGCACCCACTGCAGATTGCCATCGGCATCGTACTTGGCCACGAAGAGGTCGCTATCCGTGCCATTGCGCGTCTGGGCGTTGCGGCCTTCGCCAAATGTCACATTGCCGGTGAAGCGCCCGAAGACGTAGCGATTGGCCGCCTCATCCAGCACAATCTCCTGTGCTGCGATGCGACCGGAATCGCTCTCTTCGGTAAGCACCTCATCGATGACGAGAACCTTATCATCTTGCTGGGCGTAGGCGGGAGTTGCGAGCAATACCGCCATCACCAGTGTGGCCAATACACGCCATACGGGATACAAAACTTGAAATTGATTTTGCATCTTCATCTTGTTTTCTCCGCTTTCTTCTGTTTTCTGTAAACTTCCAGTCGGCTTTGGTTGCTTCCGCAAACGATTGAGTGTTGCTTCTCCCATGCTTTTGTCCCTTCCGTGATCCTTTGGTTACTTGGTGCGACTGCATTCCATTCTTCGAGCGAATCCTGTAGACGGCAGCGTACCTGGTTTTAGGCTAATCAGGTCACGTTGGCAGGGCGTTGGCGCGCGCGTTTGGGGCCGCGTCCATTGAAAACAAGTCGAGAGCAAGCGGGAGGCACCCATGTAAAAGCCCTGGATTGGTGATTGCGGGTGAGTATGGTAAGCTTGCCGGTGTGGATGCTTGCCCTCAATGTCAAATTGCAGAGAAATGTGTATGAGCAAAGGCTACCAGGTGGCGCCAGAGATGCTACAGACCAGCCAACCACCCTTTGACAATATGCTCTGGATCCCCGGCGGAACGTTTCTTATGGGGTCAAACGACTACTATCCAGAAGAGGCGCCTGTGCATTCGGTGCGGGTGGATGGTTTCTGGATGGATCAGACACCGGTGACCAATGCCCAATTCCGCCGCTTCGTCGAAGAGACCGGGTACGTAACCGTGGCCGAACGCGTCCCAAATGCTGCCGACTATCCCGGTGCTAAACCCGAGCTGCTTGTGCCCGCTTCCTCGGTTTTCAAAAAACCGCGCCACTCGGTGGATATGAACAACCACTACAATTGGTGGCATCTGATCCCCGGTGCAGATTGGCGCCACCCGCAGGGGCCTCACAGCTCGCTCCAGGGGCGTGACAAGCACCCGGTCGTGCATGTCGCCTGGGAAGATGTGCAGGCCTACGCCCACTGGGCCGGCAAAGAACTCCCCACTGAAGCCGAGTGGGAATTCGCCGCCCGCGGCGGATTGGATGGCGCTGAATACGCCTGGGGCAACGAGTTTATGCCCAATGGCAAGCACATGGCCAACACCTGGCAGGGCGACTTCCCGTACCGCAACCTGTTGAGTGACGGCTTTGAGGGTACGTCACCCGTCGACGTCTTCCCAGCCAACGGCTATGGGTTGTACGATATGGTCGGCAACGTGTGGGAATACACCAGTGACTGGTATCAGGACCATCCCGCGGTTGCTCACGTTTGTTGTACGCCTCATAACCCCCGCGGGGGCGACCGGGAGAAGAGCTACGATCCTCAACAACCGTCGGTGCGCATCCCGCGGGTCGTGCTCAAGGGCGGGTCTCACCTCTGTGCGCCCAACTACTGCCGGCGCTACCGGCCCGCCGCTCGTATGCCGCACGCGATCGACACCAGCACCAGCCATGTGGGTTTCCGCTGTATCGTGCGTGTGGGTGGGAACAACAGGTAGACAGGTGGCGTCTACCTGTCTACCTGCCCATCTGTCTACGCAACCTCGTGAAGAGTATAGTGTCTACCATGTCCAAACTCACCACGATGCACGATGCCGTCGCCACACTGGTGCATGACGGCGATACCATTGCCATTGAAGGGTTCACGCACCTGATCTGCTTTGCCGCCGCCCACGAAATCATTCGCCAGGGCCGGCGCGACCTTACCGTCTGCCGGATGACGCCCGACCTGGTCTACGACCAGATGGTGGCGGCGGGCTGTGTGCGCAAGCTGATCTTCTCCTACTTGGGCAACCCGGGCGTTGGGTCGCTCTATCCCATCCGGCGGGCCGTAGAGCAAGGCATTCCGCAACCGCTGGAGTTGGAGGAGTATACCCACTTTGGGTTGGTAGCCCGTTATCTGGCCGGGGCGGCCAATCTGCCCTTCTACCCGCTGCGCTCCTTCACCGGCTCGGACCTGCCGGCGGCCAACCCGCTCATTCGCCAGGTGGATGATCCCTACGGAAGCGGCCCGATCTACGTCGTGCCACCCATCCACCCTGATGTGACCATCGTCCACGTACAGCGGGCGGATGCTAACGGCAATGCCCAAATCTGGGGCCTGTTGGGCATGCAGGCCGAGGCCGCCTTCGCCGCCCGGCGAGTGATCGTCGTGGCCGAGGAAATTGTGGACGAGACAGTCATCCGCCGCGACCCCAACCGGACGGTGATCCCCTCGTTGATCGTCGATGCTGTGGTGCATGAGCCGCATGGCGCACATCCAGCCTATGTGCAGGGTTACTACGACCGCGATGGAGATTTCTATCTTGCCTGGGACCGCCTTTCGCAGAGCCATGAGGAGACAATCCATTGGCTGGATGAATGGGTCTACGGTGTGGCCGACCGGGCCGAGTATGTAGCCAAGCTTGGGGAAGCCACCTGGGCCAGGCTTGATCCCGGCGAGGCGTGGAGCGGTGAAGTCAATTATGGCGTGTACCGGTAGCATCATGAAACCAGAACTGTATTCTGCCACTGAACTCATGATCGTCGCCGCTGCCCGTATGTTGGCCGGGGCCAAAGTTGTCTTTGTCGGCGTGGGGTTGCCTAACGTGGCGTGCAACCTGGCGCAGCGCACCATCGCGCCGGATCTGGAACTGGTCTACGAAGCCGGCGTCTACGGTGCGCGACCCGCGCGGCTTCCCCTCTCAGTGGGCGACCCCACACTCGTGACCGGTGCGCTCGCCACCATGTCGATGGGGCAGCTCTTCCAGTACTATCTGCAACGGGGCCTGATCGACGTGGGTTTTCTGGGCGCAGCGCAGATCGACCGCTTTGGCAACCTCAACAGCACCGTTATCGGCGACTATACCTCCCCCAGGGTGCGGCTGCCCGGCAGCGGCGGCGCCTGCGAGATCGCATTGCTGGCGAAGCGGATCCTGATCATCGCCCGGCTCACGCGGCGCACCTTTGTGGAAAAGCTCGACTTTCTGACCACGCCGGGGCATCTGGAGGGTGGCGACAGCCGCACTGCCCTGCAGGCGTCTGGGGGCGGGCCGGAGGCGGTCATCACCGACAAGGCGATCTTCCGCTTTGACCCCCTCACCCGCGAGATGGTGCTGGCCTCCCTGCACCCAGGTCACACCGTCGAGGAGATTCAAGCGCAGGTGGGGTGGAAACTGCGTATCGCTCATGAACTGGCGACAACACCCACACCTACACTCCAGGAGATCAGAATTCTGCGCCAGGAACTCGATACCGCCGGCCGTTTTCGTACGTAGCAATGCAATCAAGGACGCCCATTCAACAATTGTCAATTGTCAATGGGTTCCGCCCACCGGGTAGGGCGATTTCATGTTGCAGACAATGACATTGCCAGCCAATTTTGTTGCAGAAACGATGCGACATCGTAGGTCGGGCTAGCAGCCCGACCCACGATTGAATCCGGTTGCCCTCATGCATAATTCGTCGCATAATCGTGAGTATTTGCAACATGAAATAACCCCGCCCACCAGGAGAACAGTTTCCATGACAAAGCCACCAACGTTTTTGGATATTCTACGCGCCCAACAGACGATCCGTCCCTATTTACCGCCGACGCCGCTGCACCGCTACCCGCAGCTCGACCAACTTGTGGGCGCCGAAGTGTATGTCAAACATGAAAATTACCAACCCATCGGCGCGTTCAAGGTGCGCGGAGGCGTCAATTTTATCGCTCACCTCCCACTCGAAGAACGACGCCGGGGCGTGGTGACCGCCTCCACCGGCAATCACGGCCAGTCGGTTGCCTATGCAGCCCAGCTCTTTGGCATGCGAGCAGTGATCGTCGTGCCCGAGGGCGCCAACCCGGTCAAGGTCGAGGCCATGCGCAGTTACGGCGCCGAGGTGCTCTTCCACGGGCGAGATTTTGACGCCAGCAAGCGCCACTGTGCGACACTAGAGCAGAAACAGGGGTTGCGCTTTATCTCCTCGGGGGATGAACCGTTGCTCATCGCAGGCGTGGGCACCCACACGCTAGAAATCCTTGAAGCGCAGCCGGAGATCGATGTGGTGATCGTACCGTTGGGGGGCGGAAGCGGCGCGGCGGGCGCCTGTCTGGCAGCGAAAGCGATCAACCCGCAGATCGAAGTGATCGCCGTGCAGGCCAGCGCGTCCCCGGCCGGCTATCTTACCTGGAAGGCGCGCGAGTGGCGCAGCGCCGAGAACCGTACCTTTGCCGGCGGCCTGGCTACGGGCGAACCCTTTATGATGCCGCAGAAAATCCTCTGGGAGCACCTGGACGACTTTATTCTGGTGGGCGATAGCGAGCTGCTGGCGGCCATGCGCCACTATCTAGAAAAGGCCAAGACGCTGGCCGAACCGGCCGGCGCCGCACCGCTGGCCGCCGCCCTGCGCCTCCGCGAGCGCTTGCAGGGAAAGAAGGTGGCGCTCATCCTCAGCGGCGGCAACACCTCGCCGGATGAGCTGCGCCGCTGTCTGGTGCTGGATGAAGCGTGAAGCGCCTTCCTTGAGAGCACGTGAACGATGAAACCGGAGACTTCCGCGAGGTGACCAGCAATATCGGCGATGTGAAAAACGGTTTCTGGTCACCTCGAGAAGTTGGGCTGGACGGGATCATGTATCCCTTTGGCCGCAAACTCGTACGATGATCGCGATGCTGGAAGTTCTTTGCTGCCCTCTATGCTCATGTCCTTTATCGCGCATCTCATCCAGATGATTTTTGCGCCAATGTCCGGTTGGCGCTTGTTGCTTGGGGCGCTTGCAGTTATAAGCTTGGCAATGGTTATACTGCTTGCACCACAAAGCGCGGCAACGCCACTGCTCTGGTCGCGCTGGTTTGCGATCATGGTGTTGGCCTGGTGGCTACCCGGTGTGCTGCTGGTCCTGCACTGGCGACTGCCCAATCTGGATTGGCCGGCCTGGTTGGTGCTGGTGGCCGGCCTGGGCTGGTGCTGGATGATCCTACTGTTGCTGCTGCTCCATTGGATGCCTGGTCCGCTGACGCTTGGTCCGTTTGTGGGCCTATATGTGCTGGGCAATATCGCCTTGTTGGTCACGCTGCGCGAGCGCACCCCTCTGCCAATATGGAATACGCCCTGGTCAGGCTTGGGGGGCTTGAGCCTGGTAGTGGGATTGGCTCTGCTACTCCGCCTGCCCGGTCTGGGCTATCATGAGTTTCATTATGACGAAGTGCTCGTGCTCACGCGTGCTAGAGAAGCAATCCGCGGCGAAGACGATGCGTTTGCTCGCCATACAAAAGGCCCAGGTGAACTGGCGGTTGCAACCGTCGTCTATCGCGCCCTCAGCACAGCCAATGAAGCGACGACGCGGCTTCCCTTTGCGCTAGCCAGCGTTGCCAGCGTTCTCGTGCTCACCGTCCTCGGGGTGCGCCTCTTTTCGTGGCCTGTTGGCTTGATTGCTGGATTGCTGTTGGTGGTCAATGGATTGGCACTTGGCCTATCGCGGATCGTGCAATACCAACCTGCGATGTTGCTGCTCTCGACCCTGGCGCTGCTCGCCGCCTGGGAATTTGCCCAACAGGGTCGTACGCGCTGGCTGGCGTTGGCGCTGCTCATTGTCCCGTTTGGACTGGTCATGCACTATGAATTTGTGCTGCTTGCGCCTGTCTTGGTTATTTTAGTGGTGGCCGGCTGGCGGCGTGTTGAGTCACGGCGAGCTGTGATTGGAACTCTCTTGGGCGTGGGCGGCAGCGGGGCGATCCTTGTTACCGCCGTATATCTACCGATTTATAGAAACGACTTTTTTGCCGGTATGCGAGAATACTTGAGCACCCGGCTTGGAGGTGCTACCGCATGGAATGTGCCCTTTTTTGTCGAGATGGGCACATTCTACAATTCCACTTATTTTTTTGTGGGTCTACTCTGGCTCGTCCTCGCCGGCCTGGTATGGGGATGGCGACGCGCCCGTTGGCAAACATTATTGCTTATACTCTGGATTCTGCCGTATAGCGTCCTGTACTTGTTTGTCGTCCAATTTCCTGGCACCCACTTTTATCTCATCATGCCAAGTTGGTCACTGCTGGCGTCGCTGCCACTGGCAGCCCTGTGGTTGCCCGGTGCAGCACGCCCGGCTGTACGGCGGGCGGCGTTCGTGTTGGTTGTGCTCTGGCTGGGCATTTCTATCCATTACCTTTACTTGATGTTTTTTCGTCAAGTTCCAGAGTACTTGATCAATTACCAATCGACACGGATCCCCTTATATTGGGCGCCCTATGGACAAAATATCCCCGAAAAGCCCCGTTTTGGCTTTCCAATTCAAGAGGGATGGAAGACGCTCGGGGTGCTTGCCGAGTGGAAGTATTTGGGCAGCACCTACGCCAGCAACGACTATTCGCGTCATCTGTACTGGTATCTGGGCGCCTTTGAGCGGGTCGGTTTTGAACAAGACCCGGACTTCATCTTTGTCGCCAAACATGTCCAGGAACGCGACCCGGCCTTTCACGAAGACTGGCTTGACGATTACTATCGAGTGGGCGAGGTACGGGTGCGGGGCGAGCCGCGCATCGAACTGTGGGCGCGCGAGCCGCTGGCGGTCGATTTTGTGACTTACGATGTAGAATCATTCGCTCCCCTCTTCGATACGGTTGTGCCAACCTTGCAAGACCTGCCAATGCCCCCCCCACTTCTGACGGACCAGCCCTTGGATGACCGCATCACACTGGCCGCAGCCAGAGTGGATCAGACCCGGCTGGCAGCGGGTGATCTTTTGCACGTCCGCCTCCATTGGCTGCCAACCCAGCCGCTGCCTGAGGATTACAAACTCTTTGTCCACCTGGCTGATGGTGATGGCCAGCCACTCGCTCAATGGGATGGGTTGCCGGGTCTGAACACGGAGCGTACGAGTTTATGGCCGGAGGGGGAGACGTTTGCCGATCATGTGCTCCTGCGTATCCCGACGGATATGGCGCCGGGCGAGTATGAGTTGCTGGTTGGACTTTACGATGCCAGCAGCAGGGCGCGTGTCGGAGGGCACGCAGTTGCCGCGGCAATGATTGTGGTCACGAATTGACAGTGTTTGGTTCGACAGTGTTTGGTTCGACAGTGTTTGGTTCGACAGTGTTTGGTTCGACAGTGTTTGGTTCGACAGTGTTTGGTTCGACAGTGTTTGGTTCCAGAAAATACGCAGTTGCTCAAGTGCGATGCGCTCGCCAAGTACGTTGCACCTCTGACGGGCAGGTCTAACTGCGTAAATGCGAGGTTCTACAAAGCGAGGCAGCCATGCGACTTGGACTCATGCTCGGCTACTCAGGAGCCACCATCCAACTGCCGCTCGAACTCGTTCTGGAGGCAGAGCGGCTGGGCTACTATGCGGTCTGGACCGCCGAGGCCTATGGCTCGGATGCGGTCACGCCGTTGGCGTGGATCGGCGCACGGACCCACACGATCAAGCTCGGCACGGCCATCTTGCAGATGCCGGCGCGTACCCCGGCCATGACCGCCATGACTGCTATAACGCTCGACCAGCTTTCGGGTGGGCGCATGTTGCTGGGCCTGGGTCTTTCGGGCCCACAGGTGGTGGAAGGGTGGCACGGGCAGCCGTACGGTAAGCCGCTGGCAAAAACACGCGAATATGTGCAGATCGTCCGCCAGGTTTTGGCGCGTGAAGAGCCGCTGGTGCATCAGGGTGAGCACTACCAGATCCCCTATCAAGGACAGGATGCCACCGGTCTGGGCAAGCCGCTCAAGAGCATCCTCCACGGGCGGCGGGATCTGCCCGTCTATCTGGCCGCCATTGGCCCTAAGAATGTAGAGTTGGCTGCTGAGATTGCCGATGGTTGGCTGCCCATCTTCTTCTCGCCGCGCCATTATGATGAGGTCTTCCGGCCCAGCGTGGAGGCGGGTCTGGCCCATGCGGGCAAGGGGAAGACGCTAGCAGATTTTGACATTGCGCCTTCAGTACCCGTCGTCGTGGGCGACGATGTAGACCAGTGCCGGGCGGCGGTAAAGCCCTTCCTGGCGCTCTACGTGGGCGGGATGGGCGCCAGAGGACGCAATTTCTACTATGATCTGGTCTGTCGCTATGGCTATGCAGAGGCCGCCGAGAGCGTCCAGAACCTTTATCTGCAAGGCAAGCGGGCCGAGGCCGCCGCGGCGATCCCCGACGAGTTGGTGGATGATGTGGCGCTCTGTGGACCGCCGGCTCGCATCCAGGAGCGTCTGTCGCTCTGGCGCACCAGCCCCATTACCACCCTCAATCTCGCTCAGGCGAACCTCGACGCCGTGCGCTTGCTGGCCCAACTGGTGTGACCCAATATGCGTGAGCGCATTTTTGAGACCCCCACCGCCGACCGAACCGCTTTTAACTTGAGCGACCTGGTGGTTCTGTTGGCCGTGGTGGCGGTGCTCTATCTTGGTGTGCGCCTGGCCCTGGGTGCGCCGGCGGTCGTGAGTGGCCCGGCTATCAGCCTGGCGCCCGAGTCGCTGCCCTACTATGCGCTGCTTTCGCTGGGCCGGATGTTGGCCGCCTACCTGCTCTCGCTGGTCTTCTCGATGGGGTATGGGTATGTCGCTGCCCGCAACCAGTCGGCCGAGCGCTGGCTCTTGCCGCTGCTGGACATCCTCCAGTCGGTGCCCATTCTCTCTTTTTTGCCCATCGTCCTGCTCAGCCTGACGGCGCTTCTGCCTGAAAGCTGGGCGGTGGAACTGGCCGCGATCGTCCTGATCTTTACCAGCCAGGTTTGGAACCTGACCTTTAGCTTCTACCAGGCGATGACCACCCTGCCGATGGACCTGCGCGAGGCGGCCGCTGTCTTTCGCTTTAGCCCCTGGCTGCGTTTCAAGCGGGTTGAGTTGCCCTTCGCCGCGCTGGGGCTGATCTGGAACACGGTGATGTCGTGGGCGGGTGGCTGGTTCTTTCTGATGGCTGCCGAGATCTTTACATTAGGTGACCGCGACTTTCGTTTGCCTGGGTTGGGTGCCTATTTGCAGACGGCAGCCAATGCTGGCGATATCCATGCTCTATTGTGGGGGATTGGCGTGCTGGTAGGGTTGATCGTCTTGCTCGACCAACTGGTGTGGCGCCCGCTCCTCGCCTGGGCAGAACGCTTCAATATCTCACAAGTGGAGAGCGATAATCCCACCACCTCTTGGTTTCTCAATGGTTTGCGACGTTCGCGCCTGGCCGACTGGTTTGGCCATCGGGTGGCTGAACCTCTCATGGGGTGGCTTGACCATGCGCTCAACCGGCCACCCTTGGTGATTCCAGGTCTGGAACCGGCCACAAAGGCGATGTCGAGCCGATGGCCGGTATGGCTGGCAGGGGTGATCTTGGCGCTTGCTCTAGGTTATGGTGTACTCATGGCCGGGCGGCTGCTGTGGGCGTTACCGATGGCGAGTTGGGGCGATATTAGTCTGGGCGCCGCTGCAACGCTGCTGCGGGTGACGATTGCCGTAGCAATTGCGCTGGCGTGGACCGTGCCCGTAGGGGTCTTTATCGGTTCCAACGCACGGGCGGCGGCGCTCTTACAGCCCATCGTGCAGATTCTGGCCTCGGTGCCGGCGACAGCGCTCTTTCCTGTGCTCCTGTTGGGCTTGCTCAATCTGCCGGGTGGTCCTAACCTGGCGGCCATTCTGTTGATGTTGTTGGGCACACAGTGGTACCTGCTCTTCAACGTAATCGCCGGCGCATCCGCAATCCCGCAGGACCTCTATTTCACCAGCGATCTGTTACAATTGTCTGGCTGGCGGCGCTGGCGGACGTTGATGCTGCCGGCGCTTTTTCCCTACATTATTACCGGGCTGATCACGGCCAGCGGCGGCGCCTGGAATGCCAGCATCGTCGCCGAGTATACCCATTTTGGCGGCGAGGTCAGCCAGGTGGTAGGTTTGGGCGCACTGATCACCGCGTCTACCGCCGCAGGCAATTATGCGCTGCTCCTTGCTGCCACCCTGACCATGATCGTGCTGGTCGTGGTGATCAACCGGCTGCTCTGGCGCCGGCTCTACCG
This sequence comes from Chloroflexota bacterium, assembly GCA_003577005.1. The sequence goes on along the minus strand of QEUW01000150.1, from coordinate 3,624 downwards.
CCTGGCTGAAGTGCGTTTCCGGATGGATCAGTAGGGGCACGCACTTGAGTTTGCCCCTACCCAAGCGAATGGATCATGACAAACGAACTCTTGCTACGCGTCGAGCACGTCACCCGTGTCTTTGGACAAGGCGACCGCCAATTCACTGCGGTGCGCGACATCAACCTGGAGATCCGCGCCGGCGAGTTCGTGGCGCTGCTGGGCCCGTCGGGCTGTGGCAAGAGCACACTCCTGCGCATGATCAACGGGCTGATTGCGCCCACCAGCGGCACGGTCTACTACCGCGGCCAGCCGGTGACCAGTGTCAATCCCCATTCGACCATGGTCTTCCAGAGCTTTGCGCTCTTTCCGTGGTTGACGGTGCTGGACAATGTCGCCCTGGCGCTGGAGGCGCGCGGTGTGCCGCCGGCCGAGCGCCAGTCGCGCGCCGAACGGCTGATCGACCTCGTCGGCATGGACGGCTTTGAATCAGCCTATCCGCGCGAGCTTTCGGGCGGGATGCGCCAGAAGGTGGGCTTTGCGCGTGCGCTGGCCGTCGAGCCAGAGTTGCTTTGTCTGGACGAACCCTTTAGCGCGCTCGATGTGTTGAGCGCCGAGGCGCTGCGCCGGGAACTGATGGAGTTGTGGAACAACGGCCTGTTGCCTACCCGCGCGATCCTCATGGTGAGCCACAATATCGAGGAGGCGATCCTGATGGCCGACCGCATCGTGGTCATGGGCAAGGAGCCGGGCCACATTGCGGCTATCTTTGCCGTCGAACTACCTCATCCCCGCGACCGCAAGTCTGCCATGTTCGAGGTGCTCATCGACCGTATCTATGGCGCGATTGCCGGTCGCACCGAGGTGGAAGCCAAAGAGGTAGGCACGGCGCCAGGTGCAGCCGGGCCGACCCGTATCCTGCCGCAATCTTCGGTGGAGGCGCTGGCCGGTATGTTGGAACACCTCAACGACAACCCTAGCCCGTATGATATCTACAAACTGGACGCCGAACTGGGGCTGGACATGGCCGACCTGGTGCATACCATCGAGATGGCCGAGATGCTGGGGTTTGCCACTGTGAGCGCCGGCGACATCACCATTACGCCGCTGGGACAAGCCTTTGCCGACGCCTCGATCCTGGCGCGCAAGGAGATCTTCGCCGGTCGCGCCCGCCGCCTGCCCATGATCGACTGGACGCTGCAGATGCTGCGCGCCGCTCCTGACGGCAGGTTGCCCTGGAAGCTCTTCTACACGGCGCTGCTGCCCGAATTCCCCGACGAGGTCGCCACCCGCCAGATCGACACAGTGATCGACTGGGGGCGCTACGCTGAATTGCTCGAATATGACGACCGCGACGAGACACTGAGCCTGCCCGTACCCAATGCTGTCGTTGCGCAGCCGGCGTAGGTGCGGTTTCCATACCGCACAGTCTTTGCTAATCAGAGATGTGCGGTATGGAAACCGCACCTACGGACGAGATGATTTGTGCCGATTCGATCTCTTTTCTCCCTAAACCGTAAAGTGTTCAGGCGGCAAACATTTCCGCAAGCGTCGCTAGGATCGCCTTCTGCTCCGTACTGGTCAGGCGCCCGAGTGGCTTGACCAGACGCACCTTGTCCACCGTCCGCAATTGGTCCAGCACCACCAGGCCTGCCTTTCCTTCAAAGTGGCAGACGATACGCGTCGGGTAGGGCTTGCCTTGCGTGGTCAGCGGTGCAACAATGACCGTTGCAATGTGCCGGTTCATCTCGTCCGGCGAAACAATGACACAGGGGCGGGTTTTCCTCCTCTCGGCCCTGGTGGTCGGTTCCAGGTTGACCAGATAGACCTCGAAACGCTTGACTACCATCGCCACTCATGTTCCTCCCATTCGGTTAACAGGAGAGGCTCATCATCCAACAATTGATCATCGCCCTGTGCCGCCATCTCGGCAAATGCTGCTTCCCAATCGGCGCGCGGCGAACGGGTAGGCCGGATCACAAGCTGGCCTGCCTGGGCCTCGACTTCCACTTCTACTTCCTCGTCGAGACCCAGTTGTTGCAACAGCAACTTCGGAATCCGAATACCCTGAGAATTACCGATTTTGATGACACGTGTCTTGACCGGTGCGATCATGTGGGTATACTTGCCCTCCTTTTTAGACGTAATTACACTGTACGCCCACTTCGCCGGCTTGTCAAGGGCTTCGCAAGCATTGGGTGCGTCCAGAAAAAGGGGCGAGGTTGCACGACCCCCTTCCAGGAAGGGGGCGGGAACCATCTGGTCGAGCAACCGTCTTTGCCCCCTTCCTGGAAGGTCGGCGGCCTGCCCCAAATTTCGGACACACCCGCAAGCATTCCGGGAAAGGGCCGCCAGCGCATTGAACGATCGGAGCGTCGCTGGCCCTTTCCCGGAATGCGGGTCGTCTCGGACACACCCCATGCCCAGTGTCTCCTTCAAAACGTCACCGGCAACGACTCCAACCCGCGCAGGACAAGATTGTCCCGATAGACCGGGGTCGCTGTCGCCAGGCGCAAGTTGGGCAGCCGCCGCAGCAGCGTTGCAAAGGCGATCTGCCCTTCGAGCCGGGCCAGCGGTGCGCCCAGACAGTAGTGGATACCGCTGCCAAAGCTGAGGTGCGGATTCTTCTGGCGCGTGATGTCCAGCCGGTGCGGTTCGGCAAAGACCGCCGGGTCATGATTGGCCGCGCTGAGCAGAAACGCCACCTCCTGCCCGCGGTGGAAGGTCACATCCTTGTAGGTTATATCCTCCAATACGGTGCGGGCTGTCAACTGTACCGGGCTGTCATAGCGGAGCAGTTCCTCAACCGCAGTGCGAGCCAGCTCTGGCTTCTCCTGCAACAGGCGCAACTGGTCGAGATTGCGCAGCAGCGCCAGTGTGCCGTTGCCGATGAGGTTGATGGTCGTCTCGTGGCCGGCCACGAGGAGCAGCGCACAGGTGGCGTAGAGTTCGTCTTCGGTCAATTGCTCGCCTGCCTCTTCCACCCGCACCAGGGCGCTCAGGAGGTCGTTGGCGGGTTCGGCGCGCCGGCGCGCGGCCAGTGTCCGCAGATAGCCGGTAAACTCGGCTGCGGCAACCGAAGCGCGGTCGTAGATTGCCGGGTCATCGGTCAGGTCGAGGCTCCGCGCCAGGGCATCGGACCAGTGGTGAAAGACGTCGCGGTCCGCCTCAGGAATGCCCAACATCTCGGCGATCACCGTCACGGGCAGCGGATAGGCAAAGTCGGCGACAAGTTCCATTTCCCCTTGAGCCGCCACACGGTCGAGCAGGCGGTCGGTAATGGCCTGGATCGTCCCGCGCAACTGTTCCACCATGCGCGGGGTGAAGGCCTTATAGACCAGCCCGCGCAGCCGCGTGTGGTCAGGCGGGTTCATCAGCAACATCCAGCGGTTCATCATCGCGGCCAGGTCCACCTGGGTTGGCGGCGGCTCACCCGTGGCGCCGCGGCCGAGCCGGTTGTCGCGCAGCAATTCGCTGCAATCCTCGTGGCGGCTCAGAAAGGTCATGCCCCAGGGTTCCCAGTAAAAAATCGGTGCCTGGGCGAGCAATAAATCGTAATAAGGATAGGGGTCGCGCCGAAACTCGGGCGAACGCGGGTCAAAATTAAAGGACATGGCGCCTCCTGAGAACGTAGAACGTAGAACG
>QEUW01000751.1 GCA_003577005.1 Chloroflexota bacterium | reverse complement strand
TTTTTTGGCGGAGCATCCGGCCGTTGCGGCGGTTCATTATCCTGGCTTGTCGGGCCACCCGGGCCATGCCATTGCCGTCCGGCAGATGGCAAGCTTTGGCGGCATGGTCTCGATCCAGGTGCAGGGAGGCGCGCCTGAGGCGCTGGCCGTAGCTAACAAGGTCAAGCTCTTTACCCAGGCCACCAGCCTGGGTGGCGTCGAGAGCTTGATTGAGCACCGGGCGTCGGTGGAAGGGCCCACCAGCCGCACACCGCAAAATCTGTTGCGCCTTTCCATCGGCCTGGAACACGCCGATGATTTGATCGCCGATCTCGATCAGGCCTTACGCTAAAGACGAAAGTGGTGTATAATCAGGGTTCAAATAAAATCGTCAGATCAGCTGTGATGGAGGGTTGACTATGCCGCTCTACGAATACTTTTGCCCAACGTGTCAGGGGACCTTTGAGACGCTGCGTCCCGCCGCCCAAGCGGACCAACCGGCGCTGTGCCCAAAGTGCCAGGCGAATTCGACCCAGCGAGTCCTCTCATTGGTGGCCAGTAGTGTAGTCAAGACCAATGGGGGGGCTGACTCCATGATGGCGGCAGGTATGGGGACAGCAAACGTGGGCGGCGGCTGTTGCGGCGGCGCCTGTGGATGCCATCATTGATCACTGCTGTTGTCCTGGCAGCCGGGCAGAGCAGGCGCATGGGACGACCCAAACAGCTTGAGACAATCGGTGGCGAGCCGATGGTCGTACGCGCTGTCCGGACAGCGCTAGCGGGTGATGCCGCTGAAGTGCTCGTCATCACCGGCGCCTATGCTGACAGAGTGGCTGAGGTGCTGCGACCACTCCAGGCCGTTGCCAGTGACCGCCTGCGTGTCATCGCCAATCCCCAGTACGCAAGCGGGCAGGCTAGCAGTGTCCGCACAGCGATTCAGGCACTTGATCCTCGCTGTGAGGCGGTGCTCTTCTTGCTTGTCGACCAGCCGTTTGTGACGCAAGCGCTTTTGCAACGTTTGATTGCGGCCTGGCGTGCAGGCGCTCCGCTGGCGGCGTCGATGGCGCGGGACGAGGTGCGCGGCGCGCCCGCCATCTTTGACCGCTCCCTATTTCCCGAATTGCTGCAACTTACCGGTGATACGGGGGCGCGCCCGCTCTTGCAAAGGCATCGGGAGAAGATGGCGCGTATCCCTGCCACGGCGGATGAACTGCGCGATATCGATACGCCAGATGATCTGGCTGGGGTACGGACTGAAGGTTGAGCCGGTTCAATCCACCGGTGAATTGTCCTGTGAGCCTCCTGGCGGGCCGGGCTCCTCTCCGGCGGGTCTGGCTCGCTGCTTGCGCCAGGCGGAAAGTGCCTGGGCGCCTGTGTTGAACCCTTCCCTCATCCGCTGCCATGCCCCGGCAGCGGCGCCACCAGCATGACCTGCCACTGCCAGGCTGAGCTTTCCCGCACTTTTGCCCGCCACGATGGCGACACCGGCCATCTGCTGTGCTTGCCGGCCCGCAAGCTGCCACGCCTGGGTAGCTGCCTCGGTGAGCCAGGCCAAGAGTTTACGTTCGTCTACCCCAGTCAGCACCCGCGCCCGGTCATCCCACTCGACCAATGAAGCCTGGTCATGGCGGAAATAGGCCTGCGCACGGCGGCCAATTAGATAGGTCGCGACCAGATTGATGCCACCCGATGCGGCGACCCCTACGATGGGGATCGACTTTGCCACCGCCCGGCTCGCCAGCCGCTGGGTTGCTTGCTCGGCCAGTTCTGTTCCCGCCCGGCGCACCAGTTGATTGGCGCCAGCGCTCATTCCAGTTACCAGGGCGACGATATAGCGCTTGTCTTCGAGGTCGATGGTATGGTCGTATACGGCAGCCAGTTCGAGCACAAGTTCCGACTGGATCTTGTAGGTCATCTGTAGGTCAGCGGCTACGCCAAAAACGACGGTGGTCACCGTGCCAAGCCCCGGGATGATGCTCGCACCCGACGTGGCGGCGCCAACCGCTCCGGCCTGGATACACCGCTGGCGGATCAGCCGTTCCGCCAGTCCATCGGGGGTAGCCTCTGGGTGACGCTGGCGCAGATCTGCCACCCGTTGGGCGGCGGCCTTCTCGTCGGTCTTGTCGATGGCGCCAAAGATCTGGTCAACGATGGCATTGACCAGCCGGT
>QEUW01000750.1 GCA_003577005.1 Chloroflexota bacterium | reverse complement strand
CGGGTGCGCGCACAGGTGTGACTGATGATGGCCGTGCCCAGGCGGCGGGCATCACGGGCCGCAACACGCCCTGCGAAAAACACCCAGGCGTGCGCGCCCTGACCGGAGCGCGAAATCTCCAGTGCGGCGGGCACGCCGAGTTCGTCACAGGACTGCATGAATGCGCGGGCATCGTCCCGCCATTCCGCCTCGTCGAAGTCGACCGCGAGGAAGTAGCAAGTGTCGTCCTCCAGCAGCGGGTACACCCCGACCGTGTGCCCACCGGCCAGATGGTCGTAGACCACGTCGTCGGACAGCGGGATCAGCAAGCGGTTGCTGCAGTCCCCGCACTTGATGCGCGGCTTCTCGCAGACACCAGCGCGCCACTCGTTGGCACAGGCCGGGGCGTAACCTGCCTTGCCCGTGGTCTTGCTCTCCCAGCGAATCGGATAGACATCGGTGCGCCCTCGAAACAGGCGGCGGAACAGCGCGACCTTCTCTTCGGTGGACAGCCGGGAGGATTCTTGCTCCCGAGCCACCACAGTGGTCGGCTGCGGTAAGCGCCACTCGATGCCATGGGACTCCAGCAGTGCAATCAGGTGGGCGTTCTCGGCTTGCAGCGCTGCCAGCTCACCGCCATGCGCTGGAACAGCTGCTCCATGATCGCGCCAACCCCTCTCCTCGACTGGGCGAGACTCTGCCGAATGCGGAGACCTGTGCAACATTAACAGCCCCTCAGACCTGCCCGCCCACGCCCTTGAACTTCTCCACAAAGGCTGCGATTTTCTGGAACACGCTTTGCTTTTTGGTCAGGTACTGCGGGTTCAGCGGACTCATCTTGGGCAAAACGGAATTCAGCTCCGTGCCACTGTCGCTGGCAAATTCACGTTTCAGTGATACGGTGATATAGCGCCTGGCCGCCTCAGCGTTGAGGCTCTCGGTGGTGATCAACTCCTGTGCTTCGCGCTGCTGCTCCGCTTGCGCAAACTTGAAGAACGCATCGATCACGCTGGCCTTGTCACCGAACTGGTCCAAATCGGTCTGGTTGATGAAATCCACCACCAGACTTTCTTTCGCGCGGTTGCCCAGGCTGGCGCGAATCACACGCCGCACTTCATCCACCAGTTCAGACTTGCTCTTGGTCTTCTTGTTGTGCTCGAAGATCAGTTCCAGGATGTAGTCCAGGTTGATTTCCTGCGACTTCAATAGGTCCACCTCAAAGACCACGTCATCCCAGTCAATGGTGGACTTCTCCTTCTCGGCCCCCGCCTTCTCTCGGCGTAGCCAGTCGCGCACGTCGTTGTAGGTCGAGCGATAGTCCTGAGGTGTACTGTCAATAGTGGACACTCATTTATCAAGCGGCCAGAGGCTGCCTGTCGAATTGTTGAGCAAAGACAGCAGGGGATAGATACCCCAGGCGGGAATGGCGCCGCTGCCGGTTATAGAAAATCTCGATATATTCCTGAATGCTGGCCATAGCCTGAGCACGTGAAGCATAACGCTCATGGTGGACCAGTTCATTTTTCAGGCTTCCCCAGAAGCTTTCCATGGGAGCGTTATCAAAACAGTTTCCCTTGCGCGACATGGAAGCTGTCAAACCATGTTTTTTGAGTATATCCCGATAGTCCCTGGCGCAATACTGGCTGCCCCGGTCTGAATGATGAATCAACCCGGGTGCTGGCCTTTTGCGTTGTACGGCCCGCGCCAATGCCGCTGCTGTGAGCTCCTGAGTCATACGAGCCCCCATCGCATAGCCAACAATTTCACAGGTGAAGACATCCTTGATGCCTGCCAAATACAGCCAACCCTCGTCGGTGGCGATATAAGTCAGATCCGTCACCCAGATCTGATTGGGACCTTGCGGAGTAAATGTCTGCTCCAGCAGATTGGGCGCCACTGGCAGATCATGCCTGGAATTCGTTGTGGCTTTGAACTTGCGTTTCTGTCGGCAGCGCAGGCCCATTTCGCGCCGAAGCCTTGCGATCCTGTCGCGCCCAGCCTGGAAGCCATCGCGCCCGGATGGCAATCTTCAAGCGCTCATCCTCGCAGGCTCGTTTACTGGGTTGCCTGTCCGCCCAGGCGTAGTAGCCACTGCATGAAACCTCCAGCACTCGGCTCATGACAGTGATCGGAAAAAGATGCTGCCAGATCTTCATGAACGCGTACCTTGCAGCGACTCCTTTGCAAAGTACGCCGTCGCTTTTTTTAATATTTCGCGCTCCATCTGCACCTGCGCCAACTGCTTACGCAGGTGCGCATTCTCGCGTTCAAGATCAGCGACACTTGCTGCGCCCGGCGCTGAGCTGATCGGCTGGCCTTTCCGGTAAGCAGCCATCCAGTTGGCTATGGTCCCTTTGGGAATAGATAGCCTGCGGGCTGCTTCACTCTGGCCCTGAATTCTGGCGAATAATCGTATCGTCTTTCCATTACGTCCTCCATTATGGTCATCGTACCAAGGAAGAGTGTCCATTTTTATCAGGTTACCTCACACGACGATGGCTGATGCGAACGACCAGAATGGTTAAAAGACCATTCTGAATTTCATATACCACTCGATACATACCAACCCGTATTCGGCGCAATCCGGAAAATTCACCTTTCAAAGCAGATCCGGCGCCTGGATGTTCTTTCAGTAAATCGATTGCTTCTATGATACGTAATCGATCGGGCTTGGGAATCTTTTGCAGTGATTTTACGGCGCTCTGCCTAATCGTGATGGAGTAGGTCACGCTTGGCTGCTTCCCAATCTAATACCGGATCAGCTGGATCTCGCAATACATCAATTGCTTGTGAAATGTCATCGAAATCCTCCAGGTAATATTCTATTGCCTGACGAACCACTTCCGCCCGAGATCGTCGCAAACGTGCTGCGGCTGCATCAAGGGAAGAAATAACGCTGTCGGGCAAACGCGCAGTAATTTGAACCATAATAACTTTAAGTAATGTCAGTTAATGTCAATTGAGGTAATTTTAAGCACGGAGTACGGCCAAGTCAATCGCATACAGTCAAAACCGTTTGATATCTTACTGAAAGGTATATTACAGCGTCAAAACTGAGCCCAACATGCCTCATATACTTCGGGTATGCAGGTGTCGCTTCTCGCAAAGTAGCAAAAACGGGGTATTGCGGCTGCGAGTGC
>QEUW01000749.1 GCA_003577005.1 Chloroflexota bacterium | reverse complement strand
ATCAGCCCGCCGCTAAAGAGCATGGCAAACAGGAAAATCCACATCAGCACATCCCGCCCGCGCAGTTCCCGCGAGGTCTTGGAAAGCGGATAAGCCGCCAAGACGGTCATGGTCATGTTGAGCAGCGTACCCAGCACCGTGCGCTGCACCGAGACCAGAAAAGCCTGATAGACCGGACCGGCCTTGAGGATCTCCTGGTAGTTTTGCGTAGTAAACCCGACCGGCCAGAGCGTGACAAACCCGCCCATCGAGGCGGCGCGGTGGCTGAATGAGACCGCCACCACATGCACCAGCGGCAGCAGACAGAGCAGCCCAAACAGCAGCAGGAAGAGAAAGTTGGCAGTATCAAAAAGTCGGCTGGCAAGACTGTGTTCTCGAATCATGGGAATCGTCCTTTGCCGCTAGAAGATGCGATACCCGGCAAACTTGTCAGCCAGCCGGTAGGCAATCACGATCAGGATAAAGCCCATCGCCGACTGGAACAGCCCAATCGCCGCGCCCATGCTGTAGCGCGCCGAGATCAGACCGGCGCGGTAGACATAGGTGTCGAGGATGTCGCCGGTGCGGTAGACCGCCGGATTATACAGCGTCAGGATCTGCTCAAACCCCGCCTGTAGCACACTCCCCAGGTTCAGACAGGCCAGCAGCACAATCATGGGCAGAATGCCGGGGATGTTGACATGGCGGATGCGCTGCCAACGGTTGGCCCCGTCAATCGCCGCCGCCTCATGCAGCACCGGGTCAATCCCCGTCAACGCCGCCAGATAGATGATCGTCGCCCAGCCGGACTCTTTCCAGATGTTGGTGATCACGACCACAGGCCGGAACCAGGCATTGCTGCCCAGGAACAGGATCGGCTCCACCCCCAACACGCCCAGCCCGCGGTTGACCAGCCCGGTGGTGGACAACATATCAATCAGGATGCCGCCCAACACGATCCAGGAGAGGAAGTGGGGGAGATAGATCACGGTCTGGATCGTGCGCTTAAAGGCCATCAAGCGCACCTCGTTGAGCAACAGCGCCAAACTGACTGCCATCAGTTGCAGCGAGACGAGCTTGGAGACGGCAATGATAAAGGAGTTGGAGAGGACGTTGACAAAGTCCGGGTTGGTGAAGATGTAGCGGAAATTCTCCAGTCCCACCCATGGCGACCCGGTGAAGCCCAGTCCTGGATTGAAGTTCTGAAAGGCAATCACCACGCCGTACATGGGGTAATAGTGAAAGACAGCGAGTTGGATCAGCGGCAGCACCAACATCGCATACAGCGGCCAGGTCCGGCTCAGATAGGTCAGAAATTTGCTCCGGCGCTCCAACCTTGCGCCCGCCATCGGGGGGCTTTTCTGAACAATTTCCACAATGCGCCTCCTGTCTCGTCGGTCCTCTCCCCTTCCAGGGCGCTATATGCTTCCTGGAAAGGGAGATCTACTGCCCTTATCAAACGCTAGACCCTACTCGCCCACCACTCATTGACCTCCGCCGTGACCTGCTCGCCGCCCATGCTCAACCACTGTTCGACCACCTGGTCAAACGAATCGAGCGGGCGCTCGCCGATGATCATGCCCAAGATCGCCTCGTCCATGACCTTGTCTAGGTCCACCCAGCGGTCCACCATGGTCGGGGTGGGCAGCCGCTGTAGCTCGGTCATGATCCCTTCGTCGGCGGTCTCCAGGATAAAGAGCCGCGACTGCATGCCCAAGATCGCTACGCCTGTGGGGTCCTCCAACTGCAAGGTCTGATAGGCGTCGCGCTCCTCCGGCGGGATCGCGCCCCACTTCTCCAACTGGTAGCGGAACTGGTCACCGACCAAACGTGGGTCAATCATGCCGCTGCCGCGCGTGCCGATAGGGCCAATCGCCCAGGGCATCCAGCCGATACCGGTAGAGACGACGGTGTCCTCGTCCTGCCACTCGTAGTTGTGGCCCTCCCAGCCGTGGAAGCGGCGGTCAAAGTCCTCGGTCAACTCCTGGGTCCAGTTGGTGATCTCGAAGATCTTGTCCACATGCTCCATGCCCTTGCGGAAGGCAAAGGGGCTGTCGCGGAAGTTGTTCTCGGTATGGCGCGCCTTGTGGCCATCTGGGCCGGCGGGGATGCCCGCAAACGCCCAACGCGTGTTGGGATCGTTCTTGACCGCATCCAGATTGGCGCCCCAGGAGGG
>QEUW01000149.1 GCA_003577005.1 Chloroflexota bacterium | reverse complement strand
TCTGCAGATACTGTAGACTTTTGCTGTTTCGTCTTGATTTTAATCCACAATTCTTTATACCGTAATTTCAGCAGGTGCTTGGTCCAATTATGTTATCTACACCGTTTGTTTGATCATTAGTACTACATCATTAGTACTACAACGAGACTTTGATAATTGTTGCTGCCAAGACCTCCGCGCCCAAAGGGCCCCCGTGACCGGAAATTATCTGGTCACGGGGGCCCTTTGGGCGCGGAGGTGAGGGTAGGCCCGTCACATGAAGTCTCGTTGTCGTATTAGTAAAATTTAGTAAAATACCGTTTGACATGAACTACATCCTATGGTAATCTCGGTGCGCAACCGCCTAAAGGCTCCCTATCCGAATATTTGACAACAGTACTCAGTCGTGCAGATCAGCAAGCTGGCTGATGACGGAACAGGGGTTTGATCCTGGCGCAGTGCGGCACAATCGTTGCACTGCGTGAATACGGGGGCAAGTCGTTAGCGTCTCTCCCTGTGGCCATCCGCCGGCACGAGTTCACTCCCCCGTGCATCATTCCGTTCCGTGTTGAACCGGCAACAGCCGGCGTTTGACTGGATAGTCATCGACGTTTGTCAACCAAGGAGGAACAAATGAGCAGCTACATGGTTTCGCGCCGTGCGTTTTTGGCCCAGTTGGGTCTGGTCACCGCTGGCGGGGTGCTGGCGGCCTGTGCCGGGCCTGCCGCACCCGGATCAGGGCCAGCGGGTGCTGAAGCGCCAGCCGGTGGAGCCGCCGGCACCGGTGCGGCGTCTGCCCAGGAGGTCGCACCGGGAGTTTTGCGCACCGAAACTCTGATCCTCGAGAACCCGACCGGACGTGTCGTGCCTGCCGATGACTTCAACCGCTGGCGGCCCGGTATCCAAAGTTCATCGACCGGCTTCCAACAACTGGCGCTGGATGCGCTCTGGTACATTGACCCTGACGCCGGGATCGATGGTGTGTGGGACAATTCACTCGCCGCCGAGAAGCCGATCTACAATGAGGACTTCACCCAGATGACCGTGAAGCTGCGCGAGGGCATCTACTGGAGCGACGGCGTCGAATTCACGGCGGACGATGTGATCTACACCGTGGAGACCATGAAGAATACGCCCGGTATGACCTACTCCGGCCAGTTCTCCACCTACGTGGAGAGCATCGAAAAGCCGGACGACTACACCGTGGTCTTCAACCTCACCCGGCCTAACTCTCGCTTCCACGGCCTCTTTACCGTACGCTGGGGCGCCTGTTTTATCATGCCCAAGCACATCTTCGAGCAGCAGCCCGACCCGGTGGCCTTTACCTTCAACCCGCCGGTCAGCCTCGGCCCGTATGTGCTCAAGGATTTCGACCCCAACGGCAACTGGTATTTATGGGAGCGCCGTGAGGACTGGGAGCGCACGACGCTGGCGCGCTACGGCATGCCGGCGCCCAAATACGCCATGTATGTCGCCCCCGGACCCAGCGACATGAAGGTCATGGCCCAGACCAACCAGGATCTGGACGTGATCCACGACATTGCGCCGGAAGGCATGATCACGCTCGCCCGCACCAATCCCACGTCCAAGGGCTGGTTCAAGTCTTTCCCGTGGGCCCACCCGGACCCAACTCTGCCTTCGGTGATTCTCAACAACGCCAAACCGCCCTATGATAACCGCGATGTGCGCTGGGCGCTGACCCTCTCCATCGACATTGTGCGGGTGGCTATGGCCTCGTACCGCGGCGCGGCGACCATCTCGGCAATCCATGTGCCGCCGACCGGGCTCTATCCGCAGTACTACTTTGACCCAGTGCAGGATTGGCTCAGCGAATTTAGCATCGAGGTGGATGGCCAGGCCTACTATCCTTATGACCCAGAAGCCAGTATGCGCATCGCCGATGAGGCGCGCAAGGCCTTGGGCGACCTGGTGCCGACCGACGCCGCCGAGATCCGCAAGGCGCTGGGCTACGGCTGGTGGAAATATGATCTGGACGCTGCCGAAAAATTGCTGCTGCAAAATGGCTTTACCCGCGGCAGCAACAACATGTGGCTGTTGCCCAGTGGCGAGCCCTGGCAACTGGCGCTCATGGCCGAAGGTGACACACGCCCGGTGATGAACCGCGGGGCGAGCATGATCGTCGAGAACTGGCGCGAGTTTGGCATCGACGCCACCCTCGACGTGCGCGACAGCGCCACCCGCGCCCGCCTGCCTTCGCTGGGTGAAGTGGACGCCGACTTCGGCTGGACCGTCGAAACCTGGGGCGGCCACCCCGATCTCTTCTACTTCCTCGAGTCGTGGCACTCGGACTATATCCGGCCGATTGGCGAGATGTCGGTTGGCCGCAACCGGATGCGCTGGCAGCACCCCGAGCTGGATCGCATCATCGAGTCCATCCAGCAACTTGACTTTGACGACCCGCAAGGCATCGAGCTGGGCATCGAGTTTGTCAAGCTCGCCGTGACAGAAATGCCCATCATTCCCATCATGTCCTACAATGTCTTCTCGGTCTGCGACGAGACCTATTGGGAGGGTTTCCCCACCGCCGAGGATCCCTACACCAACCCGGTCGCCAACTGGGCCAACACCAAGTATATGTTTGTCAAGATCAGGCCAAAGAGCGCGTAGCGTTGACAAAATGATGGAATGAGAGGGTGACAGGGTGACAAGATGAAGCGCCATAACAGACAGAATGTGGTATCATCTTGTCATCCTGTCTTTGTGTCACCCTGTCATCTTGTCATCGGTTGGAGGGACCAGACGTGCGCAAGTTCTTCCTAAGCTACCTCATCCCACGGATTGGGCAGTACCTGATGGTCGTCTTTCTGGGCGTCACGTTGACCTTTGTGATTCCTCGCTTTTCGCCCAACGACCCGGTGGAACGGCAGGTCGACCAGATCATGATGAGCGGCTCGCAGGTCAGCCCCGAGGCGATCGAGCACCTGCGCGAAGCGCTCACCGAGATGTACGGGCTCTCCGGCAGTTCCTGGGAGCAATACTTTACCTTTTGGGGGCGGCTGTTGCGCGGGGATCTGGGGCCGTCGCTCTCCACCTTCCCGACACCGGTGACGCGGCTGATCGCCAACGCCATGCCGTGGACGCTCGGCCTGCTCTTGACCGCGGTCTTGATCTCGTGGGTGATCGGCAACCTGTTGGGTGGGTTGGCGAGCTACTACACTGGGAATCGCGCCCTTCACGTCGTGGATGTCCTGAGCCAGGCGGTGCGCCCGATCCCCTACTATATTATGGCCGTGGTGTTGTTGGCGACCTTTGCCTACTACATCCCGCTCTTTCCCTTTAGTGGCGCATACCCGCCGGGTACGCATGTGCAGTTTAGCCTGCCCTTTATGCTGACCGTTTTCAAACATTCGTTGCTGCCGGCCATCAGCCTGGTGGTCGTCGGCATGGGGGGCTGGTTTATCGGCATGAAGGCGCTGGCCTCGAACATCATCTCCGAGGACTATGTAGTCTACGCCGAAAACGCCGGGCTGCCCGAAAACACGATTGTCTTTCAATATGTCATGCGCAACGCGCTGCTGCCGCAGATCACCGGGTTGGCGCTCCAGCTGGGCTTGATCTTCAACGGCGCGCTGATCATGGAGGTGGTCTTTGGCTACCCGGGGATGGGGCTGCTGACGCTCCAGGCAGTGCTCGCCAACGACTATACGCTGATCATGGGGATCGCCATCTTCTCGATCATCGGCGTTGCCACTTCGGTGCTGGTGCTGGATTTGATCTATCCGCTCTTTGACCCGCGGGTGCGTTATCAGTAGGGCGTAACTGCGCTTCACAGAGGACACAGAGTTTGCACGGAGAGCACAGAGGCTTATCCATAGAACACAGATTTTCGCAGATAGCTACAGATTTTGTTGCAAGTCCGTGAAAATCTGCGTCAATCCGTGTTCTAAAAAATGGCGATGAACGGACTATGTTCACCATCCTGCGCGATTTGCTCAAGCACGACGGCCGCTTTCGTATCGCGTCTGCGTTCTTGATAGCCATTCTGATGCTGGCGCTCCTCTCTGTCGTCTCGCCCTATGATCCACGGCGAAGTTTTATGGTGCCGCCCGACATGCCTCCCTCACCAGAGTACCTGTTCGGCACCAATTCACGCGGCCAGGATATCTTCTGGTGGATGGCCTTTGCCGTGCGCAATTCGATCTTCCTGGGGCTGTTGACGGCGGCCATCTCGCGGGTGATCGCCATCGTGGTAGGGCTCACCGCCGGCTATCGCGGTGGGCTGATCGACCGGGCGCTCATGTCGGTGAACGACAGCTTTGTGGTGATGCCGGTGTTGCCGATCCTGATCTTGCTGAGCTTTCTGTTGCGCGGGCAGATGAGCCTCTTTATGTTGGCCTTTCTCATGGGGCTTTTTGGCTGGCCGTGGGATGCCCGGCTTATCCGTGCCCAGGTCTTGAGTTTGAAGGAGCGGCCCTTTACGCGCACTGCCATCTATTCGGGGACTCCAGCCTATCGCATTTCGTTCAACGAACATCTGCCCTTTGTGCTGCCTGTCGTCTTTGCCACCACCATCAACAACCTGCTCTGGTCGATTGGCATGGAGGTGACGCTGAGCGTGCTGGGGCTATCAGATGTGACCCAGCCCACGATTGGGACGACCATCTTTTGGGCTAACCAGCACCAGGCGTTGGTGGCCGGCGTCTGGTGGTGGCTTGGCGCCCCCATTCTGGTGGCGGTGATTCTCTTTCTGGGTCTCTATCTGTTCTTCTCCAGCGTCAACGAGTATATCGACCCGCGGACGCGCCTGCGCCAAATTGGAGGCTAACCGATGGCGCTGTTGGCAGTACAAGATTTACGCGCCTACTACCGCACCGAGGTCTATGGCATCTCGCGCACCGTGCGCGCCGTAGACGGGGTGTCGTTTGACCTGCACGGCAACGAAATCTACGGCGTGGCCGGCGAATCAAGCTGTGGCAAGACCACGCTGATCAAGGTGATCTCCGGCACGATCAAACCGCCGCTCAAGGTCGAGACCGGGTCGGTCGTCTATGATTTTGGTCTCAACCCGGTGGACATGGTGCGCGCATCCCAACACGAATTGCGCACCACCGTGCGCTGGAAAGAGATCTCGTATGTGATGCAAGGGTCGATGAGTGTGTTGAACCCGGTGCGCCGGATCATCCGCACCTTCGAGGATATCGTGAGCGCACACCAAGGCATCCCCGATAAAAAAGCCTTTTTTGAAAAGACCCGTGACCATGTTAGAACCTTGGGGCTGCCGCCTGACGTGCTGGACCTCTATCCCCACCAGCTTTCCGGCGGGATGCGGCAGCGGGTGGCGATTGCCCTGGCGACGGTCTTTCACCCCAAGCTGATCATCGCCGACGAGCCGACCACCGCGCTCGATGTGGTGGTGCAGCGCGGCGTGCTCCAGATGCTCAAAGACATTCAGGCCGAGAGCGGCAACACGGTGCTGCTGGTGACGCACGACCTGGCCGTCCACGCCAATGTGGCCGACCGCGTGGCGGTCATGTACGCCGGGCGCATTGTGGAGGAAGCGCCGACCGAGATCATCTTCAATGCGCCCCGCCACCCATACACGCAGCACCTGATCCAGTCGCTGCCGGTGATCGGCGACCGGACGAGCAAGACCAGCCTCGGCGGTGCGCCGCCCAATCTAGCGAACCCGCCCAGCGGCTGCCGATTTCATCCGCGTTGCCCCCATGCGATGGATATCTGCCGCACCCAAACGCCGGAGATGCTGACGCTGGCCAATCGCCACCGCGTCGCCTGCCATCTGGTCGAGGGGGTGGCAGCATGAGCGCCGGTGAAAAGCTTCTCGATGTCCAGCAGGTAACGGCAGCCTTCCACGTGGGGAGCGTTCTTGGCGGCAGCCACCTGGTGGCTGTCAATAACGTGTCGTTTGCGCTGGACAACGACCACCCCGAAATCTTTACACTGGCTGGCGAAAGTGGTAGCGGTAAGACGACGCTGGCGCGCCTGCTGCTCCACGACCTCGACCCGACCGAGGGCAGAGTGTTCTTTGAGGGGCGTGACCTTGCTACCATCCGCAAACGCAGCGAGGTGATGGAGTTTATGCGGAAGGTGCAGCCGGTCTTTCAGAATCCGTTCGAGACCTTTAGCCCGCTGCGCCGCGTCGAAGAGTATCTCTATGACACTGCTGTCAACTTTGGCCGGGTGTCCAGGCGGCGCGCTGCCGCCCCCATTGTGGACGAGGCGCTGCACCAGGTCGGTCTCTCGTTGGACGAAGTGAGCCGGCGCTACCCGCACGAGCTCTCCGGCGGGCAGATCCAGCGCGTGGCGGTGGCGCGGGCGCTCATCTCGCAACCGCGGCTGATCCTGGCCGATGAGCCGGTCTCCATGGTCGATGCCTCGTTGCGCATGGCGATTGTCAACCTCTTTCGCAAGCTGCGCGATGAACAGAAGGTGAGCGTGATCTACATCACGCACGACCTGGCCACCGCCTATTATATCAGCGACCGCATCGCCATCATGCAGCGCGGTGCGGTGGTCGAATCTGGCCTGGTGGAGGCGGTGCTTGACCGACCGCTCCACCCCTATACGCAACTACTCAGGGAATCGGTCCCCAAACCCGCACCCGACGCCCGCAGCATCTGGGCCAAACAGATCGAACTGGGGACGACGGAGATCAAAGAGTATGCCCGCACCGGCTGCAAGTTCGCCGGGCGCTGCCCCCATGTCATGGATATCTGCCGCCAGGCCGACCCGCCCGATGTGGAGGTGGATGGAAGGACGGTCAAGTGTTATCTATATGCGGATGGCGTCAAGTGAAAAGATGTTAGTGTCACGGACCATCCACCATAGTCCGAGTGGATCGGCAACCCCCACTCGTGTGCCAGGCTTGGTAATCTAGCCTCAATTGACAAACAACCCGGCATCGCTGTAAAATAGCACTCCGATAGCGTCTAAATGCTACAGGGGAGGGAGAAGCGATCATGAACGAAGTCCCGCAGATGGCATCCATTGCCGATCTGAGAAACAGCCACACGAAGGTGTTGGACATGCTCCAAAACGGCCCGGTGATTATCAACAGCCGCAGCAAACCGGTTGCAGTGGTGGTCAGCCCGGAGCAATGGAATGCCCTTATACAGGAAATCGACCTCTTGTGGGCCGAACGTGAGGCGGCACTCTCAAAGTGGAAGCTCGCAACCGGCCAAAGCGAACGCACGCGCATGAGTCACGAGGAAGTTGATCAATGGCTTGCCGAGGATGACGTCGATGAGCCAGAGACGGTATTGGCTTGATTTCCAGGAAGGCGTCAAAGCGGCAGTTGATGCGCTGCCTGGCCATGTCCGCGGACGTATCAAACGGCAGATTGCTGATCTGCGTGACAACCCTCGACCTGCAAACGCCAAACGGTTGCGCAGCGACCTGGCAAGTTGTTATGCGATCACAATGGGCCGGTGGCGTATCGTCTTCGAGCCAATCGATGATGAGGAGGCGATTATTCTACACAAAGTCGGTGAGAAGCACGGCCCCGAGTTTTTTCGCAGTATTTATCCCCGCCGACGATCAAACACAAACCCGTAGGATTTAGAAAACCCATGAACGAGATCATCCTGGACACCAAACTCGCCAAGACCCAGATCGACCGCAATATCTACGGCCACTTCTCAGAACATCTGGGCCGCTGTATCTACGAAGGCTACTGGGTGGGCGAAGACTCCCCTATCCCCAACGTGCGCGGCATCCGCACCGATGTGGTGGAGGCGCTGCGCAAGATCAAGGCGCCGGTGATGCGCTGGCCCGGCGGCTGTTTTGCCGATGAATACCACTGGATGGATGGCATCGGGCCACATGATAAGCGGCCCAGCATGGTCAACACCCACTGGGGCGGCGTGGTCGAGAACAACCACTTTGGCACCCATGAGTTTATGGACCTGTGCGACCAGCTTGCGTGCGAGCCCTACATCTGCGGCAATGTCGGCAGCGGCACGGTGCAGGAGATGTCGCAATGGGTGGAATATCTCACCTTCGACGGTCAAAGCCCCATGGCTGATCTGCGTCGCGCCAATGGCCGCGACGAACCGTGGAAGCTCAAATACTTTGGCGTCGGCAACGAGAACTGGGGCTGCGGTGGCCGGATGACCGCCGAATTCTACGCCGACCTCTACCGCCGTTACGCTGTTTATTGCCGCAACTATGGGGATAACCGGTTGTATCGCATCGCCTGCGGGCCGCGCAATAATGACTATCACTGGACCGAAGTCTTGATGGCGCAGGCCGGCAGCGACCAGTGGCCCAACGGCCCCTACATGGATGGGCTGGCGCTCCACTACTACACCTCGGTCAAACGGCTGCCCGACGGTTCGCGCACCGGTTCGGCCACCCAGTTCGAGGAGGACCAGTGGATCGAGATCATCGCCAAGGGTCTTGTGATGGACGAACTCGTGCGCAAGCATTCGACCATCATGGACAAGTACGACCCGGCGCAAAAGGTTGCTCTCATCGTCGATGAGTGGGGTACCTGGTATGCCGTCGAGCCGGGCACGCACCCGCGCTTTCTCTACCAGCAGAACTCGATGCGCGACGCTATTGTGGCCGCCACCTCGCTCGACATCTTCAACAAGCACTGCGACCGGGTGCGCATGGCCAACATCGCCCAGACCGTCAACGTGCTCCAGGCGATGATCCTCACGCAGGGCGAGCAGATAATCCTCACGCCCACTTACCACGTCTTCGACCTGTACAGCGTGCATCAGGACGCCACCCTGGTCCCCAGCGATGTGCAAAGCGAACAGTACGAATATGGGGAGTACAGCGTCCCCGCCGTGTCGGCGTCAGCCTCGGTCGCTGGGGACGGCAAGCTGCATGTCACCCTTAGCAACGCCAACCCGCACAAGGATATTTCGGTCGAGCTGTTTGTGCGGGGGATGAAGGCAAGCGAGGTGAAAGGTCGGGTCTTGCAGGCTGATGTGATGAACGCCCACAATACCTTTGAGCAGCCAGAGGTGGTAACGCCGCAACCGTTCAATGGTGCAATGCTCACCGCCGACGGGCTGGATGTGCGGCTGCCAAAGATGTCGGTGGTCGCGCTTGAGGTGGTATAGGCCCTATAGCATGTGAATCTGGTCTGCGGCGGCGGCAAGAAGTTCAGCGGCGACCGCTTCGGCGGAGAGTTCAGTGTTATCGATTTTCTGATCGTAGTCGGTGAGTTGCTGCTCCCATTCGTACAACAACTGCACCTCGGCATCGGTCAAAGCCTGGCCGCGCGCTCGATTGCGCTGCAAAACGGTTTCCAGCGCCGGCATCAGCAGGACGATGCGGTGGTCGATCTGCTCCAGTTGGTGCCGATAGATACGCGCCGTCTCATCGGTGAGCACATCGAGGATCACAACGTGATAAAAGGCTCGATTGAAGTTTTGCGCCAAGATGCACGCATTGGCGGCACCCAATAGCAATTGCGCGATACCTTCTTCGCCTTGCCACGGCGGGATATGGGGTTGCACCACCATCGCGCGGAGCAGGTCCACATCGATGATGGCGCAATGGTTGAGTTCTTTTGCTATCGACTTCCCAATCGTAGACTTGCCTGCGGCCGGCGGGCCGGTGAGTATCAAGATCATAACTCCCTCTTTTCTTGCATCCGAAAATTCAACTCAAGTTGGCCGCTGTAAAGATGGTTGAAGGCGTCGGTCGAGTCGATAAACTGGTCAACCGACCCCAGATGCGCCGGCAGGGCAAGCACTTCTGCGCTGGTGATCGCAGCGCGTATGGCATCGACAAACCGGTCACCGGAAATGACTTGAAAAGGCCGCGTATAATATTGTGAAACCCCCACAGGCTGCGGATCGGTGATCCGCAACGCGTTGTGCTGCTGTACAACAAACTCGTAGGCCACAGTTAGCTGCTGTTCACGTTCCTGCCACGAACCAGCGCCCAGGATGGCGAGCAACACAGGCATCAATTCGCCAGCGCAGGCGAGCTGTGCAAAGGCCGTGCCAAACCACTTCAGATAGGGTGCGTAGCGTTGTTCCATCAAAAAACAGAGCTGCATGAGGTCGCGCACCAGCCGCGCCGCCACCAGCCGTGACCCCAGTTCATCCCCCACCTGGCCGCACCGCCCCATAAAGGCTTCTTCCTGGGCGATGCGTTTCCACTGCGCCGCCAACAGATAGAGCCACACATCATGCAGGTAATAACGCAGCCGGGCGCGAACTGGCTCCACCTGGCCGAGCCCGTCAAAGAAGATCTGGCCCCGAGTGAGGCTGAGCAGGGTCTGTTCGGAGACGCTGATCCAGTCTGCTGCGCCAATTTCTGTGAAGGGGTCAAATTGCAGCGCAGTACAGAAATAGCTGCGGACGGCCAAGATTTGCACGCTATGCTCAACCGTACTGCCCTCTGGGATCTTGCTATCGTGTACGTCGCCCCCGACAACGGCGAAATTGGTAGGAATACCGTGAACGCTGGATGGAAGTTCTTTGCGCAATACCTGGTCGATTGCCGTATGATACGATAAGTGCTCGTCATCGTCCAGAAAGAGCATCAGCCTCGGCCCCCAATCATGATCCATGGATTGGGGATCGTCGAACCCCAACACCTCCGAGCCAGGCCCCAGCAATCCGGCCGAATAGGTGAGGTGCGGGAAGTGCGTCGCTAGAATCGGTTGAACCACGTCGGTATAGAAGAGTTCGCTCAGTTGCAATCCTTTGAGAAAGGGCCAGTTCATTGCTCCTCCGCTTGGTGTTGTCAAGTACACAGTCTATTTTTGCGCCTCAATCAGATATTTTCTTGCGGTGAAGACCAGCCCATCACCCCGTTCCAGCCGGTTTTGTAGCTCCAGCAGATAGTCAGCATGGGTCTGCACCGTAAAGCCGGGGACCGTCCAAGGCACGGCTTTCAAGTAGTAGACGATTGCTCCTACGTCGGTAAATGCCAATCTGCCGCTCCAATCTTCGGCGGTGACAATCGTCAGCCCGGCAGCTTGCAGCCTGGGTACAAAGAACTCCAGGGAAAGCTCCGGCCACTGGGGTTGGATGCCAAACGCCGCCAGCAGATCGTGCGCCCACAGCCCATGCACCTGCTGTGTGAGAAATGTGCCACCAGGGGTAAGAATGCGCGCAACTTCGTGCGGATTGAAGGCTCCATGCCGGTTTAACACCAGGTCAAACTCGCCGTCGGCAAAGGGTATCGGGCCGTCCGTCGTCAATGGCGTGTCGAGGACCTGCACACCGAACGGCGCCAAACGCTGGCGGGCCAATTGCACGTTGGGTGGGTAATTCTCCGTCACCACTACCTTTGGCGGCCAGGAGCCCTTCAGCTTGAGGAGCTGTTCACCCCCGCCGGTATCCAGGTCAACGACGGATGCGGCCCGGCGCATCAACTCATCGGCGCGCGCCGAGTACGACCACGGCGGTTGATCTTCCAACATGCGGCCATCTAGATAGGAAAAATCCCAGCCGGTGAACGGCTGTTGCTCTTCCTGGAGCCAGCTTTCGATCAGTTGTTCTTGATTCATTGTAACACGTCTCCTGCCATGCCTGTGCCAGATGCTGAATTTACCCAACACGCATTGGGCGTTGTCGAATCTGGGCAGCCTGGTGATACAATCAGCGAGAAGACCGGCATCAACCATTCAACCAAAGCGAGCAAGCAATGTCTACCCTAAATTCATTTCAACAGCAGTTTGGCAAGCCATCGCCCGGCGCACAGGGGAAGGTACGCCCCTATATGATCGACTGGATCCAGGACTTTATCCGCCAGTCGCCCTTTGTCGTTCTGGCCACCAGCAACGCCGCCGGACAATGTGATGCGTCGCCCAAGGGCGGCAAGCCCGGCTTTGTCAAGGTCTTGGATGATCGCCATCTCCTCATCCCGGATGTAGCGGGCAATCGCCTGTTTCAATCCTACGAGAATGTCTCGGCCAACGCCTCCGTCGGTCTCCTGTTCATGATCCCCGGCCACGATTGCACCGCCCGAGTCAACGGTACAGTTGAGGTGGTGGGCAAGGAGCAGTTG
This sequence comes from Chloroflexota bacterium, assembly GCA_003577005.1. The sequence continues at coordinate 4,142 of QEUW01000149.1, read as the reverse complement.
GCCGCCATGAATGTCCAGATGGAGATCTTCAACCCCGATGAACATGCCAGGATCTGGCAAGGGCTGCTGCTCACGGTGGAAGAGGCCTACGCGCATTGCCCCCGTGCCTTCAAGTTTTCCAACTTGTGGGATGTCGAAACAATTGCACGCAACCAGGAAACGCCGCTGGCTCTACCGTAAAGCAGTATTTGTCGCACGCTTTACACACACGTAGATCAGCGTGCTGCTGTTGTCGGTCAGCGTGCTGAAATCCCAGCTGCCATATCGTTCGACGATAGCAAAGCCACTCTCATGGAGCAAAGTTTCCATTTCCTGCGGGAAGGTGCAGCGCAGGCTCAGCGGCGCCACCCGTTCGATTGCCTGACCGTTGGCATCGTTCCAGCGGCGATAGGCGGTCTCCGTCCGCACCTGCCGGACGGGGTCATAGGTTTGCGTGCCCGACACCCGCACGTCAACCCCAGCCGGTGTGATGTAGCTGAACCAGAACTGCTCCTCGCTCACGTTCGCCATCAACGCAGCCGTGGGGCGTTGTAGAGCTACGACAAACCGCCCATCATCGGCCAGATGCTGGCGGACGCAAGCCAACATCTGTGTCTGTGCTACCCGGTAGAGCAGGTGCTCAAACATGGCGCCGGATTCGAAAATCAGCCGAAACGTCTGGTTGAGTTGAAAGCTGCGGGCATCGGCCTGCACCCAGGTGATCGGTAAGCCGGCGGCCTTTTCCTTGGCGCGTGCGAGCATTTGCGGCACAAGGTCAAGCCCGGTGATCGTCAAGCCTTGTTGCGCCAGCGGAATCGTATACCGGCCCGTGCCACACCCCAGTTCGAGCGCCGGACCACCGAGTTGTTGCGCCAGGGCCAGATAAAATGGTCCGGCAGGTTCGAAGCCGTCGTTTTCCAGGTCGTACAGTTCAGCGTCGGCATACTCTGTCAGATCGCCGATTGCGTTCGCTTTTGCAGTCGTTATGATTGTCCCTTGAATTCAGACAGCACAACAAGTCAAACTGACCGTTTACGCCATGGGCATGGATCACGGCGTCGCACAGACGATGATCTCCACATCGTCCACGTAAAGGCTGCTGGGCAGGTTGCTGTCGGTGGTGGCCTTGAAGCTTGCCCAGAGTCTCTGCCCGCTGTAGTCGGCCGCGTTGGGTAGATCGAGCACCTGCTGCACCCAGGCGTTGCGGCCCGGACTGGTGTTGTCGATCTGCTGCGGCGTGACGGTCTGGATGCCCTTTTCGGTCTCCAGACCCACGGTGAAGCGGTCATAGACGCGCGTGCGGTCGGTTTCGGCGGTTTCCAGATAGCGCCAGTAGCGCAATTGCACACTCGTTACCCGCGGCGGCAGCCGGACCGTCTGTACCAGTTCGTTCCAGACGCTGTTGAGGTTGTCGGCTCCCAGCCAGGCTCCGTAGCTGCCTGTGCGCGGCCGCCGTGTGTAGATCGCCGGGTCGGCATAGACCCTGCTCGATGTGTTGGCGATGGCGGCCCACCCCACGCCGAGGCGACCCGACTCAAAGCCACCGTCGCGGGCAAGATTCGTGCAGACTGCATTGGCTGCCGCGGCGGGTGCTGCACTTGTTGTCGCGGCGGGTGTTGCCGTGATGGTCATCACCGGCAGGGAGACAGGTTGCGCCACGGTCTGCGCCCCTACACCGCAGGGCATGGTCAATGAGACATCATCGACAAAGAAGCTGCTCACCAGGCTACCATTGTTGTTGCCGCGGAAGGCAAGCGTAATATTCGCCGAAGCAACGCTACCCAGATTGAGCGGCAGAGTCTCCAACACCCACTGGTTGCGCGGCACAGCGGAGGTGATTGTGCTGATCACCTGCTCGCTCCCGCCGGTTGCGATCAGCAGCACCTGAAGCCGATCGTTGGCCGAGCCGCTTGCCTCGTTGCTGCGGACATAGCGCCAGAAGCGCAACGTGGAGCCGGTGCGGTCTGCCGGCAGGGTGATCGTCTGGCGCAGCGTGTCGGTGTAATTCAGGATGTTGCCAAACCAGGCGCCATAGCTGCCCGTGCGCGCCGAGGTTCGATAGATGAGCGGGTCATTTCTATTTTGCGAGTTTGTCGTCATCCAACTTGTCGTCGGCACACCCTCCTCAAAGCCGCCGTTGCGCACATATTCACAGGATTGGGGTGGCGGCGTTGGTGTGCGCGTCGGCGTTGGAGTGGGTGTGCGAGTGGGCGTAGGTGTTTGCGTTGGCGGCGTGTGCGTGGGGGTTGGGGTAGGCGTCGGTGGCGTGCCGCCCAGCCGTGCTTTGATAAACGCGCTCGGCTCGGTGTAGCCCCTGCCGGGGTAAGGATAATCATCCGGGTGGATGACGTATGTATAGCCGCGGCCCGGATAGGCGTAGGTGCAGGACGGATAGTTGTAGTTGTATGCGTTCGTACCTGGTACGTAGATATTGGTGCCATCGAGGAACCAGCGCATTTCAAAGTGCAGATGCGCATCATACCCCGGGTGCTGGCTGGGCGTGCGCCCGGTGTACCCCTGGTAGATCACCGAAGCGATCTGCTGGCCGATGGTCACCGCCTGGCCTTCCACAACCTTGACATTGGTCACGTGGCCGTACATGGAATAGATGTCGCGGCCATCGGGCAACCGGTGGCGGATGATCACCACATTGCCGGGGTAGCTGATCCCCGGATTGTGTTTGGCCACCACGCCGTTGGCGACGGCATAGACCGGCGCCCCGGCGGTTGATGCACCATCCAGACGATACCAATCCTCGCCGGTATGAATCGCACGGGACCAATCGACGCCGTAGCACTTGACCCCCCACTGGTCCAGATTGCGGATACCATACCCAAGCCATTCCATACGGGTGTCGGCGACGACCAGCCCGGTCGGTACGCCATAGTTGACACCCTGGCCCGACCGCATCGGATAGGTAAAGACATCGGCGATCTGGATCGCTGCCGGCGCCGCCGCGATCGGTGCTGCTGGCCGGGGACTCAGTGTCACATCCAACACGCGGAAGGAGCGCACGATTCGCTCGTACTGCGCCACGACTGCGGGTGTTGGCTCGGCTGGGCCGCCGTCGTCACCGGCGAAGAGGTCCAGCCGATAGATCACGCCGTTGCCGTCGATCAAGGTGGTGAACTTGTTTGCATCGCCCACAACCGCGTCGCGCCTCAGACGGAGGGCGGCGCGGCCATTGATCAGTGCTGGGGCAGTTGGCCGCCGTACCCTGCTCAAATCGAGTCCAGCCCCTTGGTAGGCTTGAGCCACGTAATCCTCCGGCGTGGCGTCCTCATCGATCACCAGGATCGACACACCCTGGTCAAGCGGCGCCGTAGTGTCGGGCAGAAAAGCGGTGACGAGCGTAAAACGCAGCGCAGCATCCTGGCTCTCGGTGATCACAGCGTCCGGCGGCAGATCGACTGCATAGCCGGCATCGCTGTTTGTGTAGGTCTGCCAGGCGTCGGCGGCCCGGGTGGTTACCTCTGCCCCAAACCAGAATAACATTCCCAACAAGGCCAGACAGACAAAAGCCAACATGCTGCGCCGGCCAACGATAGCGAATCGCATAAATTCTCCTCAAAGTTGGTGTTTTCGTTTGTCTATTTTCACGGCGGTGGGTGAACCGCCGAGTGTTGCTTGGGAAAAAGTGTATCGACAAGCAGTTTGAACTTCTCGGCTACCGAGGCGTCGGGATAGATGGCGCTGAGTTCCGCCATGCTACGATAGCCCAACAACAGTTGCAGAAAGACCAGGGGCGGGCAACCAAACGACGCCTCTGGGTCATAAGGCGGTGGTCGCCACGGGACGAGTTGGCCGCGCTCGATTTTGAAGAGCAGGCCACTACGATAAAGGTCACACTTGATCTCGCCAGTATAGTTGGCAAAGACCGAACGGGCAAGCCGCCCCTCAAGCACAGGGGTGATCAGCTGCAAAAAGGCCAGCAGATCGGGCACGCGGATGTACCAGGCGTAGGGTGGCTCGTAGCGCGGGGCCAGCTCCTCGCCCAACAGGTCATAGACGGGGTGGTGGCGACTGAACAGCCACATCAGTTGGCTAAAAGGCTCCCCTTCTGAGCGCACGTTTGGCGTTGTCTCGCCCACACCGCGCAACAGACGAAGCAATGGGGGCAACGCCGTCGCCAGGTCCACCTGGGATGTGACCTCCAGATGATA
>QEUW01000748.1 GCA_003577005.1 Chloroflexota bacterium | reverse complement strand
CCTGTACATCAAAACCGGTGGCGACGGTCCAGGCGATAGCGGTGATGATCGCCACGGCCAGGGCAATGTAGAAGAGCCAGCCGGCGGCGCGGTCGGCCAACACCTGGGTGGCCGACTTGCTCTGTTGCGCCTCCTGCACCAGCCGCATGATGCCCGAAAGCGCCGTCTCTTCGCCGGTGGCGGTGACGCGCACGCGCAGGCTGCCATCGCCGTTGACTGTGCCGGCGATCACCTTGACGCCTGGCTCCTTCTTCACCGGTTTGGATTCACCGGTGATCATGGCTTCGTTGACCTCGGAAGTGCCCTCAACCACCTCGCCATCGGCGGGCACGCTGGCGCCGGGGCGCACGAGCACCACGTCCCCTGTACGCAAGACGCCGGTTGGCACCCGTTCCGTGCTGCCATCGGGCTGGATGCGCTCGGCTTCATCGGGCATCAACTTGGCCAGTTCGTTGAGCGCACCCGATGCCTGGCGCACGCTGCGCATCTCCAGCCAGTGCCCCAAGAGCATCACGTCGATGAGCAGCGCCATCTCCCAGAAAAAGCCCCCGGCCGGATCGATCCAGAGGGTAGCTAGACTGTAGACAAAAGCGACCGTGATGGCCAGCGAGATCAGCGTCATCATGCCCGGCTGGCGGGTGCGGATCTCCGGCACCGCCATCTGGAGAAACGGCACGCCACCGTAGACAAAGATGATGCCGGCGAAGAGCGGGCCGACCCACTGGCTGCCGGGGAAAGTGGGCATGGTAAAGCCAAACCACATTTGCAGCATGTGGCTATAGAGCAGCACCGGGATGGTCAACACCAAACAGACCCAGAAACGGTTGCGGAACATCAGCTCGTGGCCGGTGTGGTCCACCCCGTGGGCGGCGTGGGCTTCGTGCCCGGCGTGACCGGTCGCCGCGCGGTGGCTCGCTTCGTGCATCTCCCCGGCATGAGCCGCGGTGGTGGCATAGTCGCCGTGCAGCTCGCGAGGCTGCGATGTCTCTATGAACCCGCCAGGGTCATCGTGGCCGGCACCGGCGTCGGGATAGTGGTGTGTGTTCCCGGTGACGGCAGACGCTTCGTCCGGTGCGTGGCCGGAGTGCTCTTGATGTCGTTGCTGGTCAGCCATGCTCTCCTCCGCCTGTTCCTATACGGTGTAATCTGTGCCGCGTGCCCCGTACGGTAATGTCAACAGTGTAGGCGCTACGTAGCGCAAATTACGCAATACAGATTACGTGAAAAGTGTATCTTCCGCCATAGCGCGCTAGTGGTGCATATCGTGACCATGCGCGGGTTTGGCGCGGCCGCTATACCCACGCAGTTCATTGTATGCGTTGATCTGTTCCTCGGTCAGTAACGGTGTGACCAGCAAATGGGTGCGCAAATGGACCACACGCAACTGTCCATAGAGATCGGCTAGCGCCATTACCTGCTCCTCCAGGTCGGCTTCAGAGATGGCGCCGTTCGCAAAGGCGGCGCTCAACATCTGCTCTTGGGTGACAATCTGCTGGCCCAGGTGTTGCGCCTGCGCCTGCATCTCGGCAAAGAGGGCTGAAATAGCGGTGACCTGCTCGCTGGAGAGGTTCAACTCCTGTTGCAGTTCGAGTAGATGGAGCGGGCCAGGATAATTGTTCAACTCCGCCATGCGGGCATAGCCCATACCGCGACCGGCAAGCAGATCGTCCACCTCTTGGGCGCTCAGACCGCGCACCGGGCTGTCCACCTGGCTGGCATAGGGAGAGCTCGTGCTGCTCTCGTCAGACCACTCGTCCAGCCAGCTTTGCATCTGTTCGATTTCTGCCTCTTGCGCGTCGATGATAGCGCCGGCGAGCGCCATGATTTCGGCGCGCTCAGCCATCTGCTGGGCCATGCGCGCCATCTCGATGGCGCCCTGGTGGTGCGAGATCATGGCTTCTAGAAAGCGCTGGTCAAACGGTACGCTTGCGTCTTCGCCGATCATCATCTCCCCCATCTCCATGCCCATCCCACCGGTGGGAGGCAAGTCAGGGTACCACTCCTGGCGCCAGGCGGCCATCTCTTCGATCTCTTTCGCCTGCGCGGCGATGATCTCCTCAGCCATCTGGCGCAGTTCCGGGTGTTCGGCTTGTTCGAGCACCTGTTGGGCCATCGCGATGGCGCCCTGGTGGTGCTCGATCATACTGTCGATGAACTGGGCATC
>QEUW01000148.1 GCA_003577005.1 Chloroflexota bacterium | reverse complement strand
CGCCTGCGGGTCAGACCCGCGCCCGATGCGCGCAACAGCCTGGTGCTCTGGCACCAGACCGTTCCACTCTGGAAGGTGTTGCGCAACGGCCTCTGCATCATGCTGGCGCGCCATTCGCCCAGCCTGGCCTTCAAACGTTGGCTCTACCGGCGGATCGGGATGCGGGTGGGCCGGCATGTCAGCTTTGCCTGGCAGGTAACACCCGATCTCTTCTTCCCAGAACTGATTCAAGTGGGCGATAACTGTATCATCGGCTATAATACGACGATACTGGCCCATGAATACTTGTTGCACGAGTGGCGCACCGGCCCGGTCGTGATCGGCGCCAATGTTACCATCGGCGCCAACTGCACGATCCTTCCCGGTGTGGTCATCGGCGATGGCGCCACCGTCAGCGCCATGAGCCTGGTCAACAAAGATGTCCCGCCCGGCGGGAAGGTGGGCGGCGTACCGATTCAGCCCTTGTAAATGGTTAATGGTTAACGGCTAATAGTTAATGCCCAATGATGGACGATGCGGCGCACCCATTAACCATTGAGCGTTAACCATTAACCGTTAACCATTAGGAAGTTTCTATGTCCTGGCTCTCTGTACAAATACAACGTCTACAAATTCTGGTAGCGCTGCCCCCGGCATTGGCGGCGATCCTCGTGGTGGATGTGGCCGCTTATTTTGGTGGGCTGCTCTACTGGTATGGACCGGTGATGGTGCTTTCGTCGCCCCCGATTTGGGTCTGGCCCTTTCTTCCTGACTGCCCGCTCTTCGGGTTGCTGGGTGGGTTGGGGTTGTTGGTAGTGACGGCACAGCGTTTCTGGCCGGAGAGCACCCAGATCCGGGCGCAGCGTCAGCTCCTCATCGTAGGTGGCCTTTCGGCTGTGCTTTGGCTCTCCACCTATCTGCCTGGCATTTCGTGGGGGTGGCAGACGCAGCAGGCAATGCTGGGGCTCTGGGCGTGGTCGCTTTTGCTGGCGGGGATGTTGTTCCGCCGGCCGCCAGCGTGGTTGCTGGCGATTATTGCTGCCGGGCAGATCAAATATGGCGTCTGGACGGTCACCGCCTGGTTGCTCTTCTGGAAAAATACGGCGGCTGAACTGGGCGCGCCACTTTTTACCTTTGATAGTGTTTTTATGACTATCACGCATCTTGGTCTGATTGCCCAGGGCGTCCTGTTGCTGACCTACTTCAAGCCAACCTGGCCGGCGGCGCTGGTCACGTTTGCTTGGTTTGCATTGAGCGACTTTGTGGACTATGGGCTAGGTTGGTATCCTTCCCTGCCTTTGCGCTGGATCCCTCTAGCGGTGATGCAGTGGAGCACGGTGGCGATGACCTTCCTGCTCACTGGTTTGCTGCTCTGGTTGAGCCATCGTTCAGCCACACGCCCGCTCGTCGGCGCCCAAGACACTACGCCCTGGGCTGCACGATCTACCTAAATCGAAAGCAGGTCTCTGTTGAGCGAGTCAACCAAATCGAATCAACCTCAAGACCCCCGTATCCAAGAGCTCTATGCACGCAAAGCTGCTGCCCGCGCTGGCGGCGGCGCCGAGCGGATTGCCCGCCAACATGCAAAGGGCAAGATGACCGCACGTGAACGCCTTGATCTGCTGCTGGACAAGGGTAGCTTCCGCGAGATGGATGTCTTTGTCACACACACCAGCACCGACTTTGGCCTGGCCGAACAGAAGATTCCCGGCGACGGTGTGGTGACCGGCTATGGTACGATCAATGGGCGTCTGGTCTATCTCTATTCGCAAGATTTTACCGTCTTTGGCGGTAGCGTCGGCTGGGCGCACGCGATGAAGATCTGCAAGATCATGGACATGGCTATGAAAAACGGCGCACCCCTCATCGGCCTCAACGACGGGGGCGGCGCCCGCATCCAAGAGGGCGTGCACAGTCTGGCCGGTTACGCCGAGATCTTCTATCGCAATGTGATGGCCTCTGGCGTCATTCCGCAGATCAGCGTGATCATGGGGCCGTGCGCTGGCGGTGCGGTCTACAGCCCGGCGCTGACCGACTTTGTCATCATGGTCAAAGACACCAGTCAGATGTTCGTGACCGGACCCGATGTAGTCAAAACAGTGACGCAGGAAGAGGTGACATTCGAGGAGCTGGGCGGCGCTTTTGTCCACGCCAGCAAATCGGGTGTGGCCCATTTTGCCGCCGAAAATGAGGAAGATGCTCTCTTCCTGGTGCAAAATCTGGTGGACTATCTGCCGGGCAACAATATGGATGACCCACCCTTTGCGCCCACCCAGGATGACCCCTTTCGCCAGTCAGCCGAGTTGGATACGATTGTCCCCGACAGCCCGACCAGGCCCTACGACATGAAGACCGTTATCAAACACATTGTCGATGATGGGCAGTTTCTCGAAGTACACCAACACTGGGCTATGAATATCATCGTCGGCTTTGCCCGGCTGGGCGGTCGATCCGTGGGAATCGTGGCACAACAGCCGGCGGTGTTAGCCGGCGTACTCGATGTCGAAGCCAGCCAGAAGGCGGCGCGCTTCGTCCGTTTTTGCGACGCTTTCAACATCCCGTTGGTAGTGCTGGAAGATGTGCCGGGCTTTATGCCGGGCGTGACCCAGGAGCACGGTGGCATCATCCGGCACGGCGCCAAGCTGCTCTATGCCTTTTCCGAGGCGACGGTGCCCAAGGTGACGGTGATCGTGCGCAAGGCCTACGGTGGCGCCTACTGTGTCATGAACCCCCGTCATCTGGGGGCCGATATGGTGTTGGCCTGGCCCAGCGCCGAGCTGGCGGTGATGGGACCAGAGGGCGCCGTCAACGTCATCTTTCGCCGCGAACTGGCCGAAGCCAAAGACCCAACCACCCGGCGAGCAGAGCTGGTGGAAGAGTACCGCCAGCGCTTTGCCAACCCATACGTGGCTGCCTCGGCAGGTTTTATCGACAATGTGATCGAGCCACATGAAACTCGCCCCCGTCTCATCAATGTTTTGGAGATGTTGAACAACAAACGGGGCAGCCTGCCGCCCAAGAAGCATGGGAATATCCCGTTATGAGGTGCGTAATGCGTAATGCGTAATACATAGGCCGTAATCCGTACTTTGTCGCACGCATTACGCATTACGCATTACGGATTACGCATCACTCACGGATTACGCATCACGTATCACCCATCACGCCTATGACCACCGAAATCGAATTTGAACTCCCCGCCATCCAGTACGAACTCATGGGGTACCCAGGGTTAAAACAAGGCGAATCGCTCACTGTGACGCTGGATGCCGGCGTCCTGCTGCCTGACCCGGCGGCGGATGGCTGGTTTGCCGTGCGCAAGGAGCCGTTCCCGCCACTCTTCAAGCGGGTTGGCCCCGCGCTCTATGTCTTTGCCGGGCAGATCGAGCAGGCCGAACTCAACAACGAGGCGGGTGAGGAAAGTGCCGTCCTCTTAGTTGATTGTGGCCTGCCGTTGCGCGTGACCTGTGCGCCAGGGGAAGACGGCCGCCTGCCCTATGGCACGTGGGAAACCCGCTCGTTCACCGGGTTTGGCCGTCTGCACGGCTTGATCGAAGATGACTTTGCCACCGGCATTGGCAAGACGATCGATGTGACCATTTGGGGTTTTCAGCGTCTTGTCCTCACGCCCGGTGACCCGGTGATCGGCGAATGGCACACGATGGATGTGTTGCCGCCGGCGCCCTACCGCTATGATCGGGTGCTGATTCAGGCGCGGCGGCATCGCGATATTCTGCATCGCCTGCCGCTATGAACGACATGAACAGAACAGTAAAGGTTATTGGACGAGTAATACTCCGAAGACAGGTAGACAAGTAAACAGGTAAACAGATAGGCAGGTAGGCAGGCGTTCTCCCTGTGTACCTGTTTACTTGTCCACCTGTCTCCCTCAGGACCGTTTACTCAGCGAGGCAGCTGATGTTCAAAAAAGTGTTGATCGCCAACCGCGGTGAGATTGCCATTCGGGTCATCCGCGCCTGTGAAGAAAGAGGCATTGCGACGGTCGCTGTCTATTCTGACGCAGACCGCTCATCCCTCCATGTGCGCTACGCCAATGAAGCCTATCACATCGGCGCATCGCCCAGTCGCGAGAGCTATCTGTGTATCGACAAGATCATCGATGTGGCGCGCCGCGCAGGCGCCGATGCCATCCATCCCGGTTATGGCTTTCTCTCGGAAAATGCGGAGTTTGCCGCCGCCTGCGCCGATGCGGGTATCACCTTTATCGGGCCAAGCCCCGAAGCCATCGACCGGATGGGAGACAAATCCACCGCGCGGGCGACGGTAGCGCGGCGGGGTGTGCCGCTGGTGCCTGGTTCGGAAAAAGGTTTACACGATGAGGAACTGGCGGCGGCGGCGCAACAGATCGGCTTCCCGCTCATGATCAAAGCTAGCGCTGGCGGTGGCGGCAAGGGGATGCGCGCTGTCCAGGAGCCGGGCGAGTTCGAACAGGCGCTGGCCGCTGCCCGCCGCGAGGCTCTGAACGCCTTTGGCAACGATGAAGTCTATCTGGAGAAGTTGATCACCAGCGCCCGCCATATCGAGATCCAGGTGCTGGCCGACAGCCACGGCAATACCATCCACCTGGGCGAGCGCGAGTGCAGCATCCAGCGCCGGCACCAGAAGCTCATCGAGGAGGCCCCTAGTGTCGCGGTCGATGAGACGCTGCGGGAAGAGATGGGCAAGGTCGCCATCGCCGCGGCCGAGGCAGTCAACTACACCAATGCCGGCACGGTCGAATTTCTCTTCGACAGCAAGGACAACAAGTACTATTTTCTCGAAATGAACACCCGGCTTCAGGTGGAGCACCCGATCACCGAGGAAGTGACCGGGGTAGACATCGTCAAAGAGCAGATCGCCATCGCCGCCGGGCGCCGTCTGCGCTACCGGCAAGAGGACATCCACCCCAAGGGTTGGGCTATCGAGTGTCGCATCACCGCCGAAGACCCGTTCAACGGCTTTTTGCCCAGCACCGGCGTCGTCACCTATTTGAAGGAGCCCAATGGCCCCGGCGTGCGGGTCGAGAGCGCGCTCTACCGGGGCGGTGAGATCAGCCTTTATTACGACCCTATGGTCGCCAAGCTGATCGCCTCCGGCGAGAACCGGGCCGAAGCGATCTTGCGCATGCGGCGCGCCCTGGCCGAGTATCGCATCAGCGGGATCAAAACGTCGATCCCGTTTCACCTGGGGGTGATGGACAGCACCGAGTTTATCTGGGGAACATTCGACACGGGTTTTATTGGCCGGCGCCGCATCGAGCGGCAGGCTGCACACCAGGCTGAGCACGAGCAGATCGTGGCCGTGGTGGCTGCAATGATCGCTCACGAAGAGGGGCGCCAGGCTGTCCATATCGGCCAGCAACAGCGTGCGCATACCCCCAATGGCAGTTTGTGGAAACAAGCAGGACGGATCAAGGCGTTAGGAGGCCGCTGGTGAAATACTTTGCCCGCGTTGGCGACAACGAATACGAGGTCGAGGTCGACCAGGGGCGTATCCTGCTCAATGGCCAGCTGCTAGAGGTGGATTTGACCGATGTGGGTATCCCCGAACTCTTTAGCGTACTGCTAGGCGGGCGCAGTTATGACGTGCTCGTGCAGAGCGAACGCTCCAATTACACCATCACCTTTGGTGGCGAGCAGTATGTTGTTCAAGTAGAAGATGAGCGTTCGCGCAAACTCAACATGGGTCGCCGGGCGCCAGCCCTGCCACACGGGGAACTGCCGATCAAAGCGCCTATCTCTGGTCTGATCGTCAAGGTATTGGTCGAGCCAGGCGACACCGTAGAGGATGGTCAACCGCTGGTCATTCTCGAAGCGATGAAGATGGAAAACGAGATCCGCTCGCTGCGCTCCGGTGTGGTCAAAAGTGTCACCATTGCGGCGGGCAAGCGAGTGGAGCAGAACGAAGTGTTGGTAGTGCTTGAATAAACGCTACTATCGCGCCGATGGCCGGGTAGCCGGTGTACGGTCCAGCACTCCGGCCAGGTCCACGCCAAAGGTCCACTGGGCGTTGGCCGTCATCGTCTTGAGTTTCTCCTCATCCACCTCCAATCCTAGGCCAGGCCCTTCCGGTAGAAGCAGGTGACTCTTTTCGTACTGTACCGCTCTCTTGACCACATCGTCGGTGTAGAGTTGCGGACCCGTGTTGTCGCCAGGGTAGTCGAGGATGCGGGCGGCGGCGGCCAGGTGCGCCACGGCGGCGGTGCCCAGGTTCAACTCCTGGGTCGTGCCGATGAGCACGCTGGCGCGGGCAGCTTCGGCCAGGGCGATCATCCGCTCGCAGGCGCGCAGCCCGCCCAGCAGATAAGGCGACACGTTGAGGATGTCCACTGCACCGGCCGCCAACAGTTGCCAACCGTGATGGATGTGGAGCACGTGCTCGGAGATGGGGCGGCGCGTGCGGCGGCGCAGTTGGGCCAGGCCATCGATGTCGTTGCGCGGTGCGCCGCTTTCCACCAGCATATAATCGCACAGTTCATCAAAGCGTTCGAGAGCCATAGCCGCTCGCCGCCAGTCAAGCAGGTTGGAGAAGTCGAGCGACTTGATCTCGACACGGCCCTTGAAGCGGTCGGTAAATTGCCCCAGGAACTGCGCATCGGCTTGCAGATTTGCGCCAACATAGACGCGGATCAGGTCGAAGCCGAGAGCAAGTTTTTCTTCGACGCGCTGCAAGTTCGGCTCCACTTCGTCCACCGACCGCATTCGAAAGATGGGGTAACAGACCCTCATACGGTCGCGCAGTTTTCCTCCCAACAGATCATAGACCGGCACGCCTTCGACCCGCCCAATCAGGTCGTGCAGCGCCAGATCGATCCCCTGGCGCACCAGCCCGGAGCGGCTGTACATGTGCCCCTCGTCGGGAAAGAAGCGGATGAGGTCATCCTCGATCTTGGCGAGGTTGCGAGCCTCTTTGCCGAGCAGCAGTTCGTTTAACATGCGCTCTAGTTCGGGCAGGTCGAACTGGTACATGGGCACGTGTGAGAGGTCGCTCATCTCGCCCCAGCCGGCGTGGCTGTCGTTCGCCTCGATCTTGACGATCACGTGCTGGTTGGCGATACCGGTCTGGCGCGGGATGGCAATCGGAAAGAGTTGGACACGGCTGATCTTCATGATTGGCCTATGTTTCCTTTAGGCGATTCGGCTTTGTGTGGATGATGCAGTATTATATGCTGAAATGTACGATTGCGGAAGTTTCTCTCCGTTCCAGCCCCGCTCAATCGGAGTCAAGCACAGATGGATGAGCAGCGAACGTTCCGTACCGACCGGCTGACCTTGCGGCCCCTGGCCGCCAGCGACGCTGCTGACCTGTTCAGTATGTACGCTCACCCCGAGGCGATGCGCTACTGGGATACACCGCCGCACAAGGATGTGGCAACAACTCGGGCCCTGCTCGAACGCATGATCGCAAATCCACAGGGCTGCGCGTGGGCGATCTGCCTGGCGCAGAACGACCGCGCTATCGGCGTAGTCGAGTACCTGGGTAATCCGGGTGTACCCGGCATGGGCTATATCCTCCACCCAGACTACTGGCGACAAGGCTACACGAGCGAAGCCGTGCATGCCGCGTTGGAATATGGGTTCTCCGTGTTAGGATTGGACCGGGTCGAACTTTGGATCAACGACGAGAATGTGGCGTCGCAACGGCTGGCGAAGAAAGTCGGCTTTATCCGGCGCGGGCGTTTTCAACAGAAGTATCACCACCACAACGCGGTGCATGAGAAATACGTCTACGGAATGTACCGGCACGAATGGCAGCAACTGGCCGGTCATCCGCCGGCCAGCACGCCGGCGGCTCGTTTCTACTCGCTCCAGCCGATCCTCCTCGTGCCGGATGTAGAGGCCACGGCCAGATATTATTGCGACAAGCTCGGCTTTAGCCTGAGCTTTCTCTATGGCGATCCCCCGACTCATGGCGCTGTCGCACGGGGTGATTGGACAACAGAAGGTGCGCAGATCCAATTCTCGCAGCGCCAACCCGCGGGGCCGAGCCCGGCAGTAGAGCTGTATTTCTTTGTCGGCCCACAGCTTGAGCAACTCTACGCCGATTATTCTGCCCAGGGAGTTGAGGTCGTGCGCGAGCTGGCGACCATGCCGTGGGGCATGCGCGAGTTCGCCATCCGCGATTGCAACGGCTATCTGTTGCGCTTTGGTACGCCGGGTTAGTGTGAGGCAGGCGTCTATCACCTGGTTCAATCAGTGCTCTGCTACGACCAATGACTGGAAGCGCTTCTCATCCCACTCGGCGCCCCAGCCGGGGCCAGCGGGCGGGGTGACGTGGCCGTCTTCGATGACCAGCCCGTTCAACAGACCCCACTCTTCACCCTGCCGTCGATTGCCGTCGGCGTTCATAAAAAAGTTCTCATAGAAATCAGTGTTGTCGATGCAACAACCCAAGTGGGCGTGGAGCAGCCCAAACAACCCGCCCTGGCCGTTGAGTTCGACGTTGGCGCCGTAGAGTTCGGCAAAGTGGGCCATTTTGAGCACCTGGGTTGTGCCGTGACGGGCATTGGCGCGCAGCCGGTCGGTCGCCCCGTGGATCAGCCACTGCGCTGAGAGGCCCACATCGTGCATCAACATTTCGTTCGCCATGACCGGGATAGTTAGCTCCCGGCATAGCTCCTGGTAGAGGTTCATCTTTTGTTCGTGGAACGGCTCTTCCAGCCAGACAAAGTTTAGTTCTTCCATGACGTGCCCAACTTCGATGGCTTCGCGCAGGTCGTATGAACAGACAGGGTCGTTGATCAGCTCGTAATCAGGCCCTACCTCCCGGCGCACCTGGCGGAAGATGGGGATGTCGGCCTGGCCGCCTTTGTAAGTGTGAAACTTGTAGGCGTTGATCCCCATCTGCCGCCCCAGTTCGATGTGGTGCAGATAATCGCTCACACTGCCATCGCCGCTGGTGAGATAGACGGGAAAACGGTCGCGCACGCGGCCAATCAGCGCGTGGACGGGCAGATTTGCTGCTTTACCGGCAATGTCCCACAGACAGTTGTCGAAGTCGCCAAACCAGCCCGGCGGCTGGTAGAGCCAACGCGTTCCCTTGTGCAGCTTCTGGTAGAGGTGCTCGCGCTGGAAAGGGTCTTCGCCCAGTACCTGGTTGCGCAGTATCTCTGCTTGAGTAGGGGTCATCGTTGTCGTGCAGCGACCGCTGATCCCTTCGTCCGTCTCCACCTGGATAAAGTGTTGGCGCGCCGGCTGGCCCGTGGCACCCGCTGTGTGAGTGTACTGGATGCGTCGCAGATTTGGCACCTGCACCAGTTGCAGGCTGCGGCCCTTTTGGTCTGCATTTTCGAGGATAAACAGTTTAACCTGAGTGATCTTCATGGAACCTCCCCGGCACACATCTGCGCTTGAACAAACAGAGGGTATGGACCACTTCCTATAGCAGCGGCAACGGCACATCATACTGCACCGCCAGTTCGCGCAGGTCGGCCAGCACCACCGGCGAGAGCGGAATCCCGTCCCGCAGCCGTTTCTGTTCAGTCTCGTGTTCGATTTCGCCGGCAACATAGATGCGGTCGTGGCCGGGCGCTTTGGGCGAATCGTGCAGGGCGCGGATCATGGCATCCATCCCCCGTTTGAACTCTTCCACCGGGCGGAAGAGATCGATGCGAAAGGCGGCAAAGAAGTGGCCGTCGTTCTGGAGCTTGTAGCCCTCGTAGGCCGTGGGGTCGTCGCCATAAAGCTGATCCCACCCGCCCGAGAGGACATTACAGAGCACGGCAACCATCATGGCGAGCGCATAGCCCTTGTGACCCCCCTGCTCACGCGTCCCGCCGAGCGGATAGAGAAAGCGCACTTGCGCCGGGTCGGTCGTCGGCTCGCCATCTGCATCCACCCCCCAGCCCAGCGGGATCGACTCGCCGTTGTCGCGCATCATGGTGATACGGTTGAAGGGCACAGTCGAGGTGGACATGTCGAGCAGCCACGGCGACTCGTCTTGGGTGGGAAAGCCCATACTGAGCGGGTTGGTGGAGAACATCGATTTGGCGCCAAAGGTGGGCATGACGCCGTACCCCTGCTCACGCGCATAAAAACGCGCCGTCATCGAGACGCCAATGAGGTCGTGCGCCAGCGCCATGTAAGGATAGTAACCCGCCGCGCCGTAGTGAAAGGTGTTGTGCATGGCTACCATGCCGATACCGCTTTCTTGCGCCTTTTTCATTGCCAACCGCATTCCCCAAGGGCCGGCCACCAGCCCCAGCGCACAGTCGCCATTGACACGCGCCGAGACCGGCGTTTCGTATTCGATCTTGAACTGCGGATCGAGATTGACCATACCGCGTGCGAGCTGTGTAAAGTAGATCGGCTTGAGATTGCGCACGCCGTGTGTATCCACCCCGCGGCGGCTGGCATAGAGCAGCACATCGGTTGCGTCTCTGGCATGTTCGAGGGGCAGACCGGCGCGCACAAAGAGCGTTTGAACAAACTCGTGTAGCGCATCTGCCTTGATATAGGCTTGAGCGTGTTTCTCCATCTGGTAGCATCCTGATCTGTGGAAAAGCTTGGTGTAAGATGGTACAATTGTAGCACTATTCGGACAGCTATCTCAATCTGGTGCGTCCAGATCCAGCGATGGCTGAAGTAAATGCGGCCAAGGGGAATGGGCGGACCCTCAGCGGTGCGATCCATCTTAATTGCCGCCCAATCTGGAATTTTTGCTCCGTAGAGGCACAAAGCGATACAGACAATGACCAATCGAAGAACGCACTCCCGGGTTGCACCGCGCCGGCCCCAGGGCCAGCCGACGCGCGGCAAGACGGCGCGCAATCGTCTGCGCCGCGTCGATAGCTTTCTTTTATCCTATGATTCGACGCTGTTGCGCCGTTCGGATGGGGACTTTGCCCATGCTTTTTTTGTCGATCTGGGGTACGGGGCCAAACCCGTTACCACCCTGGAGAGCGCTGCCCGGCTCCGCCTGGCCAATCCGCAACTCCCGGTGTTAGGGGTGGAGATCGACCCCGTACGAGTGGCTGCGGCGCAACCTAATGCCGATGAACAGACCTTTTTCCGTCTGGGCGGCTTCAACCTACCTTTGCAGATCGGCCCCACTGGACGACCCGAAACCGTCCGCCTGATCCGGGCCTTCAATGTGCTGCGCCAGTACGAAGAATCACGGGTAGCCGAAGCGTATGCGCTCATGGCGCGCGGTGTCTTACCCGGCGGCCTGCTCATCGAAGGCACTGCAGATCCCTTGGGGCGCACCTGGGTAGCAAATGTGCTGCGGCGAACTGAAGATTCACCCCCTGCATCCGGCAGGGGGGAGGGCAAAGGGCAAGCGTGGCTCCACGAAGCGCTTGTCTTTAGCACCAACTTTCGCATTGGCTTTGACCCGGGTGCGTTTCAGACGGTTCTGCCCAAGAATTTGATCCACAGGGTCGTGTCCGGCGAGCCGATCCACGATTTCTTCCAGGCATGGAAGCAGGCCACATTGCAGGCGGCGGCGGTGCAGGTATGGGGCGTACGGCAGTGGTTTGTCGAAAGCGCCCAGCGGCTGACCAGTTATGGCTATCGGATCGATTTGCGTAGGAGCTGGCTGCGACGCGGGTATCTTGTTTGGCGCTTCGCTTGATGCCAGGATGAAAAGGCTGGGTCGTTTGCCGACGTTCTGAAGTCTGTTGACCTTGTGTACCCTGGTTGATATGGCAATCTTGTATGCTTGTATCACCTGTTATAATCAGTAGACCGCAACCTGCTCTCGCTGGAATGTCAAATCCAGCAAGCGTTGCTGTCCATTGCTAGTGCAAATCATCCGAATCCATAGAAAGAAAGCTATCCATGCAGACAGATGTCATCCGGCTCACCCAGGACCTCATCGCGATCCCGTCCGCCAGTACGGTGAGCAATGCCGCCATTGCCGATTTTCTTGCCGTGCGGTTGCGACGGTTGGGTTTTGATGTGGAACGTCTCTCTTACGACGATGAGGGCCGGGAAAAGGTCAGCCTGGTTGCCCGCATTGGGCCGGGGGCGGGTGGCCTGGGGCTATTTTCTCACTCGGACACCGTGCCCGGCGATCCCAGCGAGTGGGAGCCGTTCACACCCCTGCTGCAAGATGGCCGGCTGATCGGCCGGGGCAGTTGCGATATGAAGGGTCCGCTGGCGGCCACGATTGTGGCTGCTGCGCAGGTCGATGCCCGGCGGTTGCGCAAACCGCTCACCCTGGCCATCACAGCCGATGAAGAAGTGGGCTATGGTGGGGCCTATCAGATCGCGCGCGAGTCTACGCTGCTCAAAGAGAGTTGGCCTGCTCAGGTGGTCGTGGCCGAACCGACACGGCTGATCCCTGTTTATGCACACAAGGGGGGCGCCCGTGTCTATGTCACCGCGTATGGCCGGGCCGCTCACACCAGCACCGACCGCGGGAGTTCGGCCAACTTCCTGATCGCACCCTTTCTAGCCGAGATGGCCGAACTGGCCCACCTCTTCCGCCAGGATAGCCGCTTTCAGAACCATGAATTCGACCCACCCACCAATGGCTTCAACCTGGTCATCGACGACGGCAATTGCAAATCCAACGTGACCGCGGCTAAGACGGTCGCCACCTTGAGCTTGCGCACAATGCCCAATGACCACCGGGAAGAGGCGCTGGGCCTCATCCTGGCTGCGGCGCAAAAATACAATCTGGAAACGCGCACCGAGGGGTTTGATCCCTTTTATGTGGCGCCCGACACCGAGATCGTCCAGCTGGCGCTGCAAGCAACCGGCGTCGCCCGCGCTGAAACGGTTCCTTTTGGCACTGAGGCGCTGGTCTACCAGCACTATGCGGGCCAACAGGTGATCCTTGGCCCTGGTGACATCGCTCAGGCCCACACCATCGGCGAGTGGATCGAGGTTGCGCAACTCGAAGCCGCAGTTGGGGTATATCAGCGATTGATCGAACGGGTGTGTTTATAGGTGCGTTGCACGCTTGCGTGCAACGCACCTTACGGCGAGGAGACGTTTGTGTTGCGCCAACCGGCCAGGAGCTGATCCATCACCCAGGTTGTGCGGGCGCCGCTCGCGCCAGTGCTGGGGCATTGGCCTACGCCGTTGAGTTCATCGACGATGCTCTGGATCAGCGGCTGTTGCACATGGGGTGGATGCTCGATGATGAAGTGTTGCATGCCCGCTGCGGTGGTCAGCGTGACCGGCTCTTCAGCAAACGAGGAGAAGACAATCGCCCCCTTGTCGCCGATGATCTCGGTCTGGTCTCTCGCCTCGAAGCTGGCAAAGCTCCAGATACCGGTGCCATGTACGCCGGATGCAAAGACAAAGCTACCGGCCACGACATCTTCAGCCGGGTACTGGCCGGCCTGGTTAGCCGCGTAACCGCTCGCCGCACGGACCGGCCCCAAGAAATGGTCGAGATAATCCAGCGTGTGCGACGCCAGATCGACAAAGAGACCACCCCCGGCGATGGCCGGGACGACGCGCCACGGCAGATTGTTCAGATCGTACGAACGCATAGGGCGATAGAAGGTGACGGTTACGGTCCGCACATTGCCGATGGCGCCGCTATCGAGCAGTTCCTTGATCTTGACAAAGCGGGGTAGCGCCCGGCGGTAGAAGGCGACAAAGAGCGGCGCCTTTGCCGCTTCGCACGCCGCGATCATCTCCTGGCACTCGTCGTAGTTGAGGGCCATGGGCTTTTCCACATAGACGGGCTTGCCGGCGCGGGCAGCAGCCAGCGTGTATTCCTTGTGAGCATAGGGTGGTGTGGCAATGTAGACGGCGTCAACATCGGGGTCGTCGATCAACTCCTGGGCATTGTCGTACCACTTGGGCACATTGTGGCGCCGAGCATAATCTGCCGCCAGCGCGCCGTTGCGGCGCATGACGGCCACCAGCTCCGAGTTGGTCGCCTTCTGAAAGCCGGGTCCACTCTTGACCTCAGTTACATCGCCACAGCCAATAATACCCCACCGGATCGTTTTCATCAGGTTCTCCTCTTGCGCTATGGTTGCCAGATGGTGGCGGCCAGATAGCGGTCGCCCTGTGCATCGTCGTTCCAGTAATAGACGGTGACCAGCTTGCCGTCGGGCCGCTGTACGGTGCGCGGATAGCCCAGGTCATGATTTCCCGCACCCGTTCGCAAAGAGACGGGCTTACCCCAGGTGCGGCCGCCGTCGGCGCTCAATACAGCCTGGATGGCAGAGGGCGGGTCGCGAAAGCCGTAGACGAGACAGAGGCGTCCATCGGCGAGTTGCGTCAGCGTGGGTGGGTTGCCGCCAAACCCGGTGTCGGCAACAGGCCGGCTCAAGTGATCAAAAGTGGCGCCGTCGTCGTCCGAAGCGTAGAGGTCGATCCAGCAGCGGCGGGCAGGCCCGCTCACCCGGCTCTCGCTGGCGCGCACAGCCGTAAGGATCCGCCCCGATGGCAGCCGCACACTGGCCGGCATGATGGTATAGCCCTCGGGCTCTGGCGTTACCCACGACCGAAAGGAAAAGCTGCGACCCCCATCTTCGGTGCGGGCGCAGAAGACCCGTCCTTCCTCGCCGTTGGGTTTGGCAGCCGTGAGAAAGAGGGTGCATTGTTGTGGCCCATCAACCAGATAGTCGGTGCGGGCGGCCACACCGGTCTGGCCAAACAGGGGTAACCCGTAGGGACCTTGCCAGGTGTGGCAGCGGTCGATGGAGAGATAAAACCACGAGCGGGCGCCGGCGCGTAGGCCCGTACGGGCGCAGAGTAAAGCAAAATCAGGATGGGTGAAATCGACCGTACCGGGGCACGGTTCGAGGGCGTTGGGGCCGCTGTCAAGAAAGGGCGCCACATGCAGGTGAGACGCCAGATGTTCATCAGCCGAAAGCGCCCGGTTCCCCGGGATGCGCGCCGGGATCGGCTGAACGTTCCAGGTACGGCCACCATCTAACGTGCGCGCTTGCAGTGTCTCAAACGGACGCTCCCGGTCGCGGGTGTGATAGTGGGCGCCCCCCTGGAAATAACCGACCGTAAAGCCGACGACAATCTCGTCGCCCCACGCCCAGATGCCATAGTTGGCCGGCCAGCCAGCGTAGCGCCCGGCCTCTCGATAGATTGTAATCTGCTGCATGGCGCTAGGCACCCCCAAGGGCGTTGCGAATATCGTTGGCATGGCCTACATCGTGAGCGGCCATGGTTTCGTAATATTGCTCGATGGTGATGATCCCCCGGCTGGGGTGGCGGCCGGTGAGCGACCATTCCTCATCCTTGAGCGTATTCATCACTTCGAGCGTTTTGGCGCGGGTGGTTTCGAGCAGCGCCAGCAGCTCCTCCGGGCTCTTTTCGCCCATCCGCTCGATGACACCGGCATTCCAGCGGTTCAAGTCAAAATTATCTGGAATGGTCGGCTCGCCTTTGCGGATCTTGTGGACATGAATGCTCATGCCGCGCTCGTTTTCGGCCAGGTGGGCGACGACGGTGGCGACAGTCCATGTCTCGCCTTCGCCAAAGACGGGGGCCTGCCACTGAGCGGGTGTGAGCCCTTTGAGCAAGGTCAGCAGTTCCCGGCGGGCTGCGGCCAGCCGTTCTTGCCAGGTTTGGAGTTTGGAATTGGGCATAGTTGCTCCGCAACGACTGGATTCTGTTTTTGGCACGTTTCTGGTAGAGGGTGTTGCAAGTATATGTGCATCGCACCCGGCAGGTGCAACGCCCGGTTGGCTCCGCACAAATGTCAACAGAACCTAGTGTACCATGAGTTGGCCGGGCTAGGAAAGCGATGGTGGAGTGCCGGGTGCGTCCAGGATTGGGGGCAGGATTTCGTATGGCAACCGCACGTGTACAAAGACCTCCGCGCCCAATGGGCCCCCGTGGCCGGCGAGATTCGGGACATTCGGGATCTCCTGCGGCCACCTCCCGGAGGTCTTTGTTCGGCTGCCCCAAATTTCGGGCACACCCTGGGCTGCCACCCAGTAGGGGAGCAAGGTTCAGGTGGCAGC
>QEUW01000147.1 GCA_003577005.1 Chloroflexota bacterium | reverse complement strand
TCGTCGATGCCGCTGGCGATGTCTTCGTTGTTGTAGCCCTGCATGAGCACGGGCGTCCCACAGGCAACCTCGACATTCTCGATGCCCCGGCGCATTTCGCCCACGCTCTCGGCGTAGGTCTTACCACACTCGTTGGTAGTGGTGCGGGCGATATCGTCCAGATTCTCTTCCAGCAAATTTTTGAGCTTGAAGAGGGGCTGGATGCGGTCCACCACCGGGGTGCGTCGCCAGCTTTTGAACGCCTCAGCGCCGGCCTGGGCGGCGGCGTCCACCTCGGCCCCGGGCGACATGGGCACGTGCGCCTGCACCTGAGCCGTGGCCGGGTTGAGCACGTCACCATAGGTCGAAGCGCTGGACTTGTGCCAGCGACCGTTGATAAAGTTCAGGAGTTGTCCGTTTTTGTCCATGGTGAATTATCCTTTGTTATCTGCCTTTGGCCATTTGTTTTTGTTTGGCGCCGCTGATAAATCATGCACCACCCACACATTCGGCTCCACATACAGACCCTGGTCTGCCCTACGGTCGATCTGGAGCGGCGCCAGCATCTCCGGCACGACATAGGCGCCGCTGGCGGGGAATTTCATCCCGGTCCACTCCTCCCACTCCGCCACCGTACCCCCCAGGCTTACGGCGCGTGGACAGGTCTTGACTATCCGAGCATTCATGCGGACATGCACCCGTAGCCACGGGTCGAAGGGCAATCCTTCCTCGTTCGCCCAGATACTATACTCCTCGATGGGGGTGATCGGGTAGCGCGCCTTCAGGTTTGGGCGTACGGGCACAATGAGCCGGGCCAGTCCATCAGCACGGGCTTGTTTACACAGCAGTTCGAGCATCGTACGGCTCAGATTTTGGCCGCGCACATCAGTGCGGATAGTGACGCTCAACGCACAGGCCGTTTTGGGTGGCAGACCGGCCTTGAAATCAACTTCGCCCTGATGCATCGCCCAATCCCAGCCTTCATCTGGTAAATCCTGTTCATCCCCATCCCAGGCCAGGGTGAGGCCGTTGGCGCAGGCGATCATCTCGCCCTCAGCCGGGTCAAAGAGCGCGATCTGGTAGCGCGGCCAGCGCTTGTGAATGCCAAACCAGTCGATGCGAAAGGGATGGCCCGGCGGCGACGACCCCTGGGTAATATAGCGCGGCCAGACCGCTTCGATCAAATCCTGCATCTGGTCGGCCAACGCCGGAGCATCGGCAACGCTGCGAACAACATATGTGTCTGCCATGCTCAATCGACCAGAATCGCCATCAACGTCCGCAGCACGGCTTCATATCTTCGGGGACACGAAAGAGAAGCTCACAGAAAGTAGCGCTCCTTCTCCCGCATCTCACCCCACTCTTCACGGGCGGCGCGCACGCTGTCCGACTCGCTCACCTCGGCGACCGGCACATCCCACCAACTGTGATAGCCAGGCACGCCAAGATAGCGGTCGTTGGGGACATAGATCACCACGGTGTGGTCAATCTCTTTGGCGGCGTCGAGCGCAGCTACGAGATCGTCACGGCTCTGGCACTCGATGACATGTGCGCCCAGGCTGCGGGCGTTCATGGCGAGATCGACCGGCAGGTCGCGCACATCCTCACCGGCCTCGTCGCTGGGCAGGCCGCCGTTTTTCGGATAGACATAACGGGTGCCAAAGCCCTTGTCCCCCACCGAGCGGCTGAGCGAACCGATGCTCTTGAAGCCGCGGTTATCCATGAGCACGACCGTCAGCTTGTAGCCCTCTTGGATCGACGTGATGATGTCGGCGCTCAGCATGAGATAGCTGCCATCACCCACCAGCACATAGACCTCGCGCTGCGGGTCGGCCATCTTGATGCCCAATCCGCCGGCGATTTCGTAGCCCATGGTGCTGTAGCCATACTCCAAGTGGTACTGCCGTGGGTGGCGGGCGCGCCAGAGTTTGTGCAGGTCGCCCGGCAGGCTGCCGGCGGCGCAGACCATCACGGCCTCTGGGTCGCCCAGGTCGTTGACGGCGCCGATCAGTTCGCCCTGGCTGGGCAGCGGCGTGTTGCGGATGGCATAGATGCGGTCCACCTCAGCTTCCCACTCGTCGTGGAGCTGTTGTGCCCGGCTGCGATAGCTATTGTCAACCTGGTGGCCGGCCAGCGCCGCGCCCAGTTCCTCAAGCGTAACCCTAGCGTCGCCCACCAGCGGGATGGCGCTGTGCTTGTAGGCGTCGAACTCGGCCACGTTGATATTGATAAAACGCACATCCGGGTCTTGAAATTGCGTCTTGCTCGCCGTGGTGAAATCGCTGTAGCGCGTGCCGATGCCGATAACCAGGTCGGCCTCCAGCGCCAGGATGTTCGCTGCCGACGTTCCGGTCACACCTACGGCGCCCAGGCAGAGCGGATGGTCATAGCGCAGGCTGCCCTTGCCCGCCATCGTCTCGCCCACGGGGATGCCGGTCTGTTCGACAAAGGCTTGGAGCGTCTCGGTGGCCTCGCTGTATTTGACCCCACCCCCGGCGATGATGAGCGGGCGTTTGGCCTGGCGGATCCACTCGGTGGCGCGGGCGAGCGCCTGGCTATCCGCACGGTTGCGGGAAATCTGCCAGACCCGTTTTTCAAAGAGCGCCTTCGGGTAGTCATATGCCTCTGTCTGAACATCTTGCGGTAGGCAGAGGGTCACTGCGCCGGTCTCCGCCGGGCTGGTGAGGACGCGTAGAGCTTCGGGCAAGGCGGTGATCAACTGGTCGGGCCGGTTGATGCGGTCCCAGTAACGGCTGACCGGGCGAAAACAGTCGTTGACCGAGATATCCTGGCTGTGTTCGGATTCGAGTTGCTGGAGCACGGGGGCCACGTTACGCCGGGCAAAGATGTCGCCGGGCAGGAGCAGCACCGGCAGCCGGTTGACCGTGGCGGCGGCCGCACCGGTGATCATGTTTGTTGCACCCGGTCCAATTGACGTAGTGCAGACCAGCGTTTGCAGCCGGTTCTTGTGTTTCGCATAGGCAGCCGCAGTATGGACCATCGCCTGCTCATTGCGCGTCTGGTAATAGCGAAAATCAGGATACTGGTGCAACGCCTGTCCGATCCCGGCCACGTTGCCGTGGCCAAAGATGCCAAAACAGCCGGCAAAGAAGCGTTGCTCGACTCCGTCGCGGGCGGTGTATTGGTTCTGCAAGAATTGGATCACCGCCTGGGCCATGGTCAGGCGAACGGTTGGGTTGGCGCTCATCTCGTCACTCCTTTACTCTGCGAGGGTCTTGCATTATACTTTGGTACACTTGGTGAGCCTGAAAGGAGAGCTGTTATGATTTCGGAAACATTACTGAAGTCAATCCGCACCCTGTCTCTATCTGACAAACTACTATTGATGCAGATAATTGCCTACATGTTGCGGCAGGAACTAGCAGCTTACGAGCAAAGTGCTAATGAGCAACAACAGAACGGCGCTAAACCTGATCGGCTTGCGCAAATTATGCAAGATGCTCAAACCGACGCGAGTTTGATGGTTGCCGAACTACTGAGCCGCCCTCACCCGACACCGGACAAATGTTACCACGCGGTCTATTCAAAGGGCAACTAAAGCTGAACGACGAAGATTTTCGCCGGGCAGAATGGCATCCATCTATCGTAATATCAGCCAGAGCGGTCTGATCCCCACGCTCTGGTGACTTTACTCCATCAATCCAACTTCTCCGCCATCTCCAGTTCAGTCTGGCTCAATGCGCTGCTGAACTGCGCATCCTGGGCGTCGCGTTCTGAGAGGAATTCGAGTTCGTGACTCAGCGCATCCAGTTCATCGGCGCCCGACATGAGCCGCACGACCTCCTCGCGGCTGATCTCGCTGCGGGTAAACGTTCCCAGCGTGCGCCCGCGTTTGAGGATGGTAAAGCGGTCTCCCACGGCGTAAGCGTGGTGCGGATTGTGGGTGATAAAGATCACGCCCAGATTGCGCGCTCGCGCCTGCGCAACATAACGCAACACCGTGCCCGCCTGTTTGACGCCTAGGGCAGCCGTCGGCTCGTCCAGAATCAAAACTTTGGCCCCAAAGTAGACCGCCCGCGCAATTGCCACCGACTGCCGCTCGCCGCCCGACAATGTCCCCACCGGCTGCGATGGGTCGCGGATGTCGATGCCCATCTTCATCAGCTCTTCCTTGGCCACCCGGTTGGCATAGCCAACGTCAAAGCGCTTAAATGGCCCCCAGCCGCTGGTCGGCTCTGAGCCCAGGAAAAAATTGCGGGCGATGCTCATGAGCGGGATCATCGCCAGGTCCTGGTAAACGGTGGCGATGCCAAGGTCCAGCGCATCGCGCGGCGACTCAAAGTCTACCGGCTCGCCTGACACGAGATACTCACCTTCGCTGGGCTTGTGTACGCCCGAGAGAATCTTGATCAGCGTGGACTTGCCGGCACCATTGTCGCCCAACAGACACATCACCTCGCCTGCATAGACCGCTATCGAGACATCTTGTAACGCGATGACGCTGCCAAAATATTTAGAGATGTTGCGCACTTCGAGCAGGGGCATTGTGCCATGATTTGTTGTCATACTCCCCCCAATCTTCTCAAAGCTCCCTAACCTGGACAAGCCGGAGCCAAAGCAGCAACACAGAGAGTACAAAGGGCCACAGAGAACACAGAGGCTTTTAACGCAAAGGCGCAAAGATGCAGAGACACAAAGAAGGCGTTCGACCAACAGCTTTGCGCCCTTGCTTCTCTGCGTCTTTGCGTTGAAGAATCTACAAAGATAGAGACAGAGAAAAGTACTCTGTGAAATCTCTGTGAAAACTCCGCGTTCTCTGTGTTCCTGCTGTTACCGCCGCGCCTTCTCCGCCGTCTGGCGAATATAATTATTGACCAAGACGGCGACGATCAACATCGCACCCAGGAACACCTGGAACCAATCGGCGTCCACGCCGGCAAAGACGATGCCCTGCCGCACCATGCCAAAGATGAGCGCTCCGAAGACGGCGCCGATGGCGGAGCCGTAGCCACCCGTGAGCAGCGTGCCGCCGATGACGACGGCGATGATGGCGATAAACTCCTGACGTTCGCCGCGCAAGGTATCTGCCGATTTTACCACGGTCACCTGGATCGTCGCTACCAGCCAGGCGGCAAAAGCGGTTGCCATAAAGAGACCGATCTTGAGCCGGTCCACCGGGACGCCGACATTGCGCGCGGCGTTTGGGTCGCCGCCGGCGCCAAAGATCCAGTTGCCGATCTGCGTGCGCAGCAGCACCCAGGTGGCCAGCGCGGCCACCAAAATCCACCACAGGATCGAAATGGGAAAGTTCGCCCCGGCGATGGGGAGACTGGAGCCAAAGAGCGCATTCAGCGCCTCGTAGCCGGGCGCCCGATCCAGGCTGCCGATCTGGGTGCGCCCGGTCATGGCGCGGGTAAAGGCAATCGTCAACCCGCGAATGATAAAGAGGCTGCCCAGCGTGATGATAAACGAGGGCAGCCGGGTGCGAATCACCATGTAGCCATTGATGAAGCCCACGGCCAGAGCAAAGGCGAGCGACACGAGCGCACCAAGATAGAGCGGGATGCCAGAGACTGAGCCAAGGATGGCTATGATCACGCCGCTGAAGCCAATCATCGAACCGACCGAGAGGTCAAATTCGCCGCCGATCATCAAGAGCGCCACCGCCACCGCCAGGATGCCGATGTGCGACGCCACCTCGAGATAGCTGGCCGTCCCGCGCAGGCTCAGAAAGCCGACCGGCGCCACAACGGCGAAATAGAGCCATACCAGGATCGTCCCGGCCACTGCGCCCAGTTCTGGCCGGGTCAGTAACCGTTTGACTAACCCCGCCTCGACCATGCGCTCATCACGCTGCTCCGGGACCGTTGTCGTTGCCATAACACGCAGCCTCCCCTAATTTGGACCAAGCCGAACCCAAAGCGGTTGGCGCTCTGCACCCTCTGTGCGAGCACAGAGGGTGCAGAGCGCCAACCGCTTTTCAATCTACCGAGTGCCGGCCGCGCTCAGGTCGATGACGCGCGCTGCGGTCTCGGCTGTGACAAAGCCTGGGCCGGTCATGATTACATCGTTGGCGACGGTGTTCAGGTTCTCGACATAGAGCGTCAACAGCACGATGGGCAGATAGCCCTGGAGATACTGCTGCTGGTCGATGGCAAAGAGCATATTGCCGTCACGCACTGCCTCCAACACCTCGGGCGAGAGGTCAAAGGTGCCGAGCAGGATCTCACCCAGTTGGCCAGAATCCTCCAGCGCTGCCAGTGCGGGGGCAGCGCCGGTCGGCCCTAGTGTGAGGATGCTGTCCACATCGGGGTTGGCGGTCAGCGCGGCGGCGATGCGTTGTTGCGCATCCACCGGGTCGGCTAGCTCCACGGCCAATACCTGCACCGATGCACCGGCTGCGGTCATGGCGTCAGTGAAGCCCTGGCAGCGCAGGTCGAGCGCCACATTGCCCACCTCTTGATTGACACAGATGGCATTGGTTGCGCCGGCTGCGGCCATGCGCTCGCCACCACCATAGCCTGCCTCGTACTCGGTCTGCCCAACGTGGTTGAGTACGCCGAGTTCCTCCGCCACATCGCTGCCCGAGTTCATCGAGATGACAGGGATTCCGGCGTCGACGGCGGCGCGGATCGAGTCACCCAAGGCATCTGGGTCGGGGATCGAAACGACCAGCCCGTCGGGGTTGGAGGCGACGGCAGCGTCGATCAACTGGCGCATGGCGACCATATCAAAGGTGCCGGGTGCCTGGTACTCGACCGTCACACCCAGGTCGGCGGCCGCGGCATCGACGCCATTCTTGACCACACTCCAGAAGGGGTCCGATGCTTGGCCGTGGCTGACCACGACGATGCGCACATCGCGCGTCGCCTGCGCTGCCGGTGCGGCCTCGGGCGCTGTCTCCACTGGGGCCGGCGCCGGCCCCATGCACGCTACGATGATCATCCCCAGCACCATCGACGCGACCAGACCCAACGCATACCACTTCGGTGTTCGATACATGGCTCATCTCTCCTTTGGTGTAGCAAACAGCGATGAACTGCACGTCATATTTTGGACTGGACAGGCCAGGACCAAACGGATGGGAAATCTAGATACGGTTGTTGCTTGTGCTTACCCTGCTCATCTCTCTTATGAGAGCCAGCAGCGGTCCAAAAGGTTAGTGGCGCCGATATAGGGCACATTATGGCGAACATAACATAAAGCGACAGGGCTGTCAAGCGTTTCGGGGGCGTCCGAAATGTTCGCGCCCCAGGTGACGGTCACTAGGCGCCAGCACCTATGGATACCAAGGATGCGCGCACACCCAGGTGACCGTCACCTCCTCGCCCCTTATTCTGGATGCACCCAAGCGTTTCCTACGCTGTGACAGACACGATCTTTTTGCGGTATAATAGGGATCATGAACAACGAGAATCATTCCGATATCATGGTGCGGGTTCTGGCCAAAGAGGCGGGGGTGCGCGGGCTGGCCTGCCTCACCACTGGCCTGGTTACCGAAGCGCAGCGCCGACAGCAGGCAAGCCCGGCGGCGACAGTGGCGCTGGGCTATGGGCTGACGGCAGCCGCGCTGCTGGGTGCGCAGCTAAAGGTGCAACAACGGGTAGCATTGAAGGTGGACGCCAATGGCCCGCTGCAGAAATTGGTCGCCGAAGGCGATAGCTACGGGCGTGTACGCGGCTATGTCGCGGTACCGGATGTGGTTGCATCCAACCCGATGGATACCGCGCAAACTCTGGGCAATCTAGGGTTGCTTACGGTCGTCAAAGACCTGCGGCTCAAAGAGCTTTACGAAGGGGTTGTTCCACTGCAGACGGGGTATCTCGACAGCGATCTGATGTACTATCTCCACCACTCGGAACAGGTTACCGCCCTGGTCGAGATCGGCGTCAAACTCAACCCCGAAGGCGAACTGGTCGCTGCTGGCGGCTTGTTGCTGGATGCGCTGCCCAGCCAGGACTTGACCACGCTGCGCGACCTGGCCGAACGGCTCGACGATATGGCCCCGCTGGCAGAACTGTTTGCCGCCGGCGAAACACCGGCGACAGTCCTCGCCCAGCTCTTTGCCGGGGTGCCTTACGAAGTGCTGGAAGAACACCCTTTGCGTTTTGAATGCGGTTGCAGTTGGGAGCGCTCCGAACAGGCGCTTATCACCCTCGGCCGGGCCGAGCTCGAGCATCTCATTGCCGAAGGGCAGGCCGTGGTCGACTGCCACTTCTGCGGCGAGCGCTATGTCTTTGGCCGTGAGGCGCTCGAAACCATTTTGGATAAATTAGAGCGGTAACTGGAGTGCAAAATTCAGAAAGGGGAGTGTTTCATGAGGATGCTCGTACTTGGCAGTGGATTGATGGGGCCGGCCGCGGCCTACAATGCGCTGCAAGATCGGGAAGTGCAGCGCGTCACCTTAGCCGATCTGAGTTTTGCACAACTGGAGGCAGCCCAATCCAAACTTGCGCGCCTACCTGGTTTCGACCGGCTTTCGCTCCGGGCAGTTGACCTCAACCAGTGGAATGCGACCACACGCCTGATTCGCGACCACGACGTCGTGATCGCCGCGCTGCCGGGCGCCATCATTGCCACGGGGCTGCGCGCTGCCCTGGCCGAGCATCGTCCCTGGGTTGATCTGAGCTGGCCTGCGCCCGACCAGGTCGAGTCGCTCCGGCGCGAGGCGCAAGAGGCGGGCGTCCTTGTCATCCCGGGGTGTGGTGTTGAACCCGGGCTGACCGAGATTATGGCTCGCCATCTGGCCGAACAGATGGACCGGGTGGAGGAGTTGCATATCAAATGCGGCGGTATCCCCGTTCAGCCGGAGCCGCCGCTAGGCTACAAGATCGTCTTTGGCGGCCGGCGGCTGCCCTTACGGCCTTATAATGCTTTTATGGTTGAGGACGGCCAACTCGTGAGCGTCCCGCGCTATTCAGGGGTCGAGTTGATTCATTTCGACGGCGTGGGAGAAGTGGAAGCCTGGCATGAGGGCTTTGTCCCCTGGCTGCTGGAACTGGATGCGCTGCGCAACCTCAAAACCGGTACCCAGAAGACGATCCGCTGGCCCGGTTTCGCCGCCAAGGTGACCGTGCTCAAGGATCTGGGGCTGCTCAGCGACGAACCCATCGACGTGGATGGCGCATTCATCTCACCCAAGCGCGTGCTCGACGCCCTGCTTTACCCGGCGGTGCAAATGACCGAAAGCGACCGTGATCTGACGCTGATGCGGGTCGATGTGATTGGCGAAGAAGAGGGCCGGCGCATGATGCGGACGGCAGAGATGGTGGATCGCTACGATGAGGCGCTGGGCTTTACCTCGATGGCCCGTGTGACGGCATTCACCGCTGCCATTGTCGCCCGCATGGTGGCGCGCAATGAACTAGCCGGCACCGGGTTGATCACCCCCGAACAACTCATCACCGGGAGCGCTTTTACCCAACTGGTAGAGGAATTGGCCGCCATGGAGATTCGGTTTGATGAAACTCCCGCATCTGGACCATGCGGCCATCACGAAACCACCCGCCTGTACCCTGCTCAAAGATGAAAATCCCCAGCAACTGGCTTCTCTTCATGGGTGCGTCGCGCTCGTAGATATCGACCCATTCGACCCCAAGCGGCAATATCCTGGCGGACAAGGCTCCTGGGTACAGAGATAGCGACAAAATGGCGGGCGGAGGATGCGTAACGATGCCAGCGTAAGACCAACAGCCAGCAATAGGATCACGACCCACAGCAGCAAGCGGGGCCAGCTTGAAGGGTAATCGGGCATAGCGGTCGCTCTTTTTTCGGGGAAGAAGGACGCACTATCCGTTAAACTGGTTGTTTGAGCGTTTGGTTCCACGCTTGTACGTGGCAAACTAGCCGCTACATCGTTCTGCGCTCATCCAGGGATGAAAACCTATAAAGCATCCGCGTCCCCGGCCAGAGCAGCCAGAGGAGACCAATCAGCGGCTGGAAGAGGGGAAAGTAGCCGTAATCTTCGCCAAAGTGGCGCCAGACCGTGTGTCCCACCGTTTGGGGGTCGATGAGGCTCCAAGTGCCGATGAGCAGCGTCATGGCGGTTTCAAAGCCCAATACCAGCACCGAAAGCCACCAGGTCCAGCGGCGGCGATAGGCGAAGCCAATGGTTGCGCTCAGATAGCAGAGGGCGGCGACGGCGCTCATGAGCGGCGGGAAATAGTCGGTGACCCCTTCTTTGCAGCACAACTGATAACCGGCGCGAAAACCGGTTGAGATAGCCAGCACCGGGTACGAAACGGCCAGGATGTAGCCTGCCGGGCTTACCAGGCTCTCCCACAGGGTTGGGGTAGGTTGAGCGTCTTTTTGTTTGATGGTCATCGTAGGTGAGTAAACTCCGTCAACAACTGCGTCACCCAGGCGGCCACCCGCTGCGGCGTCAATTCGGGCTGGTTGTGTTCATCCAGCACCAGCCCCAGAAAGTGTTCGTCCACAACTGCCCAGGACTGGCGAAATTGATAGCCCGCAGTCGGCCAGGCGCCGACGAGACGGGCCCCCCGCTCCTGTGCTCTGTTGGCGACAAAGAAGAGGGCGTCGACAAAGGTGTCGGGGTAACCCGCCTGGTCACCCAGCCCAAAGAGCGCCACCTCTTTTCCGCTCAGATCGAGCGCATCGAACTCGTCCAGCACCTCTTCCCAATCGGCCTGAAGCTGGCCGATATTCCAGGTTGGCGCGCCGAGGATCAGCCGGTCAAAGCCGAGCATCTCTTCCAGGTAGTAATCGGCGATATCAAATAGCTCAACTGTCACCCCGCACGCGCCAAAGGCCTGTTGGAGCAGTCGCGCCACCATCGCCGTATGGCCGTCTGTGCTGCCGTAGAAAAGACCAATTGCGCTCATGTTGAGTTGGACGATGGACAGTGGGCTATCGTCGACTGTCTATCGTCTGTCGTCCGCTACACAATCACCGGCATCCGCAGAAACTCGTTGGCGAGCGCCTTGAGGCCGGTGTAATCATTGGCCACAGGAAACTGCGGGAAGTCGGCCACAACATTGCCGGGTGGCTTGTACAGTACGCCAAAATCGGCTTCGTCGAGCATAGCTGTATCGTTGTATGAATCGCCAAAGGCCATGACGCGAAAACCGAGCTCTTTGAGGGCGCGCACTGCCTTGCGCTTGCCATTCTCCAGCCGCAACTGGTAGCCGACAACTGCCCCGTGCCGGTCGATCTTGAGCGAGTGGGCGAAGATCATGGGGTAACCCAACTTGGCGTTGAAGGGCGCCAGAAACTCATAGAAACTGTCCGTGATGATCACAAAACGCGTCCGCTCACGAATCCAGTTGATCGTCTCCACCGCACCCGGCAGCGGCTCCATGGTGGCGATGACAGCCTGGATATCATCTACCTTCAGATTGTGCTCGGCCAGGACGTTGAGCCGCATCTGCATCAACTCATCGTAATCCGCCACATCGCGTGTGGTCAAAGAGAGCTCTTTGATGCCCGTCTTTTCCCCCACTGCAACCCAGATTTCAGGGATCAGAACGCCTTCCAGGTCCGAGGCTAAAAAGGTCGGTCGATAGTCGTTTATCATACCAGATCAGATTCTTTCCCCATCGGGTTTTTAAGTGAATTGTTTCACAACCGTGTTTTTATAACGCAAAAGCTCTGCTTTGCCAAATCCACATTTGACAATTCGGCAGTGCGGCTTTACACTGTGCCAGCAGTCGCTTCGATTGTTATAGCGAATGTTATAGTGAACAGGGTTGTAGTGAATAGTTGCGAATCACATGATCGGGATTCAATCGTGACTTTTGACAGACGGGCTGGAGAAAGCGCTATGAATAACGTGCTTCTACGCAGACAAGGGAGGCAGCGTACTGCCTCGCCTTCCGTTGCATTTGACAACTTCCTCTCAGTTCCTCGCTTCTCCACCTGCTGCTGTACCCCCTGTTGTTGCTCCTGTACTTGTTGCACTTGTTGTTAGTGCAACCAACC
This sequence comes from Chloroflexota bacterium, assembly GCA_003577005.1. Next base: position 5,461 of record QEUW01000147.1, on the reverse strand, counting down.
ATCGCTGTTTCCAAACCTGGTCGAACCAAATTATAAATACAGCGCTGTGGGCGTTTGATCGCCATTGAGCCTGATCCGCCCGTCGCTTGGCAAAGACGCTTGAAGCTCTAGCGCCAGTTCACAAAGATGTGAATGTGTGCTTCTTCGACGCGTTTACACGTTCCATTGTACATCTGATTAAGGAACCTTGACGAATGAATGCTCTCATTGCAGCCTCTCATCATACGGTGTCAGCATCGCCTGCCCAGGGCGTGCAGAAACGCGCTGGCGCTCTATCCGACACGCCGGTGCCGCCTACCACCGATGTCAATACCTGGACACGCCTGGTCTTTGCGCGGCTGAGCCAGCGTTATGAACATAGCTCGGGTAGCGATCTGCTAGCCTGGGCCATCGAGACCTTTGGCAGCGGTCTGAGCATCGGCACGGGTTTGGGCGCCAGCGGCATCGTCCTCATGGACCTGGCGTTGGCCGTCAATCCCGAAGTCGATATCTTCTATATCGATACTGGTTACTTTTTCCCCGAAACGCTTGACCTGGTGCGCCGGCTTGAAGACTGTTACCAACGCAGTTTGCGGCGGGTGGCCAGCGAGATCTCGATCCCGGCGCAGGAAAAACGGTTTGGCCCGGCGCTTTACGCTAACGACCCAAACCTCTGCTGCCAGGTGCGCAAGGTGCTGCCACTCAAAAAGGCGCTGGCCGACAGCACAGCCTGGGTCACCGCCCTGCGCCACGACCAATCGGCCACGCGCAAGGAGGTTCGCATGGTGCAGTGGAACGAGCGTTACAACGTCGTCAAGATCGCTCCGCTTGCCTATTGGACGGAAGCCGACATTTGGCAGTATATTCATGAGAAAGGTCTGCCGTACAACACGCTGCATGATCGGGGCTACCCCAGCATTGGCTGCTGGCCCTGCACTCGACCGGTAGAGCAAGGCGCCGATCTGCGCGCCGGTCGCTGGCCGGGCCTTGAGAAGCAGGAATGCGGTCTGCATTGGGAACTCACCGAGCAGAATCTCGGTCTTGCACCTGCATGACGGTGTGATGAGAACAGGGATATGAGCCTTCAACATACTGCTACCATCCTGGTCGGCCACGGCAGCTTGCTGGCCGACAGCGGCAAGGCGATGATGCAAATTGCGGACCGGCTACGCCAGCAACAAGTCACAGCACTCGTCGAGGCTGGCTTTCTCAACTTTAGCCAGCCCACCTTTGCGGAAGCCGTGGATCGGGTAGCCGCCCAGAGTGCGCACACGGTGGTGGTACAGCCCTATTTTCTGATCGCTGGCTATTATGTGGTCCATGAGCTGACGGCGCTGGTGCATTCAGTAGCAGCGAGGTATCCGCAGCTTTCTTTTGTAGTCGCCGACGTCTTTGGCGACCACCCGGCTATGACCAGGCTGGCGCAAAAGCGGCTGGCCGCAGTCGATCCGGCGCCTGGCGCACACACCGGTTTGCTTTTTACCGCCCACGGCACGCCCATCGCCGCTGCAAACGCCCCGATTGAACGCATTCTGGCGCAGGTTCAGCAACAGATGGGATATGGGCCAGCAACTGTGGGTTATCTTGAATGCAATGAACCTGATATACCGGCCGCTTTTGCCCGCCTGGTAGCTGCCGGCGTTCAGCGGATCACGGTGCTGCCCTACTTTTTGCACCTGGGCCGGCACGTGCGCAAGGACCTGCCCGCGCTCTTCGAGCAGGCGAGCCAGGCTCATCCTGAGGTCACGATCAACGTCGCCCATCATCTGGATTATGACCCGCTGCTGGCCGAGGCGGCGGCTGGCAGCATCCGGGCAGGGGTGGGCAGTACAATCGTAGAGAAGGTGGTAGTATGACTTCAACTACGCCATCAAGTGGGCAACCCGGTAAAGCCTATTTGGTCGGCGCCGGGCCGGGACGAGCGGATCTCATTACGGTGCGCGGCCTCCGCCTCCTACAGGCCGCCGATGTGGTGATCTACGACCGCCTCATCGCCCAGGGTCTGCTCGACGAGGCGCGGCCCGATGCTGAGCTCATTTATGTCGGCAAGGGGCCTGGTTGCCACATCGCCAGCCAGGAGGAGATCAACCGTCTGCTGGTGGAGTATGTCCGCGGCGGCAAGGAGGTCGTGCGCCTCAAGGGGGGCGACCCCTTTGTCTTTGGCCGTGGGGGAGAAGAGGCGCTGGCCCTGCGAGCGGCGGGTCTGCCGTTCGAGATCGTGCCGGGTGTTTCGTCGGCGATTGCCGCGCCCGCCTACGCTGGCATCCCCGTCACCCAGCGCGGTGTGGCGACCAGCTTTGCGGTTGTCACCGGCCACGAACGCGGAGATCGCACTAGCAGCGCCACCGACTGGGACGCGCTGGCCCGCATCCCCACGCTGCTGATCCTCATGGGCGTGGCGCAGATCGGTGAGATCGCTGACCGGTTGCAGGCCGCCGGCCGCGCTGCCGAGACACCCGCCGCGGCCATCCGTTGGGGCGGTACGGACGAACAACAGGTAGTGCGCGCCACGCTGGGGACGATCGCCCACGCCATTGCGCTGGCCGGGCTGGAAGCGCCGGCCGTTATTGTGATCGGCGAGGTGGCCGCGCTCCACGAGCAACTCGCTTGGTACCGGCCAGAGGAGAGCCGCATTTTCTGGGCGTTGGAAAACGTCGCTCAGAGCGGGTTGCCTGGTGTGTCCACCGAGCCGGCGTTGATCAAACGTAGCACCGAGCGGTGAGCACTGTCTACCCCATTTATCTACATCAAACCTCCACGCTGGTGGCCGTAGTCGTCGGCGGCGGGCGAGTGGGCCAGCGCAAAGTGACAGGTCTGTTGGCCGCGGGCGCCCGTGTACGGCTGGTCAGTCCTTCAGCAACTCCCCATCTTCAGGAACTCGCCGCCGCCGGCCAGTTCGAATGGCTTCCTCGCCCCTACCAGACTGGCGACCTTGCTGGCGCCCTACTTGCGTTTGCCGCCACTAACGAACGTGCTGTCAATGCCCAGGTCGCCCTGGATGCGCGCGCGGCGCACATCCTCTGCAATGTGGCCGATGCGCCAGACGAAGGCGATTTTCATGTGCCGGCCGTACATCGCCAGGGCGATCTCACCATCGCCGTGGGGACCGGTGGCCGTAGCCCCACCCGCGCCCGCCGCGTGCGCGACCTCATCGCCGAGTGGCTGGCGGCCTGGTTGAGCAATTCCATTCAATAGTTGTGACTACGCCCCATGCCCGCCGAAGAAACGCCCGGCAAAGGTGTCGAGCAAGGTGGGTTCAAGACTATAGCGCCTGGACGTTTCACCCATGCCGATGAAGGAATCCTCCATCTCCTGGGCTGCCAGGATGGGAGCCATGCTGGGCGGAATCAGGGGAACAGGCTCGCCTGGCGCCACGTAGTGAATGGCAATCTGCTGCCCCAGGGCGCGGCCCACAGCCTCTACCGCTTCGGTCCACGAATAGGAGGCGGGACCGGCGATGTAGATCTCCTGATTCTCGGCGTTGGGCTATCCACGGCGGTGACGGCATAGGCGGCTACATCGGCGATGGAGACAAAGGCAACTTTACGCGCACCCTGGCCCACCAGCGTCACCGGCTGGCCTGCCCTCAACGGCAACCCCACCACCGCGCCGATCCAGATCTCCATGAAGGTCCCCGGCTTGAGGATGGTGTAGACGAGGCCGCTCTCCTTGAGGTGAACTTCGCACCGGCCTTTGGCGTCGAACAGTGGATGCGGGTGACCGGGCGCACTGCCAGCCGCCGAAGTGTAGACGAAGTGGCGCACCTCGGCGGCTTTGGCGGCGTCGACGAGCGCCTGGGTACCATGCAGGTCCACGCTCTCGAAGGTGTCATCACCGCCGCGCAGGGCAGCGTTGGCTGTGGTGATGACGGTGTCGAGTCGCCGTACACCGGCTGCGCGCCGGCGTCGATGAGCGTCTGCGCCGGCGTCGCCATCCCCTGTTGGGCCAGCGCCTCTGACGGGGAATTGTGGCGCACAAGAATGCGCACCTCCTTAATTTGGCTTCGTTGAAATGTCAAAAGAACCTAGTTAGCACCCTTGATTGTGTGGTACTACTGGTACCGAAGTCCTTTCAATTGTCTTGATCTTCATATCATCGGAAGACCCATGCTGAATTTGCCACCGATACTCTAATGTCTCGCATGCATCCAAGTCTGTCATGACGGAATATTGTACTCTTGAAAAATATTCCACCACACGCAATGCTGGAATCGTAGTCACACTACCAATTTGGTTTCCTGTGACTCTATCCCTTCGAACAAACGCAAATTCAACGCTTAGCTGTCTGGTAGTAGGCGCAATTTGGATATCAAACCGATTAAGTCTTTGAGTAGTTTCAACCACTGTGATATCCGGTCGGTCAGGTAAGTTAAAGAAGAGTGCCAGTTCGCGAGCAATGATATCACCATATAAGTGATATGCGTGCCGGTTTGGATGTACAGCACCGAAAATATCACCCTGTACAACATGCCGTGAGTCAGCAAGGGTATTAACGTACCGGTTATCGTTGCAGAAGCCCCTGTCATGAGAATGCTCAACAAAACCTGAGATAAAATGCCACTCATTATCACCGGCGGCTTTAGCCACAGTGTCATTCAATTGCTTTAAGACGGGATCAAACGCCCAAGCAATTTCGTCATGTGTAAGATTACTTATCTTAGCACCAAGTCCTAGATAACGAGCCCAAGGATGTTCCGGAGTAATTTCTCCCTTGTCCGACCAGGGGATGTGTTCAGGCAATACAGTGAAATCATGACCCACCGAATCACAAAACGAATTAAATGAGCGGTGCAGAGGGTCTGGATATTCTGTAATAAATATCTGCCCTGGCTTGAATGGTGTATTATGCAGTCTGTTGTTGAGCTCATCATAATATGCTGGCAGATTGCCCAAGCCAATCACGCTGGTATTTCCGGGATCACCCCTGAATACGGCATCGAGTAAAGGACCATGTGTTGTACAATTTCCCAGCAGCGCCTCGATTATACCCATGGCGGCGAATGGATCCAGATGTTTAACCCAATCCGGTAACGCATCCGTAGGTGGGATCAACGGATTTATACAATCTGCGATCACCCGGCTAAATCCTATATCATTGCCACCTATCGATAGCAATAAAGCATCAAGTTCATTTAGTTGCTGATCAGAAAGCCATTGCTCCACTTGAAGGATCTGAGCTCTCTTGTTTTCGGGCCTATTCTGATCGGGGAGATTAGGATGAGGAAGCCCTGCATAATCTCCAGTTAAGCCTAGGCTAATTGAAGCTCCTGAGCAGGCAAAATTTTGATAAAGTACCCAGACTCCTGGAATTTCGGCTAGCTTCTTTACACCTTGAGTCAGACTGCTATTTGCCGAACGGTGACATTGTTCATCCTCCCAGTTAGCGCCCCCGGGTAGCAGATTGAAACTATCAGGTGCGCCTTCACCTGATGCATAAGAATCACCCATGCCAGCAATTGTAAGGAATTTTGGCCCTATTCTTA
>QEUW01000747.1 GCA_003577005.1 Chloroflexota bacterium | reverse complement strand
CACCGCCACACCCACGGCGACCTCTTTGCCCACGGCGATATCGCTACCGACAGCAACCATCCTGCCGCCAACGTTATCAGCGCCTGACCGTTCCAGCACTGCCATGCACTCGCGCACGTAATCGGGGGCAATGATCGTGTGCCCGTCTACACGCACGATCACGTCCCCACGGGCCTGGGCCAACGCTGCGTTGAAGCCAGTCGGAACGATCTTGCCAGGGTTGTCAATCAGGCGCACCTGTATATCTGCATGCCGGGCAGCAAGCTGTTGGACGATGGTGCGGGTATCATCAGTAGACATCCCATCCGCAACCAGCACTTCCATGCGGTCGTGTGGGTAGTCCTGGGCCAGCACTGCGCCCAGGCTACGCCCGATGAACGCCGCCTCGTTCCGAATGGGCATGATAACGGAGACGAAGGGCAATGTATCAGCCATGCCTTATGATGCGCTCCCGCTCCTCTGGTGAGAGCTGACAGATCACCGCGCGGAATTTGCCGTTTGGCCCGCGTGGAATGGCATCGGTCGCTTCGAGGATTACCCCGACATCGCCCATGCGCTGCTGCAAGCGCTCCACAATAGAACGGGCGTCAGCTTCACTAAAGCCATCCGCCGGAACGTAGCGCACACGGATCCGATCTAGCGCTTCCTGGATGATCTGCGCTTCGCGGATGGGCAGTTGCGCCTTGAACACGGGGTCCAAGCGACCAATGCGCCGCCCGTCGCGCGTGTAGAGCACGTCATCTGAACGGCCCTCAAGCCCGACTAGGACTGGCAGCGTCCTGCCGCAGGGACAACCATTCCCTGCATCGCTCAGAGCACCGCGATCGCCAAGGCGGTAGCGAATAAGTGGCATATCTGCATTGAACAAACCGGTTGCCACAATATCTCCCATGGTTCCGGGAGCAACTGGCGCTTCACCGGCGAACACTTCGATCCATCCGACTTCCGGCCAAAGGTGGAGTGTGCCCGCCTGACACTCCCCCGCCGCTGCGACGATCTCCGCCATGCCGTAAGTCTCACGCAGTGGGCAGCCAAAAGCTCTCTCGATAGTTTCGCGTTGGTAGGAAAGCACAGGCTCTGCGTTGGCAATCGCGACACGAAAAGACAGGTCATCACGGTTTGCATCGAGCGCCCCACAGGCTAATTCGTACAGGGCTGATGTATATCCCAGCAAATACACGATACGGTATTTGCGCAGCGCCTCAAGATACTGCGGTATCGTGGTCGGAGACAGGTGATAAGACGACATATAAAGCTGTTGCAGAGCCACATTCCACACCCAAAAAGGCGGCTTGGTTTGCGTTACGGGCACAACCAATTGCCCGCCTAGAATCGCCCACCGGTCATAGCGCGGGTCGAGCGGCTTGCCAGTTGTGCCGCTGGTATGCTCGTGAAACATGCGGCGGATGTCACAATCGTCGGCTACAAACGCCTGCGGATGGGCACGCAGCGGCTCTTTATCAAGAACAGGCCAATTTTCCAGGACTTCCCAGGAAGCCGTATCCCCTCTGCGACGGCGCTCGCTCCACTGCTGCCGGTAATAGGGCACTTGTGTAGCGGCGCGATGCAACACATAGGCCAGCCGCTCTTCCTGCCAACGCTTCCACTGCTCCGCCGACCAGTGCTCCCGCTCCAGAGCCTCTTCGACCAGACGTTCGGTTTCCGGGCCGCAGCGCCACGAACGCAGGTAGTAGCCGCGCAGGCTGGCGGCCAGGTTGCGTGCGGGCGGCGGAAGATGGTGGTAGAAGGTCAACAGACGGTTCATGCTATTCCCGTTGGGCCACTTCAGTCAGCAGACGCTCCCACTGCGGCAGGATCGTTTCCCAGTCGAATTGCTCGGCTTTTCGCCGGGCATTGCGCGAGAGCCGCTCCGCCAACCCCGGCTCGGTGAGGATGCGGCGCACGGCGTCAGCCATGGCATCGGGGTCGTTGGGCGGAACAAGCAAGGCATCCTGCTCATGATCCAACAAATAGGGGATTCCTCCCACATTGGTTCTGACTACACACAGCCCACACGCCATGGCTTCGATCACACTGACGGGGGTGTTATCCACATTAGTTGTGTTCAAGAAGATGTCTCCCCGCTGCAACCAAGCGGGCACTTCCTCCTTGGGTACTCCGGCGATGTATGACACGTGTGCCTGCAGGTTGTTATCACCTACAAAACGTCG
>QEUW01000146.1 GCA_003577005.1 Chloroflexota bacterium | reverse complement strand
CGAGGCAGACAGCGCAACAGCGTCGACTTGCCACTGCCCGACAGCCCCATGACGACGAAGGTTTCCCCCTTCTGCACCTGGAAGGAGACGTTGCGCACGGCAATGACGTGCCCTGGCTCCACCGGCGCCTGGTCGTGCGTAGCATCCGCCTGGGCGGCGGCGACTACCCGTTCCGCATTGGGACCAAAGACCTTCCACACGTTGCGACAGTCGATCTTGGGTGGATAGGGCGATTGGTTGTTCATAAACAGAGATTGGGCTGTGGAACCAGTTCCCGCGCGTGGATCATGCCCGCGGTGATGGTAGTATATACGGCCAGGGCGCTTCTGGCAACCTTGAAAGGGACGGGGTCAAGGCTTTCACAAGTGCGGCTAAGAACCGCGGATTTTCAGAAAAACGCGGATGTCGCTCAAACGCAAATCCGCGTTTTTCTGAAAATCCGCGGTTCTCAATCGGGCAGATTCCCGCTTCCGTGATAAAATCTGGAGGAACAAAGGGAGCCAGATGCGTAGCAACTGCAATGTTCGGTGGTTGTTAGAAATCGGATGCTGAAATGTCAAAGCGATGCCCTCAGTGCGGCGCCATCTTTCTCTCCGGCGAACAGTGCCGCGTGCGTTTCGATCTATGCTTGGCGCTGGAGTTTGAACACCCAATGACCTTTGGGGCTGTGCATCATCTCACGGTCGCGTGCTATATGATCCAACACAATGCGTACGCTAGAGATGGGTGGCTAGAAGCAAGAAAGATGGTCGTCCAATTCGTTCACGATGGGGTGACGCCCGCGGAGGCAAGAAAGCAGAATCGCTCAAGGTTTCACAGTGGACAGCGCAAATGGCGTGTAACCAAAGGCGTAAAACTTTCAGAATTCGATACGATTACCTGGACCCGCACGATAGCGGATGTCCGCCTGGATGACCCCGAAGTCTACTGTGCTGACATCAAGCTGTGGGCGACTCATGTCCTTGCAGATACCGAGCCGTTACTACGGAGAATTGGCCCGGCATCGCCCATTCCGTAACAGGCTTTGGGCGATCCAAGGAGAATTGCCATGTTAACCCTCCACCATGACCATGTTGGCAGCCTGTTGCGACCGGCCTACCTCGTCCAGGCGCGCGAAGATGTTGCGGATGGGCTGATCACCCAGGCCGAGTTCAAGGCGCTCGAAGACCGTGCTGTCGATGAGGTGATCACCCTGCAACTGAGCGCCGGTCTGGCTGTGATCACCGATGGGGAGATGCGCCGGCTTTCGTTCCAGGCCCAGTTGCCCGAAGCTGTGGATGGGTTTGGTCTGTGGGATGTCAACGCCTTTCTCTGGGGTGAATGGCGCGGGGATGATGCGGTTGGAAATCAGATGGTCGCGCGGCCGCAAGAGTTGGGCGTGGTCGGCAAGCTACGCCGCAAACGCCATTTGTCTGCTGAGGAATTTGTCTATTTGCGGGCGCGGCTGGCCGAGGTGCCAGCCGGGACAGAGCCCCCTGTCGGCAAGGTCACCCTGCCCAGCCCCAGCCTGTGGGCCAACTTCTGGTCCGCCGAACGCTCGGCGGCGGTCTACCCCACCCTGGATAGCTTTCTCAGCGATGTTGTAGATATCCTGCGCGACGAGGTGATCGAACTGGCGCGGCTGGGCTGCACCTATATCCAGATCGATGCGCCCCACTATCCGCTGCTGCTAGACCCAAAGCTGCGCGCTTTTTACGAAGGACAGGGCTGGCCGCTGGCAAAGTGGCTTGCCTATGGTATCGAGTTGGACAACGCCCTCATCGACGCCGCACCGGGCGTGACCTTTGGCTTCCATCTCTGCCGGGGGAACCAGGGCAGCCGCTGGCTGGTGGCGGGCGGCTATGATCTGATCGCCCGGCCCATCTTCCAGAGCATCCACGCGCACCGGCTGCTGCTGGAGTATGACGATGAGCGCTCGGGCAATTTCGAGCCGCTGCGCGAGGTTCCCGACGATAAGGTGGTGGTTCTTGGCCTGGTCACCACCAAGAGTGGCCGCCGCGAGACGCAGGCGGAGCTCGTCCGGCGTATCCACGAGGCCGCCCGCTATGTCCCGCTGGAACGGCTGGCGATCAGCCCCCAGTGCGGTTTTGCCACCTCGGTCATGGGCAACAAATTGACATGGGATGACGAACGCTATAAACTGCACCTTGTCGTGGAAACGGCCAAACAGGTCTGGCGCCCGTAGGGCTCATTCACAATTCACAATTCACAGTTCACAGTTCATAATTCACAATTATGCACCCAAAACCACCCCAACGGCTCTTTATCCCCGGCCCGACCGATGTCCTGCCCGCGGTCTTAGAGGCCCAGGCCGCACCGATGATCGGCCACCGCAGCGACGAATTTGAAGCGCTCTTTGCCAAGATCGAACAGCAACTACAACAGCTCTATTTTACGCAGTACCGGGTCTATATCCTCGCGGCGTCCGGTTCGGCGCTTCACGAGGCTGCCATCCGCAACGCGGTGAGCCGCCGGGTGCTCTGTTTTGTCAACGGCGCCTTTAGCGAACGCTGGTACACCTGCGCCGCCGGCTGTGACAAAGAGGCCATCCGCATCGATGTGGAATGGAACACGGCAGTCAAGCCCCACCAGGTCGCCGCTGCGCTCGAACAGGCGTTGAAAGAGGGACCCGTCGAGGCGATTACCGTGGTCCACAACGAGACGAGCACCGGTGTCACTAGCCCGGTGGGCGAGATCGCAGCGACCGTGCGCGACCTCAGCCCGGAGACGCTGGTGCTGGTCGATGCCGTCTCGTCGTTTGCCGGCACGCGCATCCCTTTTGATGAGTGGAGGCTCGATCTCTGCCTCACCTCGGCGCAGAAGTGCCTGGCTGCGCCGCCTGGCCTCGCCTTTGCCGCCGTCAGCAACCGGCTGTTGGAACGAGCAAAGTCGGTCAAGGGGCGGGGCTGGTATTTTGACTTTCTCAACCTGGAAAAGTCTCTCCAGAAGAGCACAACGCCCTCTACGCCGGCCATCTCGCTCATGCGCGCCCTGAGCGTCCAGCTCGACCATATCTTCGTCGAAGGGGTCGAGGCGCGCTTTGCCCGCCACCAGCGCCTGGCCGGGCGGACCCAGCAGTGGGCCGTCGAGCAGGATTTTGCGCTCATGGCGGAAGAGGGCTACCGTTCCCCCACTGTCACCAATGTCGCCAACACGCGCCAGGTGAGCATTTCCGCACTCAACAAGCATCTGGCAACGCTCGATATGGAGATCTCCGACGGTTACGGCGCCTACAAGGGCAAAGCCTTTCGCATCGCCCACATGGGCGAAACAACCGACGCCGACCTCGACCGGCTCTTTGCGGCGGTGGAAAAATATTTGCGTAATGCGTGATGCGTAATGCGTAATACGTAATGCGTCCCGTGCGCATTACGCATCACGCATTACGCACTCTCAGGAGCCAACTTGTATCTATGGTCAATCTACGTTCTTTTGCGGTGCCCACGGTGGTGAAACATGCGCTGGGCGCTATTACCTTTCTGGCCGATGAGGCCAAATCCTTGGGTATGAGACGCCCACTGCTGGTGACAGATCAGGGTCTGGTCAAGGCCGGTCTTGTACAAGAAGCAACCAACGCGCTGAGGGCCGGGAACGTTGATTTCGTCCTCTATGATGAGGTCATTACCAATCCACCCATCGCGCTGGTCGACCGGGGCGCCGAAATTTATCGACGTGAAGGTTGCGACGGGCTCATCGGCTTTGGCGGCGGCAGTTCGCTCGACACGGCCAAAGCCATTGGCGTCGTCGCGGCCCACGGCGGTTCAATCCTCGATTACGAGTGGGCCGACCCCAACCCTATCACTCGGCGTATTCCACCCATGATTGCCATTCCCACCACCTCTGGCACGGGCAGTGAGGTAACGCTCTGGGCTGTGATCACCGACCCGCAGCGCCAGATCAAGTACAACGTGGGTGGAACACCGCTCATTGGCGCCCACGTGGCGCTCATCGACCCGTTGCTCACGCTCGGTCTGCCTGCTGCCGTCACCGCCGGCACGGGGATGGATGCGCTCGCCCACGCCATCGAATGCTACACCTGCGCTTACGCCCAGGCCTGGCCCGACGCGGTAGCGCTCCAGGCTATCGAGTATGTCGGTGATTATCTGCGCATCGCCTATGCTCAGGGTCACAACCAGGAGGCGCGTTATAAAATGTGTATGGCCGCCATGCTCGGCGGCATGGCCTACGGGACTGAAAGCGCCGGCGCTGCCCATGCCATGAGCCAGACCGCGGGCGGCGTTCACCCGAGCGCGCCGCATGGCCCGCTCACCGCCTGGCTGCTCGGCCCGGTGATGGAGTACAACCATCTGGGCGAGCCCCACAAGTTTGCCCGGGTTGCCCAGGCGTTGGGCGAGGAGACACGCGGCCTCTCCGTCTGGCAGGCGGCGGAAAGGGCAGTCGAAGCGGTCTACAAGCTGACCCGCGACCTGCGCATCCCGTCACTCCAGCAGCTCGGCTTCAGCGAGGATGAAATCCCGCTCCTGGCCGAACTGGCCGCCAATGATCCCCAAACCATCGGCAACCCGCGCGACATTGACTACAACGGCTACGTCCAGGTTTACCAACGAGCATTCGATCTGGGAAAATAAAAAACGAACCACAGACTACGCAGCTTGTACAGATACGAAAAAGAATCTGTGCAAGCTGCGTAGTCTGTGGATTGATCATTTTTTCATTCGAGAAAGAGGAAGGAACTTCATGCGCGCAACACAGGTGGTCGCCCCCGGCAAGGCGGTGATCGTAGAGGTGCCCAAGCCGGAACTGCAACCGGGGCATGTACTGGTGCGAACCAAACAGGTATCGCTCTGCGGCAGTGACTATCATTCGATCCATTTTTCTGCCCCTGAGGCCTACCCCCTGCCACCTGGCGTCAGCGGCCACGAGATGGTGGGCGTGGTCGAGGCTGTGGATGCGCCCGATGCTTCGATCCGTGTGGGCGACATTGCCTTGACGCTGGTGCCCAACAACCAGGCAATGGCCGAATACTATCTGGCGCGGCCAGAGTTTGTGCTGCCCTTGCCCAATGGCAAACCGTTGGACCACCTCTTGCAAGCCCAGCAATTAGGCACCATCATCTATGCCGCCAAACATCTACCTGCCAGCGTCCTCGACAAGGATGTAGCGGTGATCGGCCAGGGATCGGCCGGGCTGTGGTGGAATTTTATGCTGCGGCGTATGGGCGCCCGGCGGGTGATAGCCATTGACCTGCAGGCGCACCGGTTGGCAGTATCGGAACATTATGGCGCCACGCACATCGTCCACAACGTCGAAGTTGAGGCCGTGGATGGTGTGCGTGAAATTTTGCGCGGCCAGTTGCCTGATGTAGTAGTCGAAGCTGCGGGTGAGGCGGAGACGATCCGCATGGCGGTGAGCCTGGTCAAAATTCACGGCGCCATCCTCTACTTTGGCGTGCCCCGCCTCGAAGCGCTGGAGTACCCCTTCATGGATCTCTTCCGCAAGAAGGCGCTGGTGCGCACCATCGTCGGCGCAACACAGGACCCCGGCCAGTCCTGCACCTGGCTGGCGATTGACCTCATCGCCCGGGGCGAGGCCGATGTCGGCCCCATGATCACTCACCACTTTCCCTTTGACCAGGTGCTCGACGCCTATGAATTGCAGCAGACCCGCGATGAGGGTGCCATTAAGATCGTCGTCGATATGCCCAGCTAATGGGCGGGCCGGTAGGGCAAGATAGCAGCTTGCCCTACTTGATACCACGTGGATGCATTCGCAAAGTGGGTGAAGTTTGACAACCCGGTAAAACTGCTATACTCTTAGCAAGAGGTTGTACAGAAGATTGCGTGCAACAGGTGGAAAAGAGATGAGCAAACCACGCTTTGAATCAGTCTCGAACTTTCGTAATAACTATAATGCAGTCCTAGAACAACTGGCAAATGGGCCACTATATCTCCTACAGTATAGTAGTCCTGTGGCAGTCCTGATTGCGCCAAAACAATGGGATGCCATCCTCGACCGCTTGGCGCAACTGGACGAACTGGAAGATCAGGTCGCCATCTACCGGCACAAATGGCTCGTGGCCACCGGACAGGCCGAACAAGATGTCTTGACGCCCGCAGAGATGGAGGCCTGGGTGGCCGAGGATGACAAAGTACCGGCTTGATCTAGGTGAGAACCGGCGCATCATCGCGCGGTTACCTGGGAATATTCGCCAGCGCGTCAAGCGGGCGCTGATTGCTCTGGCTGACGACCCTCGACCTGAAGAGGCAAGGGCACTGGATGGCGAGCTCGCTGGCTACTACCGACTCAGAATTGACCGCTATCGAATGATTTATACGATCCGTGAAGAATTCGTAACGGTCGTGATTGTACGAGTAATCCAACGCAACAACGAAACGTACAAGGGGCTGCCCATCATCGATTAGGCAAGGGTTTGTGCTGTAGGGGTTTGAATGGCGGCGGAAGCGCATCGCCAGTGTGGAAAACGTACTCTCCGCCATTCAAACTCTTAGAAGCTGTTTGAACAGGGGGCTCCACGCTGGTGCGTGTACCGGCAAGGTGCGTGGCGCCTCAGGAATGCCTGACGGCCCAGGTGCATCGCACGCTGCGCGTGCAACGCACCAATCCTTTTCAAACAGCCTCTTACGGATTCTTGACATCTTTAGTTTAACTCAGAGAACAAGTTTAGTTTAACTCAGAGAACAAGAGAGATTATGGATACATCCTCCACACACATCATCGACCTGCGCAGCGACACTGTAACCAAACCGACACCGGCCATGCGCCGCGCGATAGCCGAGGCCGAAGTGGGCGACGATGTCTACGGCGAAGACCCCACCGTCAACCGGCTGGAAGCGATGGTAGCCGAGATGTTGGGAAAGGAGGCAGCGGTCTTTGTTACCAGCGGGACCATGGGCAACCTGGTTTCCGTGTTGAGTCACTGCGGTCGCGGCGACGAGATGATCCTGGGCGACCGGGCGCATATCTTTCGCTCGGAGCAGGGGGGCGCGGCGGCGCTGGGTGGCGTCCATCCACACACCATCCGTAACCGGCCCGACGGCACGCTCGACCTGGCCGAGATCGAGGCTGCTATCCGCAGCGACAACGAACATTATCCGGTTACAAAACTTGTCTGCCTGGAGAACACGCACAACTTTTGCGGTGGCCGGGTTCTGCCTGTTGCCTATATGGATGAGGTCAGCGACCTGGCGCATGCACGCGGTCTCAAGCTCCATGTAGATGGCGCTCGTCTCTGGAATGCCGCGGTGGCGCTCGATGTTGCCCCGGCGCGGCTGGTGCAAAGTGCCGACAGCGTGAGTGTCTGTCTCAGCAAAGGGTTGGGCGCCCCTGTCGGTTCCGTGGTGGCGGGCAGCGCAGAGTTTATCCAGCGCGCCCGGCGCAACCGCAAGGTCGCCGGCGGTAGTATGCGGCAGGCCGGCGTCATCGCCGCCGCGGGCATCGTGGCTATCAGCGAGATGGTCGAGCGCCTGGCCGATGACCATGCCAATGCCAAGCGACTGGCGCACGGCCTGGCAGCGACCGAAGGCATCCAGATTGATGTAGATGCGGTGGAGACCAATCTGGTCTTCTTCGAGGTCGTCCACGAGGAGGTGAATGCTGCGCAACTCTCCGCCGGGCTGGCAGAGCGTGGCGTGCTTATCAATCCGGCGGGGGCACGGCGGCTGCGCGCGGCCCTCAACTATCACGTTACAGAGGCTGATGTAGAGACGACGCTGACAGCTATCCGAGCTGTGCTGGCAACCGGCGTTCATCCTGCGCGGGAGAATAAGCTGGTCTACAATTAGAACTTGTTTGAAAAGTGCAGTGGCAACCGGTGCGATGCACCTTTCGAAGAAGGTAACCTCCCAGGTGCATCGCACCAGTCGTCTTACTTTTCTGCCAGTACCTCAGAAGCGGCCGCCGACGAATGCCAATCGAGGATCGGCCAGGCGCGGCTGCGCGCCAATCGCGCCAGTTGCGGTTCGGGGTTGACGGCTATCGGATGTGCTACCACTTCGAGCAAAGGCTGGTCTGAAATGTGGTCGCTGTAGAAGTAACTCTGGGCCAGTTCTATCTGTTGTTCTGCTGCCCATAGGCTGGCCCAATGGACTTTACCTTCGCCGTAGACAATGGGTTCGCGCACCTTCCCCGTGAGTCGGCCATCCTCGCTGAGCCATTCGGTATAGATGGTGTGTTCGATCTCCAGGTACTCGGCCACTGGCTGGACCGCAAACTGGCTGCTTGCGCTACAGATCACGGGGATGTGGCCTTGCTCTTGATGCCATGCCACCCGCGCACGGCCTGCTGGTGCAATCGCATGGACCAAAACGTCGTCAAACCACGATTGCACGACCGCCCACAGATCAGCCGTCCGGATACCACGCGCAACCATCGCACTCCGTTGCATGGTTACTGTGGCATCAGCCTGCCCTAGCCGATAAAGAAGAAAAGCAGCAATCACCGGCATAGCGTTGCGCAGACGAAAAAAGCGCGGATAAAGCTGTTTGCGACGAAGGTAGGTAAAAAAGAGGCGACCAGAAGAACTGCGCAGCAGCGTGTGGTCCAGGTCGAAAATCGCTGCAATCCGCTTCATGCTATTTCTTGAGGCTTTTGGGCGTCAACAACAGCTCCAACTGTCCGGCTCCCCAACGAATCTGATTCCACAAGAAGATCTCCAGCGATATATGCGCCAGCGCCGCCGTCGGCATGTGCAGATTGAGCCGGCTGGGCACCCCCGCCACCAGGCCAGAAACCAGATCGGCTACCCCCGGGTTATGACCGACGAGCACAGCATGTTCCACCTCCTGCGGGATCGTAGTCAGCAGGTTGAGGAGCGTATCGGCGCTTGCCTCATAGATGGCTGGCTCCCACTGTACGTCTCGGGTATACCCAGTTTCTGCCGCTATCCGCTCGGTCGTCTGCCGGGTGCGTTGCGCGGGAGAACTCAGCCACCAATCCACCGGAGGCGCCAGGCGGCCGAGCAGAACAGCGATCCGGGCGGCATCCCGGTTGCCACGTTCGGTGAGCGGACGGTCGAAATCGGTGGCAAAACCTGCGAGTGGTTCGGCTTTGGCGTGGCGTACGAGGGTCAGGCTTTTCATCAGGCAAGCTCACTAGGGTGACTCTTCTACAGATTTGTAACCGATCTGCAATGAAACCGACTTGACAGGGCGCGAGCGGCTCCCCTATTATATGCACAACCGGGAGACCGGTCAATCTGTAGAATGAGGCGCGGCAACTCTAAAGGGCGGAGATAGACGGCTGATATGACAGAAAGGCTGACCTGCGCGGATTCCTGTCAATTCGTATCTGTGCAAATCCGCTCTATCCGCCAAAACTGGTGTCAGGCATCGACCATCCATTTTGACAGCCACCGGCATTGTGCGAAAGGAGAGCCTATCGAGCTGCCCAAATAGACAGGGAAACGAGCGCATGGCCCGCATATGCGGGTGACGAGGAAGGGGGTTCCTGGCTGTACGGCCGGGCTAACCGTGTGACGCGCAGGCGCCACACTGGGAAAATCGAGAGATCAGCGGATGCCCCTGGGCCACAGCCACTGGCCCAGCATCGAAACGCCCGTTTCGATGCAACTGTTTCCCTCCCACCAACCCCAGATAAGCTGGCGTTAAAAACAGCCCGGTAACCGGCTGCACAAAGGCGCCGGCAGTGGAACAGAGCATCAGCAGCCACCACACCAGTGTAGACCGGTGTGGATGGTGTCGTAGCTGCCTGCCGGCAGTATGCATCGGCCCGCTGCTGAGTGGGCGAACCCGCCCACGAACAAACAACTCTGCTTGTCAGCCATTGCTGTGAAAGGGGTTCTTCCCATGTGTGGGATTGTTGGTTATATCGGTGCGCGCATGGCCGCGCCCATCGTTCTGGAAGGTCTGCGGCATCTGGAATACCGTGGGTATGATTCAGCCGGGATCGCCGTTGTTGGTCCCAGCGGCGCGCTCCAGGTGCGCCGCGAAGTAGGCAAGTTGCACAACCTGAACCGTCTTGTAGCTCAGGAGCCGGTGGAGGGTGTAGTAGCCATCGGTCACACCCGGTGGGCCACGCATGGCCCGCCTACACAGCGCAATGCACATCCGCACCTCAGCGGCGACGGTCTGCTGGCTGTGGTACAGAATGGCATCGTCGAAAATTTTCAGCCGTTGCGCCGCCGGCTCATGCAGGCCGGCTACAACTTTGCCAGCGACACCGACACCGAAGTGATCGCCCACCTCGTCCACCTGCATTACTGCAACGGCTGCCGAGGTGATCTAGTCGCAGCCGTACGCTGCGCACTGAGCGAACTCGAGGGTCCTAGCGCGGTGGCCGTTCTCTGTCGCGAACATCCGGGCGAGATCGTGGTCGCGCGCCTGGGGAATGCCGGTGGCGTCGCCGTTGGGATAGGCGAGGGCGAGATGTTTGTCGCCAGCGATGTCCCGGCGCTCTTACCCTACACGCGCCAGGTTGCCTTCTTGGATGACCGGCAACTGGCGGTGATCAAGGCGACGGGCGCCATCTATTACGACCTCGCTGGGCGGACCCAACAAAAAGCCACGGTGGTCATGGAGTGGGATCCCACCGCGGCTGATAAGGGCGAATATCGCCACTTTATGCAAAAGGAGATCTGCGAGCAAGGGCGCAGCCTCGCCGATACCTTGCGCGGCCGGATCGACTTTACCAGACAACAGGTGCGGCTCGATTCGCTCAACCTCACACCGGCGCAGATCCGGGCGCTCACCAAACTGACCATCGTCGCGTGCGGCACAAGTTATTATGCCGGGTTGGTGGGCAAGGTTCTCATCGAACGGCTGGCTCGCCTGCCCGTCGAGGTGGACTACGCCAGCGAATTTCGCTATCGCCAGCCGCTCGTGGATAGGCGCCAGCTTGTCCTTGCCATTACCCAGAGCGGTGAAACGGTGGATACGCTCGCCGCCCTCGAAGAGGCGCGCACACACGGTGCCCGCACCGCCGCCATTGTCAATGCGGTCGGCAGCCAGGCGGCGCGCCTGTGCGATGGCGTGATCCTTATGCAAGTGGGGCCGGAGATTGGCGTGGCCAGCACGAAGGCCTTTACCGCCTCGCTGGTCAACCTCTGTCTGTTGGCCCTGTATCTGGGGCAGGTGCGTGGTACTGTGGGAGGCGAGGTCCGCCGTGCGTTGCTGGATGCTCAGCACACCGGGTGGTATCACAAACTCGCTGGGCAGTTCGGGAAATATCACAATTTTCTCTATCTGGGGCGCGGCATTCACTATCCAATTGCGCTCGAAGGTGCGCTCAAGCTCAAGGAGATCAGCTACATCCATGCCGAAGGGTATCCGGCTGGCGAAATGAAGCACGGCCCTATTGCCCTTGTTGATGACCAGACACCCACCGTCGTGCTGGCGCCGCGTGACCGCGTCTATGACAAGATGATCAGCCAGGTGGAGCAGGTCAAAGCACGCGGTGGTGCGGTGCTGGCCGTAGTTCACGCCGATGATGGGCAGATCCGCCAAAAGGCGGATGCGGTGCTGCCTGTACCCGTCACCCATGAACTGCTGGCGCCGGTCCTGTCGGTGTTGCCGTTGCAGCTTTTTGCCTATGAGGTCGCGCTGTGGCGCAATGCCGATGTGGACCAACCCCGCAACCTGGCCAAGAGCGTCACGGTCGAGTAGGCAAACCGTCAACTATTTGCCGTAAATTTATTTGCCATCGCCCGCCAGTTGCGTTACCATACGCCTCCGAAAGCATGCCCGGCAACACGAACTAGCTAACTTCGGTTGGGGGATTGGCGCCTGCGCTGAGTTGGGGCGCCAGTCCCAATTA
Source organism: Chloroflexota bacterium (assembly GCA_003577005.1). The sequence goes on along the minus strand of QEUW01000146.1, from coordinate 15,363 downwards.
ATTACCATCACAGAACACGTTGAGGAGGCTTGGTTTCTTGTGGTGAAACCAGTAGATCATCCCGCTGCGCAGTTCGGCATCAGGTCACAGACGCCATCTCGCCTGCCCTTGCTGCTTGTCCTCGTCGTAGCTCTTTGGCTTGTCGCCGGTTGTGGGGATGAGCGGGAAATACCCACTCGCACCCCTGTTCCAACCTGGACGCCGACCCCGCTAGGTGGGGTGCCAGTTGAACAGGCGCCCAGCGAACAGCAAGGGCAGGATGCTCCACCACCCACCGAAACACCCGTACCTGTTGCGGATGCACCCACACCTCTGCCAACCGCTACGCCACTACCAACCGACACGCCGACACCTGAGGTCCAGGCCACACCCACCGACACACCTGAGCCGTCTCCCACACCTGCCCCAGCCTACTCCTTTGTGTTGGAAGCAGCGGAAAAGTTTCCTACCGACTCGTTGGCGCCCAACGTGGTGCGCATCTTTCTCTATGTCTACTCGCCGGCCGAGTTTGGCCTGGAGGGATATAGCCTCCTGGTAACACACAACGGTACTCCGCTAGTCGTCGATGAAGTGTCGGTGGGCGGCGCACCCGATGTCACACGGACGGAGCCAGGCCCGTTCACCCGTTTTACCAATATGAATATCATTTTCGTGGAACCGCAGAGCGGTCGCTGGGAGATCCAGCTGATTGACGCAGAGCGCCGTCCGGTGGGGCCGCCCGCCGTCTTCGACTTGACGGCCGATGAGATAACGCGCGAGCTATACGTGCGCTATCGTCAAGAATAGTATCGTCTGCCCGATCACGGACCATAGAGGGAGCAGAGAGGTCAACAGGTGTAGATCCACGATCTTTCGTCACGCAGTTGGGGAAGGTGGCAGAGACATAAGAGAGGGAGGGCCTCCCACGCGAGCCCCTCCCTCTCTTATGTCTATAGACAATAAATCTTTGGCGTGGAAGCGAGCCGATCCTCTGTTCAGTACTCCAACAGCCAGTTGCCGGAGCCGTCCGGGTCGGGGACAAAGGTCAACCACAGCACGCGCGACTGTTTGCTGTCGATAAAGAAATCGGCGTTGCCCGAGAGCCCGCGCCAGGGCGTGCTGGCGCTAAACGCAACCTGACCTGGGAATACGGCAATTGAAATCGACTGGCCGGGTTGCAGGTCGAACTCGCTCGGCCCCACTTCAACTCGATGGCGCTGGTCAAGCGTAAAACGAACGACCTGGTCAAAACCGTTATTGACGATCAGCAGCGCCTGCCCCTCTGGGATTGTCGTTGTGATCGGTGTGCTGGGGGCCGGCGCAGTTGCTTCGGACGCGGTCTCTTCCCCAGCATCCACCTGAGTGTCGGCTACAGGGGGCGGTTGCGCTTCGGTCTCGGCCGTGCTACCTGTCGTGGTGGGGGGGGCGGGTGTGGCTGCAAGCCGCCCATCTTTGATCTCGGTCTCTGGGAGCGCAGCGATGTCGCCATTGCAGGTAACGAAACTCGCGCTGCCGGTTACCCAACCACCATCTGCGATCCGCTCATCCACAGCCAGCCACTGGCCGGTGGCGTCACGACCGATCACCAGCAGACTCCCTGGCTGGCTTTCCGTGCCACGCACCTTTTCGATGATCTCGTACTCCAGCCCCGGCCCGCTACGGACATTCAGCGTGGGCACCAGCACCGTACAGACGACTTGAGCCGGCGTCTCAAGGATGGGGCCGGTCTGCGTCGAGCCGACAACCGGTTGAAGTTGTACCGTTTGCAGCCGGCTACCGGGAAGCGTGCCCGGTGTCGCCAGTTCGACCATCGCATAGTAAACGCCCGTATCTACGCTCTGAGGGCGCCACTCACAAACGGTACGCTCCTGCACCTCCAGGCAACTGCGCACGTACAAAGTGATGGGGAGCTCGGGTTGCCCGACAAACTCCTGCACGGCGGAAGGCGCCAGCGTGTATTCCTCGCTGTCGTAGAAGACCAGTTCTTGTGTTCCGATCCGATTCTGCACCCAGATCTGGTTGACAGGGGGTGCGCCTACCTCTTGCAACACAAGGCCAACCGTCTTCCCCGCTTCCTGCCCACTGACCACTTCGTAGAAACCATCGCGGTTCAAAAGGTAGGGGTCCCAGAAACAGCCGGTCTGATTCTGGGATGCACTGGTGTCACAGTTGAAAAGATTGAGCACCGCCGTGTCGCGTGGCAGCGCCAGCCCTTGCGAGCGGAGCGGGGAGAGCGTATAGGTCTGGCCTTCGACAAAAAATTGGACCTCCGCCTGCGTGCGATTGGCGATGATCGTTCCCTCAATCGGGCCGGCTGGGGTGGGCGAAGCGGACTCGGTGGGCGCTGGGGCAGCCGTTGGCGTAGCCGTCGGGGTCACCTGTACGGTCTCGGTCAGCGGCGCCGCGGTACTCGTCACTGCCGGTTGCGTGGCCGTTACATCGAGGGTTACAGTAATCGAATCGGCGGCCTGGGAAAAGATCGTGCGCGTCACTGTCCCGAGCGGGGAGCGGATCGTCGGCTGCGGCGAACGGACGGTTGGCGTCACCTGTTCAGTGCTCCCAATCGGGGTAAGCGCCGGTTGGCCGGTGTCAATTGCCGCCTGAACCCCACCGGCCGCAGATTCGGCCTGCAAGGGGCTGGCCGCAATTGCGCTGTGGGTGTGCCAAAACGGGGGCAGCGTCGCCACCAGAAGCGCCAGGACAAGCCAGGGTCTCATTCGTTGCATGGTCATCTCTCTGCCTGGTATGAAACGGTACATCGCTTACTGCGGCTTGAATCGAGGCCAATCGATTGAGCCGTTCCTGCGTTTGTGTAAACAGCAGGGGCAGGCCCTACAAGTATCGCACCACTGGACTCTATTGCCGCCATACCAATAATCAATATTTTGCCCGTTGTCAACCTACGAAAAGGCGCAAACACCTACTGTATTCGTACGTTGATACGACGATGCCATATCATCTGCGGTTCCGCATCCTATCGTCATGTCGGCTACATGCTGCGTAATTTTCGCGGGAGCACTGAGCCCGGCAAAAAAGAGACGCAGGGTAACACAACCCCTGCGCCTCGTTTGTTGCTTGGATGGGAACAATTATTTGGTTTCGCGATAAATTACGTGCTTCCGCAAGGTCGGATCATACTTGCGTAACTCCAGCCGGTTGGTGTCGTTACGGCGGTTCTTCTCGGTCAGGTACATGTGTGCGCTCTCGGTGCTGCGCAGCTTGACGAGGACGCGCGGTCCTTTCTTGGCCATGATCGGTGCTCCTTCCTGGTAAGACAAAGCGCGATGGGCGCTGTTAAGTTCAAATTATGACAACATTCTTTAGTATACCGCAGCCAAACAAAAAAGCCAAATCTGAGCGCTCGTAGGGTGGATCCCAAAACAAGTGCGTCAAGCATCGCCCTGGGATCGCCGGCGTGTTCTGTCTTACCACCGCTAAGCTGTAAAGTACTTGCCGACAATATAGCGCAGGTTCTCCACCACCTCGGGCCGCACAATCTGGCGATTGGTGATGATCGCATCGCGCAAGGCACCATGCTGGGGCGAGGGGCCAGCGCCGGCCAGCAGACGAATGGTGTTGGCTACCGCGGTTTTGGCGACGTCGGCGTTGCGGAGCAGCGTACGCACCACCATTTCTACCGTGACCGGTCCCTCGCTTTCATGCCACACATCGTAATCGGTCACATGCGCCATGACGGCGTAGCTCATCTCGGCTTCGCGGGCGAGTTGCGCTTCGGGTGTGGTCGTCATGCCGATGATGTCCATCCCCCACCCTCGGTAGACTTCACTCTCGGCCTTGGTGCTGAAGCGTGGACCTTCGATGGTGATAAAGGCGCCCCCCTGGTGGACCGGATTGCCGGTTTCGGCGACAGCCTGGTAGCAGATGTCGCTGAGAAAGGAGCAGAATGGCTCGGCCACGCTCACATGGGCGACCAGCCCGCCGGTGCCTGCTGCTGGGTCATCGAAAAAGCTGAGCGCGCGGTTACTGGTACGGTCAAACAACTGGCCGGGGATGACAATGTGACCCGGCGCAATCCCTTCCCTCAGGCTGCCACAGGCGCTCACGCTGATGAGATACTCGACCCCGAGCATCTTAAATCCGTAGATATTCGCCCGCTGGTTGAGCCGGGTGGGGCTGATGAAATGGCCGCGTCCGTGGCGAGGCAAGAACGCCACCCGCTGTCCATGCAAGGTGCCGAGGATATAGCGATCTGAGGGCGCGCCAAAAGGGGTCGTTAACTCGACCTCCTCGACATCGGCCAACATCTCCATCTGGTAGATTCCGCTCCCGCCGATCACGCCAAAGCGAACTATCTCATTCATTGACCCTCCTCAAATAATCCTACACCAGGCTGTTCCCCAACTCGGCTTTGTAGCGTTCGTAATAGTCTCTCAATTTGAGCCGTGAACGCTCAACCAGGGCGATGGCTTCATCTTGTTTGTAATTGTCATCGGGCCGCCAGTAGCGGGTTTGCAGGCGATAGGGGCGCAGACCATGGTTGACATCTTTTTGTTCACAAAAGAGCGTCGTGACCGGCGGCCGGTTGATCCAGGTGTCGCCCAGGTTGATCTCCAGCGCCAGATACCAGAGGGCAAAATGGCGGATGCGCTCATCGTCGAAATAACCCACCGGCTCTACGTGCTGGATAAAGCGTTGGAGCGCCTCGTTCTTGAGATAGCGACGGTAGTCGGCCACCCACAGGCTTTCAGAGAGAAAGAGGGGCGCACCGTGGAGCAACAGCCCTTTGTTCTTGAGTGTATTGCCCGTCTGCACCACCTCCAGCCCGACGCTGCCCGGCCCCTCTTCGACAACGGCATCCTCCACATCTTCCACCGGCACAACCTTTAGTTCTGGGTAGGCGGTGGCGACCACACCCTGATAGCGCCCCTTGACAAAGACCCGGCGGCCATCGCGCTCCAGGTGAGCAAGAAAATCGCGCGGGTAGGGCTGGCTGCGCCGGCGTCCTCTGCCCGTTGGTTCGGCCTCTGGGGCATGAAAACGGCTGCTCGGCTTGGAGATGAGGAAAAAACCGACAATATCCTGAACGTCCTGGCGCAGCACCGGGTTGTAGCGCGTCAACTGCGCCGAACCGGCAATCCGAATGTCGGTGGGTTTGTCGAGATGATAATTATACATCCCCCACTTGGTGACAGCCGTCGGGTCGCCCAGATAGTACTGGGTCATGGTGAGCAGTTCATCTAAACCGACCACGGCGCAGTCGATTTCATCCAGCCGGATGAGCGATGACCCGTTGTGCGGCTCTTCGCCCTCGACGCGCACCCGCACCCCATCGAAGGTCCACTCGTGGCCGAGAAAGCCGACGCGATAAGGGCGGTGGCGGCGTTTGCGGTCCACAAACAGGCCAAAACAAGGGATCTCGCGCACCGCCGCGTCCAGAAAGCGCGCCGCTTCACAATAATCTGTGCTGCTCAACGCTTTGCTGCGCGCCGTAATATCGAGGATCTGCTCCACCTCGCGGGAGTCGGCGCCCAACGCCCGAAAGCGCGCCAGAATATTCTCAAACGTGCGCCCCGAACGCGGGATCGCACACGTCACATCAAAAGTCGCCTGCATAGGTATTTCTTGAAAAATCTCTGTGTGCTCTGTGCTACCTCTGCGCTCTCTGTGTTGCTGCTTTCTCCCTACTCAAACGCCGAAATCCCGGTCAGGTCGCGCCCGATGATCAGCTTTTGGATCTGTGACGTCCCCTCATAAAGGCTGGCGACGCGACAATCGCGCCAGAGACGTTCCGGCTCGTATTCATCGGAATAGCCGTAGCCGCCGTGGATCTGGATCGCCATATCGGCGTTGCGTTTGGCCGCCTCGGTGGCAAAGAGCTTGGCGATGGAGACGGGAACAGTGCTGGTCTGCCCCTGATTTTTGACCCAGCCGGCCTGGTAGACAAGCAGGCGGGCCGCTTCCGTGTCCACCTTCATCTGCGCCAGCATATCCTGCACAAGCTGGAAGCCGGCGATGGGTCGTTCGAAGGCGACACGCTCTTTCGCATAGCGAACAGAAACATCAAGCGCACGTTGCGCCGTTCCGACACAGCCGCTGGCGACCCCATAGCGGCCATTGTCGAGCGCGCTCATGGCCACCTTGAAGCCCTCGCCCACGTTGCCCAGCCGGTTGCTATCGGGGACGCGCACATTGTCCAAGAAGATCTCGCCCGTATCGCTGGCCAGCAGACCGAGCTTCCCGGTCATCTTGCGCGCCTGGTACCCGGGTGTGTTGGTTTCGACCAAAAAGGCAACCATCCCCCGGTGTTTGCTGCCCGGCTGTGTCTGGGCGAAGATGATGGCCAGGTCGGCCCAGGTGCCGTTGCTGATCCAGACCTTCTGGCCGTTGAGCACCCACTCGTCCCCCTCACGGCGGGCTGATGTCTGGAGGTTGGCCGCATCCGAACCGGCATTGGGTTCGGTGAGGCCAAAACAGCCCAGCCACTCGCCGCTACAGAGTTTGGGCAGATAGCGTTGTTTGTGCTCTTCCGCCCCCCACTTGAGGATCGTCAGTTCGACCAGCGACATCTGCACCGAGAGGGTCGTGCGCACGCTCGAATCGGCATAGCCGATCTCCTCAAAGACGATGGCCTCGGCGATAAAGTCGAGCCCGGCCCCGCCGTACTCTTCAGGGATGGGAACACCCAGAAAGCCTAGCTCGCCCATTTCGTAGAGCAGCTCGCGCGGAAAGGCGTGTTCTTTTTCCCACTGGCGGGTGTGGGGGAGAATTTCTTCGCTGGCGAACTTGCGCGCCAGGTCGCGGATCATCTTTTGTTCTTGTGTGAGGCTGAAGTCCATATCATGGCCTTTCGTGTAGTGAGGAAAGGGGTGCCAGTGGACCCTATAGATTTATCTCAAACTGATCAGCCGAGGCAGAATGCTCGAATTCTGTCCTCAGTCTCAAATGACTCCGTCGGAGCGCAACTGGCCGATCTCCTCATCGCCCAAGGCGCAGAATTCACGCAGAATGGCTGCGGTCTGTTCGCCTAAGAGCGGGGGAGGCTTGCGGATCTCAGCGGGCGTGGCGCTCAGCTTTGGCACCGGCCCCAACTGTGGGATCGTTCCGGTACGTGGATGCTCAACCGTCTGCACCATCTGCCGGGCTTGGGCCTGTGGGTCGGCCAGCGCAGTCGGGATGTCGTTGACCGGCCCACATGGCACGCCAGCGGCGAGCAGCAGTTCCAACCAGTGTGCGGTTGGTTGGCTGCGAAAGTGCGCTTCGAGCAGCGGGATCAGCGCCGCCCGATTGGCTACACGCTGCGGATTCGTAGCGAAGCGCGGGTCGGCAGCCAGTTCAGCGCATCCGATAACCTCGCATAGTGACGAGAATTGCCCATCGTTGCCGACCGCCAGCATCAGCCAGCCATCCGCTGTGGGCACTGTCTGGTAGGGTACAATCGAGGCATGGGCGTTGCCGTAACGCACAGGAGGCTCACTGGAAACCAGATAGGCGCTGGCGACGTTGACTAGCCAACTCAACTGCGTGTCGAAGAGCGCCACGTCAATGTATTGGCCCTCGCCGGTGCGCTCGCGGTGGTGAAGGGCAGCGAGAATGGCAATGGCGGCATGCAACCCAGCAGTGACATCCACCACCGCAACGCCGACCTTGTACGGTTCACCCGCTTCGCCAGTCGGCCCGGTGATGCTCATGATGCCGCCCTGCGCCTGGATAACGGCGTCGTAACCGGGCCGGTTGCGGTAGGGCCCGGTCTGGCCGTAGCCGGTGAGCGAGAGATAGATCAGGCGTGAGTTGACTTCGTGTAGCGATAAGTAGTCGATGCCCAGACGTTTCGGTTGCCCAACACGAAAGTTCTCGATCACGACATCTGCCCGCGCCACCAGTTTGTACAGCAGGTTGCGACCGAGCTCGTCCTTCAAGTTGAGGGTGATGCTCTCCTTGTTGCGATTGGCGGAAAAAAAATAGGCGCTCTCCCCATTTGCCGCAAAAGGCGGCCCCCAGCGCCGTGTATCATCGCCGCTACCGGGCTGCTCAACTTTGATGACGCGCGCACCCAGGTCGCCCAGCAACATGGCCGCATACGGCCCAGCCAGGACGCGCGAAAGATCGATCACAAGGATGTCGGATAGGGCGCCGTTCATACGCCAGAGTTTATCATGATTGTGTGCAATTGCCAGTAATGTTAAGATGGCGGGGGAGAATTGTCAATTGTCAACGGCTAATTGACAGTTGTGGGTGAACTGCTACCTGGATGCTCTATCTTTGCAGAGCTGATTCAACGCAAAGACGCAGAGAAGCAAAGACGCAAAGGGCGGCTGATAAAAATCCCTTGCGTCTCTGCACCTTTGCGCCTTTGCGCTAAAAGTGCAAACATAGGGCTGGATGCAAACACCACCAAAAAATAGTGTGAAACAATGACCGGTGACTTGAACGATTATCTACGGCTATGGAACCTGAGCGATCCCGAACTACTGGCGCGCAGTCCGCGAGGCGATGTGTATGGCGCGTATCGTAATGACGAGAAGGTGGTGTTGAAACTGCTCACACCCATTGGTGTGGAGGATGAATCGGATGCGGTGGTCGCTCTGCGCTACTTCGATGGCCATGGAGCGGTGCGGCTGCTGGCGGAGAAAATGGGCGCGCCTGTGGGGCGGCTGCGGGCGTTTGTATTTGCCTATGCGTGTTTGAGCGCAAGCTGGCCCGACAAGCCTGAGGGTAGCGAGGTGCAACGTTGGTTTCTTACCGTTGCCCGGAACGCAGAACGGCATGTGGATCTTTCTGCATAGCCTATGCACAGACTTCAACACGTTGCTTGTTACATTGACGGAGAACCAGTCTCACATGCGCCTAATGCATCTGTTTATGATCATTCTGCTGACCGCTGCCATCCTGGCCGGTTGCGACTTTGGCGCGTCCGACCCTGGCGCCGAAGCGACGATTGCTGCCCTTTCTACCGAGAATGCTCGCCTGGCCACCGCGGTAGCGACGTTGACGCCGGCGGCGGGCGCGCCCGCCGCCGCGGTAGATTTGAGTACACCCGCTGCAATCCCTACGACGACGATCCCGGATGAAGCCGCTAGCACACCCGTGCAGGATGCCGCACCAGAGGCGATTGCGGCGACTGCTCCCGGTCCGGCCAACGGCCCGCTGCCCGTGCTCCTGGCCGAGGTCACGCTGGCCGGCCCCGATGACCATCTGCTCGATCTACGTCTCGATGCGCCTGCTAATCGTCTCTACGTCACTGATTCGACCGGCCAGCTTCATGTGCTCGACGCGACCACCTATGAGCCGCTGGCAAGCCTGCCGGCGGCAGGAGAACTCACGCTGGACCCGGCCCGGCGCCGTCTCTTTGTGGCCCCCGCTGACCGCATCTACCAGCCTGATCCGCTTATCACCGTGGTCGATACAGAGCAACTCGCCGTTACGCAGACGATCAACGGTGCGACACACCTGGCGCTGGACAGCGAACGCAATCGCCTCTTTGTGGGCCGCCGGCTCTCATCTCCCTATGGGCAGGATGAACCGCCTGTCCGTGTGCTGGATGGAGCAACGCTGGAAACGATCGGCCATCTGCCACAGGCTGGCATTCCCGTTTACAACCCGCGGCGCAACGAGGTGTTGATCGTCGCCCACACGGTCTATGTGGCCGACCCGGACGAAGGCGTGATTGTACAAGAGCTGTTGCCCGAAATTTCAAACCAACCATGTCCAGACTGTGTCGGTAGCTGGCGCGCCGACGCTGCCTACGTCTTTGCCGCTGAGAACCTGCTGGCACTGGATGTACAGATGATTTCCACCGCTGGGGGAGCGGGCTATATCTGGCCGCCGCGTTTCTACGACGCCACGACGCTGGAACTGCTGGATGATCCCGCCACGCAACCCGTTATACAGGAACAGTGTGGCAGCGAGCGCACGATCCAACCGGTGGTGGCCGAGCGTCGCTATCGCCCGGATCGCTATGCGCGTTACGTCGTCTTCAACAACCTGCGAGTCTACGATTTGGACGGCTCGCTGCTGACCTGGCGCGACGGTATCGGCCCGCTGTTTGTCAACGGCAGCACCGGGCAGGGCTATGCAAGCGGGTGGGTTCTCGATCTGGCTGCGCTGCAACCGGTGGGGGTTCTTCCTTCCGGCTTCTGTCTCTTGCATCATGATGTGGATGGGGGACGCCTCTACGGTAGCCGCCGCAACATCTTGATCGTCCTGGCTCAAAGCGGCGCTGCGGTGGGCGGGCCGGCAAATGAGGAAGTTGCCGCGCTACCCGGACAACCGATCCACCAGATCGTTGTCTCGCCAGCGTATACGGCGGATCGGACGCTCTTTGTGGTCAACGCGGCCGGCTCCGTCTACCGGTCGACCGATGGCGGCGAAGAGTGGGTCTATCTGCGCAATGGGCTCTTTTTCGACGGGCAAGCGACCGGGACGCTCACAATTTCGCCCAACTACGCCGCCGATCGCACGCTCTTTGCCGGCGGCTATCACCGGCAGTCATTGGGCCTTGGCGTCTTCCGCTCTGTGGATGGGGGAGAGAGCTGGCAGCCTGTCTGGAATGGCTTGACTCATCTGCGCATCCAGGATTTGATCGTCTCGCCTGACTACGCCAACGACGAGACGGTTCTGGCCTACGCGCACTATCAACGTATCCAGCCGTGGGAGGCTGGCACATCGATCCACCGCTCGACCGATAGCGGCTTGAACTGGTCATTAGCCATCACCTCGACCACGGAGATCTCACCCGCGCTGCGACGTGAACTGATCCCCGGAATCGCAGCCGCTCCCCTTGTCCCGGTGCGCAGTGCAGACTATGGACGGGGCATCGAACGTAGCGTGGATGGCGGCGCTACGTGGGAACCGGTCGAACTCGACCGGCCTGACGGCGCCACAATTCTCTCTATCACACCGGTGCCGGGCGATGATGAAGGCGCGATCTATGTACTCGGCGCCTACAACCTGTGGCGGCTGCGCAACAACGGCGCCCTGGCCGAGCGCTGGGACGATGAGCGGCTGGCCAACCGTACCTTCACCAATACCCTCACTTCCCTGGCCGTTTCGCCGCCGCTGGCCGATGGGGGCCACCAGCTTTTGGTCGGCACCTATGCCGGTGAATTCTGGCGGCTTGACCCTGCCGGGCTGAACTGGGAACCGGTGGTTGGCGCCGGATCAACGGTGACGACACCGGTGGCGCCGGCAGCCGGTCCGTCACCCACGCCGCAGCCGCTTTCCCCGCTCCCCCCTCCGCTCACCGGCGAGCCGCCCGATGGCTTTTTCCGCCCGGTGGGAACCTTTGCCGGCGTATGGGAGAGCAACGAGGATCTACAACGCCGCTTGGGTTGGGCGAAGAGCGAGCAAGCTGCGCCGGTCGATGCCGCCTACCAGACCTTCGAGCAGGGCGTCATGATCTGGCGCGGGGATGAGCAGCGCATCTATGTGCTCTTCAGCGACGGAAGCTGGCGCGTCTTTGCGGACACCTTCCGCGAAGGCGATCCTGAAATGGACGCGACGCTGCGCCCGCCGGAGGACCGGCTGCAACCCGTGCGCGGCTTTGGCAAGGTCTGGCGCGAGTACCCCGATGTGCGCGCAAAGATCGGCTGGGCCACCGCCCGCGAAGAAGGGGTGACCGCACAGGTTCAACCTTTTGCGAATGGCGCTATGATCTGGGTGCGTGGTCTGATCTATACGTTGCTAGAAGAGGATGGTGGCCTCCGGCGCTGGGTGGTGGTGTAATCTGGAACGTAGAACGTAGAGCACAGAACGTTACCTGTTCTACTTTCTACCTTCCAACCGTCAGCCACCGCTTGTAGTAAAAATCGCTGTTCTCGTCGTCGGTGAGCCGGGCCACGACTGCGAACATCCACTCGTCCAGATGGGCGTCGTGACGGTCGGCGCGGGGGAAGGGGTTGTCGTAGCCCTCGGTGAGCGCCTTGCCCACAAAGTCGAGCCCTACCAGCGCCAGTTCGGGCACCTCGAGCCGGCGGATACCCTCTTTCTGCATGAGCTTCTCGTTGATGTCCGCAATGGTCAGCCCGCCGGGGATGAGTGGCAGCGCGCGCGTCCGCATCATGGGATAGAAGATGTCGAGCACAAGGCGCTTTGTCCCATAGGCGCTGCGGGTCGCCTCCTGCAAGATCTCTTTGGGGAGATAGAGGCTGGTAGAATAGGCGCCGTGGCGACCGTATTCGCGCTGCGCCGGGTCGCGGCTGATCTTGTCCAGGCTGCCGCGCCAGTCGGCGAAGACAGTGGCTTCCACGCCAATCCCATTCTCTTCCAGCACACCTGGGAAGCGGACAGCCATCTCGCCCATGACAAAGCGGGTGACCTCAATGGCTTTGTCATCCAACGGCGTGAGCTGCCACTGGAAGAGCCCGTCGGCATCCACATCCTTGACGTAGACAGGCGGCATGCCAGGAAGCAAGCCAGAGAGGGCGGCGGCCACTGTATTGAAGTAGACCACGCGGTGGGCCCCGACCTCTTTGAGTGTGGCAACCAGCTTTTCCAGCGGCGCACCTTCGAGCGCCATGCCGTCGTTGAACCAGTGAAAGCGATTGCCCCAGCCGGCGGCCTCGGCCTGAGCCTGGAGCGCCAACCCTGTTTCGTAGTTGAGCGAGCGCGAGAGATCGCGGCCAAGGATCGTCAGGCTGGCGGCCTTGCCTACGCCCAAGACGGCAACAGCAAATGCCCCCCCCAACCCCGGCCCGGTGGCGCCGGCGAGCAGGACATGCCGGCCTTCCAGCCAGCGTAGATCATACTGTCCAGCCGCCAATAGCGGCTCCTGGGCGGACCATGTTCTGGCGATCAATTGTTTTGCTTCGGTAGGAAAGGCGGCGATTTCCTCTTTCGTGGGCCGGGTGAGGGCGGGTGCGCCCTCGCGAATCCGCAGGCCGGGCATTGGCTGCCCAAAGGGGCTGATCATGCTTGGTGCCATGTTTGCTCAAATCCTATCGATTTTTCTTGAAAAGTTTTGCTGGATGTGGAGCGTGGTGTGGATTACGCACTGCGTTTCAGGCTGCTGACTTCTTCCCACTGGCCACTCTCCCAGGAGCGTATCAGCGCGGCCTGGACGCCGGCCAGGGCGAGGGCGCTGGCGAAACCAGGCTCGTATTGGCGGTCTTCCACAATGGACCGTAAGAAATGAAACGCCTCAATACATTTCAAGTCTTCGTACCCAATCCCGATGCCGTCGCCGGGGTTGAAGTGGCCATGAAAGGGATAGGCAGGCCCGCTCAATAACTTCGTGTAGCCATCAAAGGCAAGATTATCTCCTGGCAGATAAAGCTCTAACTCATTCATCCGCTCAAAGTTCCATTTGATGGCGCCTTTGGTCCCATTGATCTCAAAGGACATCTCGCACTTTGGGCCAAAGATGGCGCGGCAGGTCTCGAACGAACCCTGAACGCCGTTTTCGAACTCGACCAGCGCTCCCACATAATCTTCGTTTTCCACCGGGCCGGTCGGATCGTCGGGGTGGCCCAGTGAAAAGTGGGTGCCCTGGCCGGGGATGGGGAGCGGGCGCTCCGTGATGAAGGTGCGGCGATTGCTCACCACCCGGCGGATCGGCCCGCAGAGCATATGCGCCATGTCCACCACGTGCGACATGATGTCGCCCAGCACCCCCAACCCCGCATATTCGGTCTTGAAGCGCCAGGTCAACAACCCCAACGGGTTGCTGCCGTACATGGCAAAGAAGCGCCCGCGATAGTGGGTCAACCGCCCCAACCTGCCCTCGTCGATGAGCTGTTTGGCGTACTGCACCATGGGCGCCCAGCGGTAATTAAAGCCAACAAAGGAAAGAACACCGGCCTGCCGCGCAAGTTGCTCGATCTCGGCGGTTTCTTCCGGCGAGCGCCCCACCGGCTTTTCGCAAAACACATGTTTCCCCGCCGCCGCCGCCGCTCGCACCATCTCCAGATGCATAAAGTTGGGAGAGGCAACATTGACCGCCTGCACCTCCGGGTGTTCGACCACCTGGCGCCAGTCGGTCGTCGCCTCGGCAAAACCGTGGATCTCCTGCGCCTGACGCGCCCGCGCCTCCACTTCATCTGCACAGATCACCAACCGCGGACGAATGCCGCTACCATAAAAACGATCCGGCACCAGACGGTAGGCGCGGCTATGCACCATACCCATCCACCCCATGCCGATAACGCCAATGCCGATTGTTTTCGTCACGATGTGACTCCAAAATGCTCAATGCTCATTAACTTCAGGCGCTCCATTACATCATTGAGCATGAACCACTGAGCATGAACCATTAACCATTAAAACGTTCTGCTCCACTCCTGCGGCCAGCGTTCGACCACCACTTTGGTCTGGGTGTAGAACTCGACGCCGTGGCGCGATTGGGCGTGGAGGTCGCCAAAGAAGCTTTCGTTCCAGCCGCTAAAAGGGAAGAAAGCCATCGGCGCCGCCACGCCGATGTTGATGCCGATGTTGCCGGCGTCAGCCTCATAGCGGAACTTGCGGGCAACGGCGCCGCTGCTGGTGAAGATGCAGGCCATGTTGCCGTACGCACGGTTGTTGACCAGCTCGATCGCTTCTTCCACGGTGTTGGCATGCATCAGGCTGAGCACCGGGCCAAAGATCTCAGTCTTGGCGATCTCACCCTGCGGGTTGACGCCATCGAGGATGGTGGGGAAGACAAAGTAACCGTCCTCATAGCCGCTGACCTTGCGGTTGCGACCATCGACCAATACGTTGGCCCCTTCGCGGGCGCTCTGTTCGATCAGCCGCTCGACGCGCGCTTGGCTGTCGGCGGTGATCACAGGCCCCATCTGCACCCCCTCGTCCAGCCCGTAGCCGACGCGGCGGCTGGTGGCCACATCGGCCATAGCCTCGGTGAAGCTGTGCTTGGCCTCGCCGACCGTGATCGCCACGGAAGCCGCCAGGCAGCGTTGGCCGGCGCAGCCAAAGGCCGAATCGCCCATGATGCGCGAGGTTGTCTCCATATCGGCGTCGGGCATGACCACGACTGGATTTTTTGCGCCGCCCTGACACTGGGCGCGTTTGCCGTTGGCCGTGGCCCGGCTGTAGACATATTTGGCCACGGGCGTCGAGCCGACAAAGCTGATCGCTCGCACCGTCGGGTGGTCGAGCAGCGCATCTACTGTTTCCTTGCCGCCGTTGACCAGTTGCAGCACGCCAGCGGGGAAGCCAGCTGCCTCGATCAACTCGAAGAGCATCTGGCTTGTCATGGGGACCTTTTCGCTCGGTTTGAGGATAAAGCAGTTGCCCGTTGCCACAGCGTAGGGCAGAAACCAGAGTGGAATCATGCCCGGGAAGTTGAACGGGGTGATGGCGGCCACCACGCCCAGCGGCTGGCGGATCATATGTTCGTCGATGCCGCTGGCGATGTCTTCGTTGTTGTAGCCCTGCATGAGCACGGGCGTCCCACAGGCAACCTCGACATTCTCGATGCCCCGGCGCATTTCG
>QEUW01000746.1 GCA_003577005.1 Chloroflexota bacterium | reverse complement strand
TTTACGAGGCCGAGGTGCTGCCGTCCGGGTTGATTTACCTCGAGCTCACGATGGGCGGATGGGGTGTGCTGGTCATTGAAGAGAAGGTGAAGCGCAAGCAGATGTGCGTGTGCTACCTGCTGTTTAACGCCCAAGGCATGGCGGTTCCGGAGCCGGACATTCGGTTCTATCTGGATGAGCGAAGCTACTGGATTCCCTATGTGATCCATTGCCACACGCTGGGCTCGCGGTACGTTGGCCAGGTGGAGCCGGGGACCGGAGAGCTTCTCATCACCGGCGAAGCCGATCAGGAGACGCTGGCCGCCTACGCCGACTGCTGGGCGAAGATGCTGCGTGCCCAAGGCTGGATTGGGGGTGCAAAAAAGACCATCACCCAGCCTCAAGAGTGGTTGGAGGAAGATGCACCCTACATGCCGCCAACGGTTGAGGAGTTGTGGGATTGGGTCGATGAGTACGGTCAATGTACGGCCACGGACGGTTGTTGGGTTGCACCGAGCGGGGTCTGTGAGCACGGCCATAGGTCCTGGCTGCTGGAGTGGGGGTTGATTTAAGAGGAAAGGGGGACGCTATCCAGAGACGACTTTCTTGCCATGGCGACCGTGCTGGCCGAGAAGCGTGGCCTGATCACGGCGTTGGGTAGTAGAAACGTCTAGAAGGTAGCGTTCGGAGCGAATTTCTCTATGCTTATAAAGCTGTGCGGGTCCTATGCCCAACGAGATGCTGTTTCCTTTTTGCTCCAATGGCATCTCGTGGGCTTTCCTCTTCAGGCAGCCTGCTCATCGCTCACCTACTAGCGGCGTCTGTACACTAGTGTATCTGCTCTGCTGTTGAAGTTGCACATTCCGCCGTGTATAGTAGAGACATGAGCAGTCCAACGGAAGGCCGGCATTCTCCCCTGGTGCTGGTGCGTACGCTGCTCTCGTATTTCTCCGTTGAATGGATCATCCTGCTCCTTGACCTTTTTGCCACGCTTCATCGGTGGCTGCCGGGCAACCCGGACATGTACGAGATTCTGGAGTATGAATCGACCCTTGAACTCACCGATACCAAAGGCAAAATGGCCTTGTTCAAGAAGCGACAGCGGGTGCGGTTTCTGCAGAATAACATCATTGCCTTCGAGGACTATGCCTGGGGGGATGGTGAGATCCTGGCAGGATACAAATGTACGCCCGGAGTCGTCGTGGACAAGTATCAAGAGGGCGACCGCTGGAATATCTTGATTTCGCTGCGGGAGACCAAAAGTAAGGGAGACATTGAGGAGTTTCACATCGAGCGGACAGAGAAAAACACCTTCACCAAGGCGGAGGAGTGGCTGCAGACCGAGGTGCGCCGCCGAACGCACCGGCTCAAGATGAATGTTATCTTCCCGCATGGCCGCCACTGCAAACGGGCGATTCTCACCCAGCGCCGTCACAATCGAGCAACGGTTTTGGGCACCGAGCATTTCCGTCTCCTGCCCGATGGCCGTCAGTTGGTGATCTGGGAAACAACCAGAGTGTATCCGTTTGACATCTACACCTTGAAGTGGCAGTGGTAGACGGGCAAACAATGGGTGATGAGGCCGCGGTTCCTCACCACCCGTCTGCATTAACCGCCGCTGCCGCTGCCGGCCATAGTAGCACCTCCTGTTTGTTGAACGATGCGAGCCAGAACAAGCGGTAATCGCGATTACACTCAAGAAAGCAGCCAACAAAAAAGGCACGCTTTCCTGCGTGCCCATAAGCTTATTACTTAAGTAATAATGTGTCAAGTTACCGATCATCCCCTTTGGTGGGGTCAAATTTTGTCGCGCCTAGTTCATTCATTTCGTCTTCGTACCGCTTGAGGTCATCCAGATCGACCAGCCAAATCCTGCCTACCTTCTTGCCTTTGATGCGTCCTTGTCTGAGCAACAGGCTGATGTGCCTGGCAGTGTAGCTGGACTGCTCAACGGCCTCAGCGATCAGGACAAGATTTGGCATTATGCCTGCTGCATTATCCGTCCTCTGTCGATTGTTAATGTGGATACAGATATAGCGGGATTATAGAGGAATGGCGCAGCTTTTGCCAATCGTTCTGTTGGTGCTGCGGCGCCATGAGCAGCACCCTCTATGGATTATGGAAGGTTTTGTCTGCCGGTTTAGCTTATGGGAAGCCCAGTGACTTCTCTTTGAGTGAAAGCCATTTGTTTCTGCCTACCAGAATATGATC
>QEUW01000745.1 GCA_003577005.1 Chloroflexota bacterium | reverse complement strand
GTGCTGCCGCTCACCTTCTTGACCCGGATGCCGGCATCATCATAGAGATAGCTCTCGTTGATACCCGTAGCCGTGAGGCTGGCGAGGCGATTCTCGTGGCTCCAGGTCAGCGTCTGCTGCGTGCTCAGCCCTTTGTTGCGGAGGGTCACGTTGCCGTTGGCGTCGTAGTCAAAACGGTCCGCACCGCCCACGGTGTTGACGCCGTGGCCGGGGGCGGCGGCATAGCCGTGGCTCACCCCCTCGTAGCTGGTGATGCGACCGGCGCTGTCGTAGCTATAACTCTGACCAAAGGCTTGTGTGAGGCGGTTGTGAGCGTCGTAGCTGAAAGTGAAGGTGGCCGGCGGCGACGCCCCGTTGTTGGCCTCGCGCAGCGTCTTGACATTGCCAAAGCTGTCGTAGTCGTACTCCAGCCGCAGCTTGTTGTAATCCGTGCTTGTTGCACCATTAGAAAGAGGATCATTAGGGGGGTAAGCCATTCCACCTGCTGAAAATCTATGGTGATTGCGAAATTTAAAGTTGGTCTGGCGCAACTACCAACCCCCGCGCGATCGCGTTGATTCCCGACCTTTTGGTTGTTTTGCGTAAGTCATCAAGAAAATCTATGGAAAGATGAGTCTGAATCTGCAGCACTTCCAGAGTTTTTCTTTGATCGGCCAGTTCAGTGACGAAAATCGGGGCCGTAAACGCCCACACATAAAGCTCATTGGTTTTTTGGGGTGGGACAGCAAATATATCCATCTGAAAAGCCACGTCCTGGACATAGTGGTAAATCGCGCTCATTGATAGATCGGAGATGTGTACAATGTGCTGTTTTTCTGGTGAGAGATAATATTGTAACAGCGCCTTAACGGCATCAATGGCGTAGAGTGCCTGCCACACATAAATCGAGTTGAACTTCTCGAGGTCAGGCGTGATTGCCTCGATTGAGTTCAGCAGCATATTTGCTTCATTATACTCGAATGTCCCTGTTTTTAACGAGACCCAAATCAATTCCAGAGCCTTATCGAGAGGGGCTGAATCACCCCAATGATGGACCACTGAAAAAGCATGATAATTGAGGACTAGTCGCTCACAGCAGGTAGCGGCAAACGCTAAACAGGGTGCAAACGCAAGTCTTTCAATAATTTGGGAGATGTCTGCTTTCGTTTTTGTATATTCTTCCATGCTCTGTCTTCCACAACCTATCTTGGGTTTAGCACATTGACGCCGCTCTGCTCTAGCGCTTGCGTACAACTTGGACAAATCGTCCAGCTTGCTCCGGCACTGTGCAACTTATAGTTCGGATGATTCATTCCCACGTATTGCAGAATGAGCTTCTCAGGATGCTGGCGATTTCCACTTGGTGTGGGAACGATGATGGCGTTGGGCATAGCCTGAATCGCTTGCACTTGTTGAGGGGACAAACCATAATTATTAGCGACGAAGTAAACAAGATTTCCATTCTCGTCATAGGCACTGATCACCGCAGTAGTAGTATTGCTTTGAGCGTGCCCCGATTCACGCAAGCCGTGCAGTTGCTTTGCAAGGCCAACTTCATTATAGACGATATGTCCCCTCGGATCGACCCCCGGCAGCGGATCAGCCAGGACATTCAGCGTATCATTGAACACCCCTGTCGAGGCAGGAATGCTCGTCTCCGGCCCGCCATCCACCAACGGGAAGCTCGTGCTCGCTGAAGAACTCACCGGCAACGGGTCGGCATGCACCGTCGAGCCGGCGGGTCCCGTGTCCGGCGTGATATAGCCGCCCACATCCTGCACCAGGTCGTGCGCTGCCTGGCCGATCAGGTAACCGACAGCCACAGCGGTCATGCCGCCGGCGACGAGTACAACCGCGCCACCACCACCACCACTCTTCCCGCTTGGGCTCCCGCCTGAGCAGAAGCCCATATCGGCCAACATGACCGGCGAGCCGGCGGCTACGCTCGAGCAATGTCCGGTGGGGTCATTATACTTCATGGGGTTCAGTCTGGCGTAGCCAAACCGGTTGTAGTCCCACACGTTGGTCGGGTCAGGCATGAGCGTGTCCGGCGAGACGAAGGCGCCGATGTGCCGGTCGTAGTAGCGGGCGCCGTAGTACATCAGGCCGGTGTCAATGTCGAGCTTCTGCCCGGTGTAGCGATGGTCCGTGGGCAGGGCGCCGCCCAGGCGGTACTTGCCATAGCCCCGGTACCCCTGGTTGGTGACCATGGCGC
>QEUW01000145.1 GCA_003577005.1 Chloroflexota bacterium | reverse complement strand
CAGGAGAATAGCTGCCTCTTCTGCGAGAACCCTGGCTACACGCTGCGGGTCGCGGTGACGAGAGGTTCTTACGGTACTTGGGATGATCCCATTTGGGTGGACTACGATGGGCGTGAGCGTTTTCTGGAAGATGACATTGTCACTGTTTGGGGTGTGGTCGAGGGGCTTCGGAAATATACGGCGGTGTTGGGCAACCAGGTGACAATCCCGCGTATCACCGCGCTGGATATTCAACTGGGCGAGCTTGCCAACCCGCAGCCCGCGGTCACCCCCGCGACGGCAACCAATGCATCCACAGCCAGTAGATCGCCGATGGCAAACCGCAATGCCAACCTGCGCGCCGGGCCCGGCACCGAATACGCCGTCGTCGGCAGCGCGCAGGCGGGCGCTGCGCTCGAGATTGTGGCCCGCAATGCCGACGGAACCTGGTTCCAACTGGCCGGCGGCGAGTGGATCGCCGCCTTCCTGGTGGACAACGGCCCAGCCGTGGCCGATCTGCCGCTTGCCGCCAATATCCCCGCTGCGCCCACACCGGCACCTACGGCACAAGCGGATGCGACCACCCAAGCGGCTGAATCAACAGAAAGTGTGGCTGCGACGAGCAGCGAGAGCTCTGCCAGCATCCTTGCCATCGGGCAGGAGGTCGAGGCAAACGGTTGGCGCTTCAAGGTGTCTGAGATCCATAAACGCAAGGCGGTCTATTGGCATAATAGCTCCCGCGTGGCGATGGGCTATTATCTGGTGGTAATCATCGACGCAACCAATCTTCAGAGTGGCACCGATTATTTCGCCCGCAACATCGACCCGTGGGTCACCGACGCAGCGGGGAATGTGTTTACCAGCAGCAGTGCGGCAACCGGCTACGCCCAGTGGCAATATGGTGGGATCAGCAGCGCCTATACCGATGTGAACCCGGGTAATTTTGTGCGGATTGCGCTGGCCGTCGATCTGCCGGAGAACACAGGACAGGTGCTATTAAGCACAGACGCCGGCAAGTGGGTTGATCTGGGCGATTTTGCTGCGATGGACGTGGAAGATCGCTAGCATCGTGAAAACTTCAAGGAACAACCCTATGCACCGCCGCCCACGTATCCCCGTCACGCTGACCCTGTCGGCCCAACCGCCGCCCCAGGCCGAGAGCGACGCCATGCTCATGGCCGTGGATTCGCTGGTCGGTCAGGCTGGGCGCACGGGTGTAGTGCAGGTGCTCAATGGCTCGCACGGTCAGAAGCTCCAACAACGGGGATGGGGCCGCTTGCCCGAATAAGGGGCGCTGGGCCCCTGACCACCCACTATAGCATGGAAGGACCCTGCATTCAATCATGTTCCTGCTCAACTTTTCCCACCCTATCACCGATCTCCAGGCTGCGCAGATCGAGGCGCTGACGCAGACGCCCATCACTCGCCTCATCGAACTGCTGCCGCAGTTTGATGAGCAGCAGTCTTTTGCGCCCCAGGTGCAGGCGCTGCTTGCCCAGATCGACCTGACGCCGGCGCAGTGGCAGGGCGAACCGATCCTGGTGGTGTTGCCTTCGCTCAATTTTATTGCCGCCTTGGTCCTGGCCGAATTGCACGGGCGCATGGGCTACTTTCCACCGGCGGTGCGCACGCGGCCCGTAGCCGATGCGCTGCCCCGGCGCTATGAGGTGGCGGAGATTCTGGATTTGCAGGCAGTTCGTGAGGATGCGCGGCGGACTCGCTGACTGATCATCGGAGGACAGGAAACGCTCGCATGCCCTGGATTCGCCTGATTTACCTAGAACTTAGTCACAATTCGATATTAACTTTTGTGCTGGTCAGCCTTGGGGAACTCATTTGTGACATCACCGGCGGCACTACGGCGATGACGGTCGGTGCGTTTGCAACTTGTATCCGCAGCGGGGTTGCGGTGCAGATGATGCCTGGCGTTTTCGATAAGCAGTGAAACGCTATCGAACCCTTGGAACCAATTGAAATTATCATCGCCCCTCATGATAACTGAACAATGACCCATGCTGACCTCCATCCTCCTCACTCTCATCTCAGAAGCCGACGCCATCCTGCCTGCGCACCTGGGCCGCGCCAACTATGCCGAAACGCTCAAGCGTCTGGGGCAGGTCGATGCCGCGCTGGCCGCCGCCATCCACGCGGGTGATGGCCCCAAGCCGCTGACCTGCTCCGGCCTGTGGGGCGGCGCCTGCCACCGCGAGAGCGTGACGATTCGCACGGGTGAGCGCTACACCGTGCGTATGACTGGACTCAGCGCCGGCATCAGCCAGGGGCTGCATAGCGCCCTGGTGGAGGACCGACCCGCAATCTGGACCCTGCACGGCCATCCCTTCACCGTGGAGACCGCCATCTGCGACCGGGCGCAAGACCCTTGGAGCGGCTCCACCACCTACGAAGAACTGGCCGCCGCCCAACTGCTGCACGGAGAACGCCCACCCCGCCAGGTCAAGTTGGAATTTGCCAGCCCCACGGCCTTCAAGTCTGCCGGGCTCACCGTGCCCGTGCCCATGCCCAATCTCGTCTTTGGCAGCCTGGTGGAACGGTGGAACGCCTTTAGCCCAGTGACGCTCAGTCCGGAGATGCGTCGTTTTTGCGAGGAAATGGTGGCGCTCAGCCGCTACCGGCTGGAGAGCCGCGTAGTGGAGCAAAAGAACAACGCCCTGCGTATCGGCGGCGTGGGTCAGGCCACCTATGTAGCGGTCGGCGGCGACCGCTACTGGCTCGCTGTGCTGCAGATGCTGGCCGACTTTGCCCTCTACAGCGGCGTGGGCGTGCAGACCGCGACGGGCATGGGGCAGTGCCGGCGTGTACGCTAGAGCAGCTTGTGCGAATCTCAACAAATCGATGCAAGTCTGCGCCACCCGTGGGGCTATGCAGAAGGGAGTGACCGCCCGTCGGCGCCAGGACGAGAAGGCGTCTTTCTCTCTATCAGCGGCGACCGGAACAACGGTTTCCACAACCCCCAATAGGCGCAACCAGGCGCAGGCGTGTTCTACCGCCTGGTCCACCTGGGCAAGCGACTCAAAATGGACTGCAAAGAAAGTGTTGAGGCCAGTTTCTTGCCCGATGAGCGCATCGGTGAGGGTGGCGGAGGTAAAGGCTGCCGGCTGGCGAGCCAGATAGCGCCAGAGGGTGGGCGGCCAGGGAACTGGAGGGGTGGGCGGCTCATCATCACTCTGATACGAGCGGCGCAGGGTGAAGTCAGCATCGCGCCAGGCGTAGACAAGTGTACGCCACTGGGCTACAGGTGATTCAGCCAGCCAGCACCAGCCGGCAGGGGTCACCTCGCCCTGGTGGAGCAGCTCGGCAGCCACGGCCAGCAACATGAGCCGGCGCAGATAGGGGGTCTGCTTGTGCGTGGAGCGAGGCGACAGTGCGAGGGGCTGGCGCAACTGCTGGTTAAGTTGTTGTAGCGCAGTGGGTTTGAGCCAGCGCGCCGCTGGCTGCTGGCAGACCCCTGGCGCGAGGCAGAGGATGAGGAGACGGCTAATGTCATGCAGCAACGCAAACGGCACCTCAGGTTGGCCGGCGGAAGGCGGCAACGAGGGGATGGGGTCACCCGGCAAGTGCGGCTGTAAGCGGGGGATGAGGTCACCCGGGATACCCAGCCGGGTGGTGCGTGACCAGGAGCGATTGTCAGCAGGACAGAGGAGACCCCGTTCATAGAGCAGTTCGGTGACCGAGGGGGGCTCGCGGCGGGGCCGGTGCAGACGGAGCGCCCCATACTCGCCGACAATCAGGCTGAGGGGCGCAGCGCCCAGCGCGAGCAGGCGGCTCAGCGCGGTGCGAGCGGCGGCGGGCAGATGCACCAGCGTCTGGGTAGTGCGGACGGGGTCGGCCCAATGCTCGGCCACCGCGGCGCGCCACTAGTCGATCCGGTCGGCGAGCGCGGGCACACCAAGAAAGCCCCAGGAGTAGAGTCGTCCTGATGGATGTGCTCATGCCGGGCGGCATCGAAGCGACCCGCCATCTCCGCCTGCGGTCGCCACAGACCCAGGTGGTTGTGCTGACCGCCTTCACCGACGAGGCGCGTGTCATTGCAGCGCTGCGCGTCGGTGCGCTGGGCTATGTGCGCAAGGATGCTGCGCCGGAGGAACTGCTGGCCGCCGTGCGCAGCGCGGCGCGGGGCCAGTCGGCGCTCGACCCGGCAGTGGCTGGCTCGGTGCTCCAGGAGCTGTTGCGCAGCAGCGATGCCCGGACTGAATTGACCCCACGCGAGAGGGCCGTCCTCCGCCTGCTGGCGCACGGCCACACCAACCGCGCCATCGCCGACCGCCTCACCATCAGCGAAGAGACGGTCAAAACCCATGTGGGTAACATCCTCACTAAATTGCACCTCGCCCACCGCACCCAGGCGGCGCTCTATGCACTCAAACAGGGGCTGGTGACGCTCGACGAACTCGACCTGTGAAAGTTGCTTCTCAACGTCGATTGCGACGTTTGGGGCTGCGGCGCTGGGCTGGCGGCGCTGTCGCCCCGGCAGAAACAGTTGCCGGGGCCGCCGTCGCTTCTGCCAGCGATGGCCGGTTGTGAAGATGCACCGGTTCAGCTTTGCCCCGCAACCGCATGTTGAGCAACTCGACAGTGAGCGAGAAAGCCATGGCAAAGTAGATATAGTTGCGCAGGTGGAGATCGTGGGCGGCTTCTGGGTTCCAGCCCTCAAAGACCAGCAAGACACCGATGGCGATGAGAAAGGCCAGGGCGAGCATCTTCATCGTGGGGTGGCGCTCGACAAAGCGGCTGATGGCGCCGGCCGAGAAGAGCATCAACGCCGCCGCAACGATGATGGCCGGGATCATGACCATGAGATTGCCAGAAATGCCCACAGCCGTAATCACCGAGTCGAGTGAGAAGACGATATCAATCACGATGATCTGAAAGACAACGCTGGTAAACGTAGCCAGGGCGGGAGCAACGCGCGTGTGCTCGGCGGCTTCGATCTTCTCGTGGATTTCAAAGGTGCTCTTCCCGATCAAAAAGAGCCCGCCGGCCAGCAAGATCAGGTCGCGCCCGCTGATTGGGTTGGTCAGGATCGTAAGGAGCGGGGCGGTCAACCCCATGATCCACGCAATGCTAAGCAGCAATAGAACACGGGTGATCACCGCCAACGCAATGCCAACCGTGCGCGCCCGCGCTTGCTGCTCCAGCGGCAGTTTGGCGGCCAGGATGGCAATAAAGATCACGTTGTCGATGCCTAGCACGATTTCCAGTGCGGTCAGCGAAAGCAAGGCAACAAAGTCCTGCGCAGTAAAGTCAAACATAGGTGTCCTCGGATGAAGAACCGATTCAGTTGTGGATTTTCAAGCTGCGCTACGCATTCATCTTCATCATGCGTTCGGCGGCCTCTCGCAAAGTGGCAGTCTTTTTGGGGAAGGCGAAGCGGACGCTGTGTTGTCCGTAGCCGGGCAACGAATAGAAACTGGTGCCCGGCACAACCGCAACGCCGATCTCCCTCGTCATCCAGTGGGCAAAGCGGGTCGAATCCCACCGCGCCTGGGGGATGTCCATCTGCGTATAGTCAGCCATCGTGTAATAGGCGCCTTCGGGCAGCGTGGCCTGGAAGCCCAATTCCTCGAGCGTGCTCATCATGATGTCGCGGCGCTGATGATAGCTGGCAGCCATCTCGTCGAAATAGCTGGCCGGCAGGTCGAGCGCAACCGCGGCCGCAGCCTGAAGGGGCGTAGGCGCGCAGATGGTCATATAGTCGTGGATCTTGCGGATCGCCGTGGAAACCGCATCCGGGGCGATGATATAGCCCAGCCGCCAGCCGGTGACGGCGAACGATTTGCCCAGCCCGCCTACGGTGATGGTGCGCTCGCGCAGTGGCTCCAAACCGCCGGGTGAGCGGTGGCGGCGACCATCGTACAGAATACGGTCGTAGATCTCATCGGTGATCAGAATCAGGTCGTAGTCGAGCACCAGTTTGACCACCGCATCCAACTCTTCTTCATCGAAGACGCGACCGGTGGGGTTATGGGGCGTGTTGAGCAGCAGCGCGCGTGTGCGCGGGGTGATGGTGGTGGTGATCCGTTCAGGGTCGAGCCGGTAGGCCGGCGCTTCGAGCGGGACAGCCAGAGGCACCGCACCGACCATGAGCGCAGCGGGCCGGAAGTTCTCATGCGCCGGTTCGAGGATGAGGATCTCATCGCCGGGGTTGAGCACCGCCATCTGCGCCGCCGCGATCCCTTCGGTGACGCCGCACGTGACCGTGATGTGGAGGTCGGGGTCCACCTCCCAGCCGAGTTGCTGTGTATAGATAGCCGCCAGCTTTTGGCGCAGTGCCGGATCTCCCCATGTGATCGAATACTGGTTGGCCCCACGCAGCAGCGCATCCGCCGCGGCCTGGAGCATCACCGCTGGCGGGTCAAAATCAGGGTAGCCCTGGCTCAAGTTGATGGCACCATGTTGGTACGCCAACCGGGTCATCTCACGGATGGTAGACTCGCCAAACTCGGCAGTTCGTGTAGCGGGGCGCATCTCTGTCTCCAGTGTGGGACGGTGAACGGTGGACCATGGGTGATAGGCAATGGACCATCGTCTATCGTCTATTCTTCACCCTCCAACTGCTGCACCTGTCGTTTCATATACGAAAGCAGGGCGTGCAGCCCGCGTAGGCGTTGCGGTGTGATCACTTCTTGTAGTCCTAGTAGATAATAGATGTCGTCGGGCGTGTTGAGCACTTCTTCTGGTGTGGCCTGGTCAAAACCGGCAACGAGAATGCCGGCATAGCCGCGCACTGTTGGCGACTCCCTCGGGATATCAAGAAAAAAGGCGACGTGGCCGTTTTCGCGCTCTGTATGAAGAAAGACCGGTGTCTGGCATTCATGCACCTGCTCCATCTGCTCGCGGTGGCTGTGGAGGCGGGGGGGCAGGTCAGGCAAATCCATGGCGTATTCGAGCAAATAGTCAAGCCGTTCGCGCGCTTCGGCGTCGCGAAAGTCGCGGATGATCTGTTGCAAAGCCGGTGGGCAGCGTTCAATTTTTTCTTCTGGAGACAGTTCGGTAGACATAAGTATTTCCCTGGTCACAGAGGTGGCACAACCTGTGCATATGTTGGCCCAATCCTAAAACAGAGCGCGCGCTTCGTCAAACCGCAAGGCAGGAAAGCGAGGCTTTTCTGACGGTATTATTGACAACTTACGCCGACCGGGATAGACTGTAAGTTACACCCGTGTGTGACCGGAGACGCTACCGCACCGGCGCCACTCAAGATCAACTGAGCATAACTATGCATCCGTATGCCCCCTTTCTAGCGGTTCCACTGCTGATAGGCTCGGCTATTACTTTTGCGCTGGCGATCTATGCCTGGAGTCGGCGCGGCGAGCCTGGAGTCGTTGCCTTTCTCTTCACCTCGGTGGGTCTGGCCTCCTGGTCGCTCTTTTATGCACTCGAGATCATGTCGGCCGAGTTTGCGCTCAAACTCTTGTGGCACAAACTGGTCTATACTACGTTGGTGTTTGTGCCTGGGCCCTGGGCACTTTTTTTGTACCAGTTTGACAGGGGTATCAAACAAGCTCCGCGTTGGCTCCCGTGGGCGCTGGCCATCGAGCCAGTGATCTTCGTTGGTTTAACCTGGACCAACGACCACCTCCACCAGCTTTTGTGGCAAGGCGTCACACTGACCGGCGAGATGCCCGAGCTTGCGTTTGAACGGGGAGCCTTTTTTTGGGTGCATACAGGTTACTCCTATACCCTGATTCTCCTGGCAACTTTCTTTTTTGTGCGGATGCTCACGCGCGCACCGGATGTACCACGCTGGCAATTGGCCATCCTGGGGCTAGCCGCGTTCTTCCCATTGCTGGTCAACTTTGTTCATGTGATGGAATTAAACCCCTTCCATCCGCTGGACCTGACACCCTTTGCGCTGGCCACAGCCGGTACGGCGGCATCGTGGTATGCCTTTCGTTTTGAGATCTGGGATTTTTTGCCCGCCGCCCGGAGCGAGATCGTCGAAAGTCTAAACGACGGCGTGATTGTCCTGGATGTCAACAACGTGGTGGTCGACATCAACCCGGCAGCGCTTACGTTGCTGGAGATCGAACGGGAGGATGCGCTAGGGGTTCCGGTGGCCCGGTTGCTGCCAAATTGGGATGAGCAGGGCCGTACCCAGGGCGCCACTTCGACCTCGTGGGAACAAGTGTTGCCCTGCGACGGAGGGGTCTATTATGTCGATCTGGTCTACCTCACATTGTACAGCCGCAACAGACGGCGGACCGGCGCCCTGTTGACCTTGCGCAATGTTACACGCCGCCGGCTGGCGGAAGAAGCGCTGGCCGAAGAACGCACATTACTTGCCCGGCGGGTCGAGGAGCAAACGGCCGACCTGCGCCGGGCAAACGCTGAACTGGCTCGCGCCGCCCGCATGAAAGACGAATTTCTGGCCAATATGAGCCATGAACTACGCACGCCGCTGAACACCATCCTGGGGCTCTCGGAAGCGTTGCAGGAACAAGTCTACGGGACGCTACACGAACGCCAGGTGCGTGCGTTGCGCAATATCGAGGAGAGTGGCCGCCATCTCCTGGCTCTCATCAACGATATTCTAGATGTGTCCAAGATCGAAGCAGGCAAACTCATCCTCGAACCAAAACCCGTCGATGTGGAGAGTCTCTGCCAGTCCAGCCTGGGTTTGGTGCGGCAGATCGCCTATAAGAAGCAGATCGAGATCTGTTATACGCCTGACCCCGCGGTCACAATCTTACAGGCCGACGAACGGCGCCTCAAACAGATCTTGGTGAATTTGTTGAGCAATGCGGTCAAATTTACGCCTGAAGGGGGCAAGATCGGCCTGGATGTGGTGGGCGACCCGCAAAAAGAGTGGGTTAGCTTTGCTGTCTCGGATTCGGGAGTGGGGATCGCTGAGGCCGATATCCAACGCCTGTTCCAACCCTTTGTCCAGTTGGACAGCAGGCTGGCGCGGCACCATGAAGGGAGTGGCCTGGGGCTGGCCCTGGTCTACAGGATGGCCGAACTGCACGGCGGGAGTGTCAGCGTTAGCAGCGAGATCGGTTGCGGCAGCCGATTTACGGTGACGCTCCCGTGGCACAAACCAGAATTCCCAGCCTTTGCTCAGGGTAACAGCGAGACCGAAGCGATCCTGGCCCGGTTGCGCCGCGTATTGCTCATCGACAACTCTCCGGCCACCGTCGAACAAATACGGCGCTATCTGCTGGAGGTAGGAGCCGAGACCATCGTTGTGTCCGAAGATGAGGACCCGGTCGAAGCGGCCTGTCGCGTCCGGCCCGACCTGATCATCATGGACGTCCTGTACTCTGCCTGGCCGGGCATAGACCTGCTCTCCGAGTTCCGGCAGCACCCGGACACGCACACCATCCCTCTACTCGTCCTTTCAGTGATCTCCGATACGTTGCCATCCGATGTGACAAATGGCGCAGGCGAACCGCCCATCCAGCGCATCGTTAAGCCCATCTCGCGCCATCAATTCAGTCAGGCGCTGCGCAACGTCTTTGCGCCGCCGGTGCAGCGGCCTGTACCCGCACCGTATACAACCGCTCCATCTGTGGGGGGAACAACCCGCGACAATCGCCCGCTGATTCTCATTGTTGAAGATAACGAAACCAATATCCGTACGTTGGTCGACTATCTGACAGCAAAGGGGGTGCGGCTTGAGGTGGCGCGTACCGGCGCCGATGTGATGCCTATGGTGCGCATTCAGCGCCCTGACCTGATCCTCATGGACATCCAGATGCCCGACATGGATGGCATTACGGCGATCCGCCTGCTGCGCGCCGATGAGCGATTCAGCACCATCCCCATCATTGCGCTCACCGCGCTGGCTATGCCCGGCGACCGCGAGCGGACGCTTGCCGCCGGCGCCAACGATTACATCAGCAAACCGCTCAGCCTGAAACGGCTTGTGCAAATGATAGAAAACCATTTGTAGCAGCGTATCAGGTTGGCTATCACCTATACTGAAAATCAGCGAATGCTAAAGCCAGGACGTTCCTTGCTCAGCATCGTGTTTTTGTCGATCAGCCTGTCGATGCTCTGCTCAGCCTGGCTGGTGGCATCTTTTAGATCGGTGTGAACGCTTGTGCTGTCCTGCATGTAGAGCAGGCGTGTCCAGTAGGTGTTGTAGATAATGCCAAGCCAGGTGATGAACTGCAAGTTCTCTTCAAGTGCCCGCAAAGGTTTGCTCACAAAGAAGGCGAGAAAGGTGGCAACACCCAGGCCGCCAAAAAAGTAGGCTGTGTTGTCGGCGCCGTTGGCGTAGGAGAGCCAGGCGGCGGTGACAAAGAGCCCAACACCGACCAGAAAGAGCAGAATGTACATGGTAATGGTCAGGTAGTAGGGCGTCATAAAGGCGCGCAGCACCCGGTTGAACATGATGTTATTGTTCTCCAGGCCCTGTTCGACATGCTTGCGCCAGGCGGCTAGCAGTTCCGGGTCGATTTCTTGGCCGCCAGGTAGCCCGGGTACGGGCAATTCGACATGGTGTGCATCCCCGGCAGGCGCGGTGGTTGGCGCTATCTCTCGTGACACCCCAGGTGGTTGCGGCCCAGGGAGGAAGGCAACGGCAGCATCCAGCGCCGGGTCGAGCGCTGCGCCACCCTCTGCACCTCGGGTAAGGCTAGCCATTGCTGGGCTGGTGCGCAGAGTCTGAAAGCCTTGCACCGATTGCCGGATCAGGTCGGCATAGAACGGAGCCTGGCCTTCTCCATTGTATCGAGTGGCAAAGGTCAGATAGTCACCGGTGCGGAGCGCCTGCGCCATCATCGGGTCTGTGCGGATGAAATCGAAGAGACCCAGGATGTGCGCACGTTCGTCACTGCTGAAGGCGTTGAACATATCCTGGACGGTCGGGTAGCCGATGCGTTCGTGGTTGCGGCCCACGATCTGCGGCGCGCCCATGCTGATGGACCGCCTGGCTACTGTGTCATTGAGGCGGATTGCAAAGTTGAGCACCTGCCATTCGGCATCCTGATTGCCGTGGAACTCCTGGAAGGGGTGATTGGGGCTGGGGCGCCAGGTATGGCCTTGCCAGCGCGGTTTGCCAAAGGTAAAGTACTGGAAGAAAAACTCCTGGTGGTCTTTGCCCCATTCCTCGTAGAAAAGATGGTTTTCAAAGCGAATGATCATGCGACCGTTGGCAAAACCGGCGCCACCCGATTCGACTGCCAGGACGGCCACGGCGACCGCCGGGTCGATGCCCATTTTGTCGGCCAACACTCGCAGGAGCCCGCCGTAGCGGTTCCAGATGCCCGCCAGCCGGCGAGCGCCGTCGCCAGCGTTGGCGGCCAAGACAATCTCGTCAGGATCGGTGGCAGCCAGCGGGATAGTGGCGAGAGCGGTATCCGAGCAGAAAAAGCCAGGCAGACGCTGCACCGGCTGCCCGGTGGGTGATAGCGTTACGACAGGCGGCTGGCTGGGGATTACCGGTGTTGGGATATCCGTGCGTTTGACAAACCGGCGGGCAACAAAACCAGCAGCGCCATCGGTGGTAGCGGCCAGTAGCCACTCGCTTTGGGGATCATCGTCGTTGAGCGCCTCCAGTTCGGTTTGGTCGGCCAGAGTGAGAAGCACTGCTGCTTCGCTGCTGGGTTGGGTGCGCAGGTTGAGGCCGGCCGGTGCGCTGACGACCCCTGTCCAGCGTTTGACGTTGCGCAACTCGCGCACCAGATTGGCCTTGATACGCGCCCGCACATCGTCGGCCAGGCCGGGCAGATTGTCCACCGGTGTGCCGCTGTAGCGGAGCTGGCGTGTCTGTTCGCTGGCAGCCAGTTGCAGAACATCCAACCCGGCGTTTGCCATCAGCTCATCGCCCTTGATACCCAATTCCCCGGCCAAAAAGAAGAAGGCGTTGATGAGGTGCTGGTTGGTAAAGACGTTGGGGAGGACGCCGATGGGCGCCGGACCGCCAGTCACGCCGCCGGTGGCTGGTGGTGTAACCGGTGGTTGGCCGGTGGAGACGGGGCGCAATGGCGGGCGCGCCATCGCGCCGATGCGCGCCACAATGCTGGTCATGTGCCCATTGCGCCGCCAGGCGAATGAACGCCAGGCCGGGTCGGGCGAAGAGAGGATAAAAAAAGAGGCCGACCCAATATAGGGGGATTTGAAGACCTCGTTGAGCCAGGTGACATATTCGTCGGCATAGAGATTTTCGTCGGTGGAGAAGGCAGGGTTTTGACCGTTGGAGTTGCCGCACTCCAGGATATGGATCACCTTGTTGGGATACATTTCGTGATAGTACTTAAAACATAAACCGCTGTGCTCTTCCAGCATGACCGAGCCACCACCTGGCGGTGTTTGCCAGTAACAGTGACACCCCAGCCAGTCGGCCCGGTCGATGGCGTCGCGGCAAAGCCGCAGCCAGGCGCGGTCGCGGTGGGCGGGGTCGGGGACAGCCAGACCAGGGAAACCCAGTTGCGCCCAGGGGTGCGCTTGCTTCAGCGCACTATAGACTTGTAGAAACCACTGGTTGAAGTTGCGGGCGTCGTCATCTTCCTTGCCCCAACCCTCGATGCGTGCGGCGTGGTTTGGCTCGTTGCCAATCTGAAACATAGTGCAAAAGGGTTGAAGTTGGGCCATCACCGGGAGCATATCCTGGATAAACTGGCCCGGCTCGATAAAGCCGCCGCCGTGAAAGAGCCGCGTGATGATCTCGATGTCTGGGTTTTCGCCTTTGATGCGTTGGAAGACATCGCGCCGGGTATGGCTCATCATTTTGATCACTTCAAGTCTCGCCTCGCGGATAGCTTGATAATCGCCTTCCTCAAAGGTTTCATCATTCCGCCCGTGGACGCCCACCTTGCAGGTTCTTGTTGCCATTGGTCCTCCGTAGATTATCCGGCCGGTTACAGGTTGCTCTATTCCTGGAATATTCGTTGCTTGAGACGAGACTGGTCTACGGGTTATATACTTGCAGACGTATACCGGTCAAGTCACCAGAACACACGACAGTGTTTTTCGTTGGCTCAGCGCCAAGCCAGGAACCCCCTGGGCGCGCCAACTTACCAGGGTTTCTCCCGGGGCGCGCGTAGATTTGCGGTAGGGTGGAGCTACGGCCAGCATCTCTGCCGCTACGCCGGGTACGGTTCTGGCTGTCGCGTGTGCAAGCACCGGGAGAGCTCACACAAATTCCTTGAGCGTCTTAAAATCGTCGGCCAGGGTCTGGCGTTGGGCAGTCGTGTAGAGGGCCACGGCCGGGTGGTAGAGGGGAACCACGGCGATTTCTCCGTGGGGGGCCTGGGCGCGTAGCCGCTGCCCATGCAACTGGCTGATCTTCTTTCCTCGTTCGGGCATCTCGAACAGGTTGAGCACAAACTCCATTGCAAAACGACCCAGCGTGGCGATCACCTTGGGCCTGATGATCTCGATCTGCCGTACCAAAAACGGTGCATAGAGCGCGATCTCGGCCGGTGTCGGGTCGCGATTCTCCGGTGGCCGGTCCTTGACCACGTTGGTGATGTAGACATCCTCGCGCTGGAGGCCAGTCGAACCGAGCAGTTCATTGAGAAGACGGCCCGATGCACCGACAAAGGGGCGCCCGCTCTTTGCCTCCTGTTCTCCGGGCGCTTCGCCGATAAAGAGGATGTTCGCATCGACGCGCCCTTCCCCAATCACGGCCTTAAAACCATTCTGCACCCGATATGCATAGAGCGGCGACTCTTCAAGCTGCTCTACCTCACGGGCAATTGCTTCCATCTCCTTGAGCCGATTCATTTGCCATCCCCTTTTTTCCACTCCCCGTTCATAACGGCCAAAAGAAGAGTACGAGCGGGATCGTCACGATATAGACTATGATCTCCACCGGCAGACCCAATCGCCAGTAGTCGCCAAAGCGGTAGCCGCCTGGCCCCATCACCAGTGTGTTGGACTGGTGCCCGATAGGTGTGAGAAAATCGCACGACACCCCGACGGCGGTCGCCATCAAAAATGGGTCAGGCGAGACGCCAAAGCGGTGGGCAATACTGATTGCCAGGGGGGCGATCAGCAGCGCGGCCGCCGCATTGTTGAGCAATGGCGTCAAAATCATGGCGGCAGCGAGCACAACCGCCAGCGCCAACACCGCCGAAGATTGCCCGGCCAGCCCATAGAATTGTTCGGCGATCCAGGTTGTGCCGCCCGTCGTCTCCAACGCATCGGCTACCGGGATCATCGCCCCCAGCAGCACGATGACGGGCCATTCGATGCTGGTATATAGCTCGCGCAACGGGACCAGCCCAAAGATCACCAGGATGGTCGCCGCCGTGGCAATGGCAACTTCGATGGGTACAAGACCGGCTGTGGCCGCCACAATTGCACCCGCAAAGACACTGGTCGTAAACCAGAGTCGACGCGGCTGGCCGAGACGTAGGTTGCGCCCGGCTAGGGGCAGACAGCCCAACCCCGGCAGCGCCTCGGTCAACGACTCGTTTGGCCCTTGCAGCAGGACGACATCCCCTGCCGCAAAATGAACATCACCGAGCCGGTTGTGCAGATCAGCGCCCTGGCGCGCTACCGCCAGTAGATTGATGCCAAAGCGCCGGCGTAGATCGAGGTCACGCACCGTCCGCAGCACCATGGGCGACCCCGGCGTCACTACCGCCTCAACCAGCCCCACTTCATTCGAGCGCAGGATGCGCTCATCCAGACCTTTGCTGCCTACTAGTTCCAGGTTGTCACCATCCACCATCTCTTTGATCGTTGCGGCGTCGGCCTGGACAATGAGAATATCGCCAGCCTCCAGATAGATCAACCCCGACGGCGCCAGCGATCGTTGCTCATTGCGGATGATGCCGGCGACGATGACATCTCCATTCGCCAGCGGTGGGATCTCGCGTAATTGCTTCCCCACCCATTTGGACTTGGGCAGCAGCCGCACTTCGGTCAGATAATCGCTGATGTGAAACATCTCTTCGCTTGTAAGCTGGCGCTTCCGGTCAGGCAGTAGCCAGCGGCTGAAGAGCAACATGACCACGATACCAGCCGCTGCCACACCCACCCCCACCGGACTAAAGTCGAACATCCCAAAGGATGGCCTCCCCGCCTGTGTGCGCAACAGGGCAATGATGATATTGGGCGGTGTACCGATCAGCGTCGTCATGCCGCCCAACAACGATGCGTAGGCCATCGGCATGAGCAGGCGCGAGGGCGAAAAATGATAGCGCCGCGCAACGTGGATGCCAACGGGCATGAGCAACGCCACGGCAGCCACATTGTTCATCACTGCCGAACAGAGCGCAGTCAACAAGGTGATGGCCACCACCTGGGCGCCGGGGCGGGCGCCCACCCGCAAAAGCCAGCGTGCCAACACATCCACTACCCCAGAATTGACCATGGCTCGTGTGATGACCAGCACACCCGCCACCGTAATAACCGCCGGGTGGCTAAAACCGGCAAAAGCATCCACAGCCGGAATAATGCCGGTCAGTGTCAGGGTCAGCAGCGCCACCATCGCGACGACATCATATCGCCAGCGCTCCCAGATGAAAAGGACAAGCGAACCAACCAAAACCAGACCGACAAACAGCGACTCAGGCATAAACAGGTTTCACGGCCTATTATCGTCTGGCTTGCAAATAGTCTGCAACCCAGACGCAAAGTTGCATCGATAGAACTCCAGCCCCCGGAGACATTCGAAATTAGGGCGGACCTGTTCGTTCTGGACTGGCAAATCCGGCGTTTTGGCCGAGATTTACGAGAGAACCTTCCGAATGCTAGGCCGGGTAGCTTCAAGACTTGCCCGCAACACTGGACACATCTGGCCCCGGCCCACTTCGTGCATACCGGTAATTGAACATGGTAGCATAGATTGGCACGCTGTCGCCACTTTTGGGGATGTGGAGAGCGCTATGAGCGGCAATAAAACGGGGAACAACTGTGGATGCAGCTGTTCCCCGTTTGTATTTTTTGGTACAGAGATTGGATCGGTTGGGTTTCGAGGATCGAAGAAGCTGTTTGAAACGGCTTGGTGCGTTGTACACCTAACATGCGATGCACCTGTGGCGCCTGGCAGCCACTTTTCAAACCGCTTCCTAGACCGCTGTTCTTCGTCCCATAATCAGAGACACGACAAAGAGGATCAAAAACAAGACAAAGAGGAACCAGGCAATATTACTGGCCGCCCCCGCTACACCGGCAAAACCGAGGACACCGGCTAC
>QEUW01000144.1 GCA_003577005.1 Chloroflexota bacterium | reverse complement strand
TTTTCCTCTTTCACCATCTATGCTATCCTTCCGGCATGAGCGCTGATCTGACTCGAAAAATCATCTTTTCGCTTGTCTTTGGTCTGTTGGTCTATGGAGCTTTGGCGTTTTGGAGCGATTGGCGCCAACTGACTGCTGCGCTGTTGGACTTTCCCTGGCTCTGGCTGCCAGCAGTCGTCGGGCTCACGTTTGTCAACTATGTGGGCCGGCTGCTCAAGTGGCAGTGGTATCTCGACCTGCTGGGTGTCGACATCGCACGTACTGAAAGCGCCAAGGTGTTTGGCGTTGGCATGTTGATGGTCATGACACCGGGCAAGGCCGGGGAATTTCTCAAAAGTTACATGGTAAAGAACGTGAATGGCACACCCATGAGTGTCACGGCGCCGGCTGTGCTTGCCGAACGCATGACTGATGGGCTGGCTATGCTCGTCCTGGCCAGCATTGGGCTTCTGGCCTATCCCTACCCCACCGCCCGCATTGCAGCCGCAGTTGCGGTGGCGGCAATCCTCACCATCCTCGTTGTGATCCAGATTCGCCCACTAGCACTGCGTTTGTTAGACATCGCCGCTCATCTACCCGTGGTCAAACGGGTAGCCGGTAGCCTTGGCCGGCTCTATGAGAGCAGCTATCTGATCTTTCGTCCGCGCAATTTGCTGATTGCGCTCGGGATCGGCATCGTCAGTTGGTCGGCCGAAGGGGTTGCCTACTATCTGGTGCTAGTCGGTTTTGGCGCCGAGCCGGGGGCCTATGCGCTCTTTCTGGCCGTCTTCATCTTTTGCATTAGCACCGTGATCGGTGCGGTCTTTGCTATGCCGGGCGGGTTGGGTGGCGTGGAAGGAAGTCTGGTCTTCCTGAGTGTGAGTCTCCTTGCCCTCAGCCAGGCCCACGCCACAGCCGCGGCCTTGTTGGTACGCTTCTGCACCTTGTGGATGGGGGTGGGCATTGGTGTCATCAGCTTCTTGCTCTGGTCGCATCTGCTCATTGGCGCCGAGGGTGCTCGCTCGCAACAGGTGGCTGGGGCAGATTGACTGGAAAGCTGAAAACCGAGGCTTTTGGCATGCCTTGCTTCCTCATCCTCCTGCGTAATTGAGGGGTGCGTCCGAAATTGGGGGCGACCACAGAACCCGCATTCCGCGCCCAGCGGGCGCCCGGGGGCAGTGAGGCGCCGTTCATGCAAACGGGCGCCGGCCCCGGGGACCCTTGGGTGCGGAATGCTTGTCCGCCGCCGCTTCGCCCCTAATCCTGGACGCACGCGTAATTGAATCGCTGCTTGACTATCCGATTGGCAACGTGTAAGATGTAACATAAGAGCAGCGCCTGCTTGGGCAGCGCTGCGGATCTGAACATTCTGCCAAGGAACTCAAGCAATGGTCTCAAAATATGGCCGTCCTCTGTTTGCCCGACCCGTCAATTGGGCAGCCCAATGGTTGCATGCACGTGGCTTTACCCCCAATGCCGCTACTTATACCGGGTTTGTGTTGACGGCTGTCGCTGCGGTTGTATTGGCGACCGGTAACTTCCGTGTGGGTGGTTTTCTCCTCTGGGGTGCGGCAACATTTGATATGCTTGATGGCGCACTGGCGCGCATATCACAGCAATCGAGCGCGTTTGGCGCTTTTCTCGACAGTACGCTGGACCGTTACAGCGAAGCTGTCACTTTTTTCGCCCTGGCTTTCTTCTACTCGCGCTTTCCTGGCACGCGCGTAGAACTGGTGCTCATTTTTGCCATCCTGGTGGGGTCGATGATGGTCAGCTATACCAAAGCGCGCGCCGAGGGCTTGAAGATCGAGGTGAAGTATGGCTGGCTTCAGCGGCCCGAGCGCATGTTCCTGCTCATCTTTGGTCTGATCACCGGCTGGCTGCTGCCGATCCTCTGGGCGCTGGCCATCTTCACCAATGTCACCGCCATCCAGCGCATCTATGAGGTTTACTGGCGTACGAGCGCTCTGGCAAGGAAGCGATTTGTAAAATCAAAAGACAAAACACCGGTGCAAGGCTAAACAGCCCCAAATTCTACTTGCCCGGTTACGGCCAATCTGTGCAACCCATTTGTGCGACCAGGGGGCGCCAGAATTGGCCGTAATTTTTTCTGCACTCTGTCGTCATCATGAATGGTTGGGTGATTCTGCTTGCCTCTATCCGTGTAGCCGCGCCGGCCGCCGAGACGGACGATGCTGAGTTGCTGGCGAATGCGTTCGAGTACGATGTGCAGGCGCTGAGCGCGATCTACGATCGCTATGAGGTACGCATCTACACTTATATCTATCGACGCATTGGTGACCAGACGTTGGCAGAAGATTTGACGGGGCATGTGTTCTTGAAAATGTTGGAAGCCATCCGCAACCGCAAAGCCTGGCACAGTTCGTTTTCAGGCTGGCTCTACCGGATCGCACACAATGTTGTCATCGACTACTACCGGCAGCGCGACCAGAAACAGCAGGTTTCGCTCGACGATGAACCAAGCCTGCCGGCGCTTGATGACCCGGTGGAAGCAGCTGAACTCAAGCTAGATGTGGAACGGCTGCGTGCGGCCATTGCCCGCCTGACCGATGAGCAGGCCGAGGTCATCAGTCTGCGCTTTTTAGAAGGTTATAGCATCAGTGAAGTCGCCGAGATGATGAACAAAACCGAAGGGTCGATCAAGGCGTTGCAATATCGCGCTGTCGCCACTTTGCGCCAGTTGTTGCAGACAGAGTAGTAGGCCAGGTCTATGACAGAACAGACCAGCTTAACCGGAGCGGAACACGCCGAAATCTTCGCCGAAGCTGCCGCACGCATTCAGGAGGGCGAGCCGCTTGAAGTGGTTTTAGCCTCTTACCCAGCAGCATACCGGCGCAATCTGCGCGACTTGCTGGCCGTGGTCGCTCTGGCCAACGAGATCAACCAGGTGGCAGTGCCGGCGCTCTCGCCCAACCGCCAGAGCGCCCGAAAGGCTGCTTTCTTGGCGGCAGCGCAACGATTCCAGGCGGAGCAAGAGGTCATTGCTAGCCTGCGCCCGCCTCCGGTAACGGCGTTCGGCGCACCTGCACCCCATAGGGAGATGCCATCCGTGCTGGCGTGGTGGCGCGACCTCTTTGCCCTGCCCGGTTTACGACCGGCGGCCGCGGCGCTCTCTGCTGTGCTGATTC
The DNA here is from genome assembly GCA_003577005.1 of Chloroflexota bacterium. Next base: position 12,967 of record QEUW01000144.1, on the reverse strand, counting down.
TCCTCTTCTCCACGACACTCGTCACGCTGGCCGAGGCTGCGGCGCCCGGTGACCTGAGCTATCCCGTCAAGCAGTGGATCCGCAGTCAGCAGCTCTATCTGGTGCCCGAACAGGAGCGCCCAACTGTACGCGCAGCCCAGGAACAAGAGTTGATCCTCGATGTGCAGAAAGCGCAACAACAGGCTGACCTGCGCAATGTAACTATCACCGCCGAGAGCGAACTCCTCTTTCATGGCTACGGAGCCGGTTACCTCAACATCGGCGACCTTGTCGTGCTGCCGCTCCACCAACCTGACCCCAATGCGCCCGAGTTTATCGATATGTCGGTCATCGGTGAATTGCAGCCTGGGGCGACCGTGCGTCTGCGCTATCAGATCCTGCCCGGTCAACAGGCCGCACACGGACCACGGGTGGTTCAGGGTATCTCGATCGAGGTGATCCAAGCCCGGCAACTCGAACCGACGCCGCTGCCCAAAGAGACACTCCTGCCACCGCCTACCCCGACGGCTGTGGGCGCCCCGCCCCGCCCCGCCTGCACCGTGACGACGCGACAAGGTTGGGTCCCCTATCAGGTACGCATCGGCGATACGTTGACCGCTATCGCCAACCGTACTGGCACAGGCGTAGACGATCTGCGCGCTACGAACTGTCTCGCCAACGACCTCATCATGGCCGGGCGTAACCTGTTGGTGCCCGCCACGGCGCCGGAGCCAACGGTTGTCGCCCCAACAATAGCGACAGCCGCACCCACCACGCTGGCGCCGCCTGCCGCTACGGCTATCGTCACTGCGACCACTTTCCCGCCGCCTGAAACACCAGAGGCGCTGACCTCAACACCGGGAGCGCCACTGACCGTGACAACCCCGGCGCCCACGATTTCGTTGACCGCTACACCGGACGGTGAAGAGCCGATAGCGACGCCCGTGCAAAGCACGATCACGCCCACAGTGCCGTTGACTACAGGCACACCCGCCGGACCGACACCGGACGAGCCAACCGCAACGCGGCCCATCAGTGAAACAGTGACAGTGGATCCTGATTCCACCAGCGTGGCTACGTCCATGCCCGTTACCGGGACCGTCGAACCGGCCACACCAGAGCCAGGCGAAACCCCCGAACCGGCCACACCAGAACTGGGCGAAACCCCCGAACCGGCCGAGCCGACAACCGAAGCGGAGACATCTACCCCCTTGCCCGAGGATACGCCGCCCGAGGATACACCGGAGGAAGCCGGGCCTACGCCTACACCCACCGCCACCCCGGCAGTACTCAGCCCTGAGGAACCGGCAGACAGCACGCCGGATACAGGCGGCGCTTCACTGCCGGACCCGTCAGCTACAGCGCAAGAGACACCGGACACCGGCTCTAATGAACCTCCTCCGACCACAGACGCGGCGCTACCGGGTGATGCCCCCACTGCGGCAACCACTTCGACTGCGCCCGAACCCGCGCCACCAACGGCTAAAAGCGCACCGTCTACTCCGCAACCTGACCCACCAACGCCGGTTCCGCCAACACAGCCGCCGACGCAGCCACCGCCGACACAACCGCCGCCAACACAGCCGCCGCCTACGCAGGCCCCGGCGCAGCCACCGCCTGCACAGCCTACCCAGCCACCATCAGATGCTCCAACCCCCGCGCCACCGGATGATTCTGAACCGTAGCAGAGATGGTGCGCTTCGTGCTCTGTTGTTGTCTTACCACGATAATCTTGCGCTTCACATCCGCCATGCTACGCCAAAGACGCCTGATCGTGCTACAATAGGGCAGGCCAAACATGGGTTGGCCGCACGGTGATCGCCGGCGCCGAACGCGCCTATTACGGAGCCCGCCAGTGAATGCCTACGACCACGAAACCTATCTTTCACCGCTGACCTGGCGCTATGGCAGCGAGGCCATGCGGCAGGTTTGGAGCGAAGCCAACAAACGGCGTCTCTGGCGCCGCATCTGGGTTGCGCTGGCCGAGGCGCAGCACGAAGCCGGTCTGGTGACAGCCGCCCAGGTTGCCGACCTGCGCGCCCACCAAAACGAGATCGATCTGGAGCGCGCCCACGAGATCGAACGCGAGATAGGCCATGACCTCATGGCCGAGATCAAAACCTATGCCGAACAGTGCCCCGTGGGAGGAGCCATCATTCACCTAGGCGCCACCTCCATGGATATTGAGGACAATACGGATGCGCTGCGACTGCGGGCAGGGTTGGAGTTGCTGCTCGCCGCCCTGCGACGCCTGCTCAAGCTGTTCGCTGCCCGCATTGAGGACGAAGCGGAACGACCGGCCATGGCCTATACGCACATCCAGCCGGCTGAACCCACTACGGTTGGCTACCGGCTGGCGCAATACGGGCAGGACCTGCTGGGCGATTGGCATGAGTTGCAGCGTGTCTATGCCGGTATCCGCGGCAAGGGGATCAAAGGCGCAGTCGGCGCCAGCGCCGGCTACGCTGAATTGCTCGCCGGCACGGGCTGGACTCCCCAACGCCTCGAAGAGCGGGTCATGGCTCGACTCGACCTGGCGCCTTTTCCCGTCGCCACCCAGACCTACCCGCGCAAACAAGATTGGCTCGTGCTCAATGCGCTGGCCGGTCTGGCCGCCACGCTCCACAAATTCGCTTTTGACCTGCGCATCTTGCAAAGCCCGCTCTTTGGCGAATGGAGCGAGCCGTTTGGCGCCCGTCAGGTCGGCTCCAGCGCCATGCCCTTCAAACGCAACCCCGTGGCTGCCGAGAACATCGACAGCCTCACCCGCTATGTCGCCAATCTCCCGCGCGTAGCGTGGGATAACGCCGCCCTCTCGTTGCTCGAACGCACACTCGATGATTCGGCCAATCGCCGGCTGGCGCTGAGCGAGGCTTTTCTCATCACCGACGAAGTGCTTGCTCGCAGCACACGAATTGTCGAAGGGCTACAGATCTGGCCAGGACCCACGGGGCGCAATCTACGCGATTACGGCGTCTTCGCCGCCACCGAGCGGGTACTGATGCAGGCGGTCAAGGCCGGTGGCAACCGCCAGGAACTCCACGAGGTAATCCGCAGCCACAGCCTCAGCGCCTGGCAGGCGCTCCAGGAAGGCATGCCCAACCCGCTCGTCGGCTTGCTGGCCGCCGATGAGCGCATCACCCGGTGGATCGATGCCGCGGCCCTGCCGGCTTTGATGGATGGCTCGGCCCACATCGGTGATGCACCGGTACGCGCCCGCCAGTTGGCCGCACAGATCCAGGCCGCTCTTTGCGAGGATGCGTGATGGCTGACCGTCTGATCCTCAGCGCTGACCCCGATTTTGTGCGGCTGGCAGTCGACGAATTGCAGCAAGCTGCGCCCGGCGCGACATTGATCGAGACGCTGGCGCCGGGGGTTCTCCTTATGCAACTGACCGGCTCTTTTGCCAGCCTAGCCGCTCGTTGGCGCACAACCCCGCCCATCTTTGTCCGTCACATCTGCCCGGTCTATTGGAGCACGCCGCTAGCCGCCAGCGCTGAGGATCTACCGGCGCTGTCCGAGCTTGCTAGCAATGAGGTGGCGCCACAGCTTGACTCAGACGAGCCCTTTTCGGTGCAAACTCGCGTCTTTGGTGATTTGCCATACAAGCCCTATGACCTCAACACCAGCCTGGCCGCCGTGCTCACGGCCAAAAGCGGAGCGCCGGTCGATGTACGTGCGCCTGTCCAGGTCGTTTCGGTCGTCTGTGCGGCCGGTTCCGGTGCTCAAGTGGATGCGCCCGCAGTGGGCATGGTCGGTCTATCATCGGCCAGCGACAATCTCTCGGATTGGGCCGGCGGGATGCGCCGTTTCGCCCGCGAGGAGGGTCAGATCAGCCGGTCCGAGTTCAAGTTGCTAGAAGCGCTGGAACATTTTGCCATCGACCTACCAGCGCATGGCGTCGCCCTCGACCTAGGCGCCGCCCCCGGCGGCTGGACTCGCATCCTGCGGCAGCGCGGCCAGTACGTCACAGCTGTGGACCCAGGAGATCTAGACCCGCGGCTGGCAAACGACCGCTATATCCGCCACAAGCGCATGACTGCTGAAGCCTACCTGGCCGATGACCCTGATACCTTCGACCTGATCGTCAACGACATGCGCATGGATGCGCGCGACTCGGCGCGCCTCATGGTTGCCTATGCTCGCCACCTCTATCCACACGGTAGCGCGCTGATGACGCTCAAACTACCGGCTCATAACACCCGGCGCGTGCTCGACCACGCCCTCAAACTGTTGAGCCAGGTCTACCAGGTAACGGGCGTTCGCCAACTCTTTCATAACCGCAGCGAGGTCACCGTCTACCTGCGACCCAGGGCGCCAGATCGGCCACGATCCTGAAGCGAAAAATCGTGAATCAAAAAATCGTGAATCGAAGAAAAGCATCCGCAGATTGCGTAGATTTCGCAGATTTTGCAAATTTTTATCCGCGTCAATCAGCCCAATCTGCCTAACCCTACAGCGAGACTTTAATGATTGCCGCTGCCAAGACCTCCGGGAGGTGGCCGGAATCAACTTTCTCGACCAGACAATTTCCGGCCACCTCCCGGAGGTCGGATTAGGCCCATCACATAAAGTCTCGTTGTAGTACTAATCTGCGGCTCATATCTTCACTATACGAATACATTATGCGTGTTGCCCTACTTGCCGACATCCACGGCAACCTGCCCGCCCTTGCAGCGGTCATCGCCGAGTTGGAACGGCTCCAGCCCGACCACGTTGTGGTCGATGGTGACCTGATCAACGGTGCGCCCTTTAGCGGTGCGGTGATCGATCGCGTGCGGGCTCAGAATTGGGTCGTGGTGCGTGGTAACCATGAGTTCTACTATCTGGACTTTGGCACCGAACGCGCCGAGCCAGGGTGCGAAGACCCGCAACGTTGGGGTCAATTACACTGGCTGGTAGAGCAGATCACGCCTGACCAGGGCGCCTATCTTGCGCTGTTGCCCGATGAACGCACGCTCTTTCTGCCTGGCACACAGCCACTCTGTGTGGCCCACGGCGTCCCCGGCCACAACCGCACCGGGTTTCGCCAGGATACACCGGCCGCGCAGGTCGCCGCAGAGCTGGCCGGCGTGGCGGCGCCTACGGTCGTCTCGGCGCATACTCATGTCCAGGTGGACCGTCATATCCACCGTCTGCCGCCGGCTGACGAAGCGCTTATTCCGCCTAGCCGTAACGGGGCAACCCGCTGGCATCTTATCAACCCGGGCAGCGTCGGCATGCCGCTCAACGGTGACCCGCAGGCGCAGTTTGCGGTGGTCGAAGCAGTGCCCGAAGCAGTGGAAGCAGGCGGCTGGCAGGTGACGTTTCAGCGCGTCAGCTATGACCGGCGCGCAGCGCTGGCGGCTTATGCAGAATCAGGCATGGCTGACGCCGGTGGTGTAATGACTCAACTCTTTTACTGGCAACTCGTCACCGCCCAGCCCGAACTGATCTTTTTCTTTCGCTGGGCGTATGAACAAGGGCTGGACCCTGAGTACGCACTCGATGATGCCTTTTACGCGTATTGTGCGGCCACAGGGCGCGACCAACATATACGCAAATATGACCCGCTCTACGTCGCCCGCCCATAATCGACCCGTGTATTTCAGTCCATTTGAGGCTGGGCGCTAACCAATCCGGGAGTAAGTGCTTTATGATTCGACTATTGACCGAAGCCGACCGTACAGCAGTTCAACAACTTCTAAAACGGGAGCCACAACTCAACCTATATCTGCTGGGCAATCTTGAAAAACTGGGCTTTGTACACGAACTGTCGCAATTCTGGGGTGATTTTGACGGGGACGACGGTACAGGTGAGCTGCGCGGGGTAATCAACCGTTATATGACCGGCTGGGCAATCTATGGTCGCCCCGATGCCGACTGGGCAGGGTTGGCGCAAGTGCTCGACAGGCACTCGCTCCCAGCCGAGCGTCTCCAGGACAACCCCGGCGGCACACCCAGTCTGTTGCCGTTCCTGCAGCGCTATGAGATGGCCAAAATTGTCGTCGAAGAATTGATGGAACTGGGTGAGGGAGCCCTGCGCCCGGTCGCGCCGCGGCCTGGTGTCACAATCCGCCGGGCGACAATGAACGATGCCGATGCGCTCATCGCCTTTTATGCGGATGCCGATGAGATGACGCGCACACCAGCGGGTGTCATCCGCCCGATCCAAGACACACGAATCTGGTTTGCCGCCGAAGGGGACAACATTCTATCGGCCGCACTCACCAATGCCGAGACCGCCGAGTATGCGATGATCGGCGGTGTCTATACCAAACCGGCCGCGCGCGGGCGGGCGCTCAGCCAGGCAGTTTGCACCGCCCTGTGCCAGGATCTCATCGCCAGTGGCCGGCAACCCGTGCTCTACTGGGGGAACGCCGCAGCGGGCGCTGTCTATCGCAAACTTGGATTTCGGGCCATCGGCCATTGGCGCGCCGTCTGGCTGCGACCCCAGAATCGAGACCAATAAAAATCTATCCGAACAACGGCTGCGTGTACGACTTCTACTCAGTGAATCAACTCGTCGCAGCGTTGCTCGGATAGGCGCAAAATAGGGGTCTTAGAGGCTGTTTGAAAAGGTCTGGTGCGTTGCACGCAAGGCGTGCGATGTACCTGTGGCGACGGGCAACCCTGAGGTGCAACGCACCGGTCTGGCAGCCACTTTTCAAACAGCTTCTCAGAGATGCAAGAACATAGCGTGTGGGGAAGATGATACAGGCTATGCAGATTCCGCACCGGAAAGTGGCACCACGCCTACCTCGACCAGGATGTCGCGCAGGGCCGAACGGGCGCGGCTCAAGCGGGATTTGACTGTACCCAACGGCAAGCCCAAGAGATCGGCTGCCTCGTTATAATCGTAACCATGCACGTCAATCAGCACAACTACGTTGCGGTGCCAGGATGGCAGATTATCAATCGCCTGGAGCAGCAGCCGTAGACGCTCTTGCTGGAGCGCTACAGTTTCGGGATTCTCCGCCGCCGCCAGCAGATGGCCTGGGACATCGAGCGAAGCCCATTCGACTGTCTCGTCAAGGCTGAGGGCTGAACGGCGCTTCTGGCGGCGCAGGTGGTCGTAACAGGTGTTGGTGACGATGCGCAACAGCCACGAGCGAAAGTTGCCATCCTGGAAGCGTGGCATCGCCCGGTAAGCCTTGATAAGCGCTTCCTGAACCGCGTCGGCAGCCGCCTCTTCGGTACGCAAAATCTGTTGCGCCAGCCGCTCGGCGGCCGAACGATACTGCTCGACCAGGGTGTTGAACGCCCATTCTTCGCCCAACCGCGCTGCGTGGACCGTATCGGCTAGGTCAGGGACTGCCACCGCCGCGGCGATTACCGGGGTGCCGTAGGGGCGGTAACTCCGGTGATGCGGCGGGACGGATAAAGAATTTCGTTCGGATGGCTGAGCACGCATGTGGTACACCTCGCTACCTTCAAGGTTCATCGGGGGATAGGTCTGCTCCCGAAGTGCAACCGGGCGTGGCGCAGAGATCCTAAGGCGCACAGTGGAGCGTTGATAGGCTCATCATAGGCAGCTTTTCTTAAAATCACTTGAGTTTTGGGTGACAAAATTCGGACCGTTTTCCTACGCTCTCAGTGGGATGTAGGGCGTAGGGCGCAGCGTAAGAGAAGCTAGGGTTGCATCCAAGAAAAGCCTTGCTTCTTTTCAAAGGCCAAAGTACAGGCTACTGTCCGTCCAATAACTGGAAACCATAGCCGCGGATCGTAGCGATAAAGCGTGGCTCATCGTCGCTGTCGGGCTCGATACGGCTGCGCAGCCGACTGATCATGCGGTCGATGTTGGCGTCGTAGACATCGCCCTGGGCTTCAGGCCAGACCGCCTGGGCAATCTCATCTTTACTCACCACGCGCCCGCGGTTCTGGTATAGATACCACAACAGGTCGAACTGTTTGACACTCAACGGGGGGTCAAGCACAGCGCCATCAACAAAGACCTGGCGAGTAGCCGGTTCGACGCGCAGCCCTGGTTCGCGCACGGCGATCAAAGCTGGCGCAGTAAGTGTGGCTGATGGGTCCTGAAAACGAAAACGGGTCGAAGCAAACTGTACCTCGCTCCCATCTTGCAGCCAGGCTGTCCCACCCGGCGCCAGGCGAACCCCATCAACTGTGACGCCGTTTTTGCTCTTCAAATCATGCACCTGATAAGTAACCTCGACACGCCGGATCTCGGCATGTTGGCGCGAAGCAAACTGGTCCTCCAACACAATGTCCGACGTATTGCTCCGGCCAACTGCGATGATCTCTTTGGTCAGTTCGTACTCCGTCCCTGCCCGCGGCCCGCTAAGACAGACCAATTTCGCATACCGGCTCACACGTTTTTCCCCTGGTTTCGTCTGCATGACATGGTAAGTTATAATAATCAATAGTCCGCAGTCCGCAGTTCTGGGTCAGGCTTGGCAGTATTGCGGTCTTCTAATCTTAAACTATACCAGTATCACGATCAACTGGCAAGGCAGACAGGGATCTAGCTGGGATTCCAAATTCGGCATAGAAGCGGGCCTTTTTCTCGGGTTGGAAGAGGGAGACGCCAGGATGGTGCGTTGTACCTGCAAGGTGTGATGCACCGGTTGGCAAGATAGTCCTTGCCAGGGTCAAAGAAATGGTTTCGTTTAAGCCTGATGCGTGAGCAGCAAGCACGCACCACCTGATGGATGCCAACCAACTTGCCGGCCGCTATCGCAGCCGGCGAATCTTGATACTATGACGCTGACGCCACCGGACTTTTCTTCGGCAGAGGGCAACTTAGCTCGTAACCAGGCTGCCACCGGCCAGACGCCGGCCCACACGCAGACGCCGTTCGATGTTGCCGATGCCTTGATTGGCCGCAACCTCGGCCATTTTCGCATTGAGACCCGGCTTGGCAGCGGTGCGATGGCAGCAGTCTATCGCGCCACCGATCTGATCCTCGACCGGCAGGTAGCGCTCAAGGTGTTGTTACCCGGTGCCGACGATGTGGTGCGCGAACGGTTTCGCCAGGAAGCGCGCACCGTCAGCGTTCTCGACCACCCTCACATCGTCCGCACGTTGCAAGTTGGGCTGACCGACGGCATCGCCTATATCGCGATGGATCTAGTCGAAGGCACCAGCCTGGCTGATCTGCTGGGGGAACATGGGCGCCTTTCTGTGACCGATAGCGCCCGTCTGCTGGAGCCGGTGGCCCGCGCCCTTGCCTATGCCCATCGCCGGCATATCGTTCATCGCGATGTCAAACCCAGCAACATCCTGTTGCGCCGTGTGCCACCCAGCGCACACCCTGCTATCCAGCTTGCCCCGCTCGACTACCGGGTGACACCTTTACTCTCTGATTTTGGCATTGCGCTGGCGCTCGACTCGCCCGAACTGACGGCGGCGGGTCGCACAGTGGGCACACCCACCTACATGGCGCCCGAACAAGCCGCCGACAGCCACGAGATCGATGGGCGCGCCGATATTTATGCGCTGGGCATCGTCCTCTACCGCTGTCTGGTCGGGCGCCCACCTTTTGTCGGCTCTACCACCCAGATTCTCCATGCCCACGTCTATGAGCCGCTCACCATCCCCGACGAGGTCGCCGCCGCGCTTCCTCCTTTGATCCTCGAGATCCTCCAGCGGGCGCTGGCCAAGCATCCCGATGACCGCTATGCGGACGTGTCGCTGTTGGGCGATGACCTGGCGCTGGTCGGCGGCTCCGACCTCGACCACCCGGTGGATCAGCCGACAGCGACCATGCCGGTTCTGCCTACCTTCCCCCAGGCGACCGCCGAACGGCTACAGGTGCTTGTTCCTGCGCCTGTAAGTAGGGCAAACAGTCGCCCCGGTGCCTCCCCGCAGCGAACAAGCACGGTAGGTCGCGAAGAAGCAGCTCACCCACACCGTACATCGGTGCCGGTGCGCCGTCCACGGCCAGCGCGTAACTGGGCTGGGCTGCTGCTTGGTTCGTTGTCGGCACTCTTGCTCGTGGTCATGGGCATTCTGATCCTGCGTACGGTCCTACCGGTGGACCGCATGTTTGTACAGTGGATGGTGCCGGCGCCAGCGCCCACTCGTGCGGCGACAGCAACCCCTGTTCCGCCTGCGCAATCGACGCAGGTTCCCACTCCCGCAGGCCAGATGACGCCTGTAGTTGCAGTCCAGCCTGCGACGACTCCAGATCCTGGCTCCACGGTCACGGCGGATGTTACCAGTGCGCTTTCTACGCCCGCGACCGACCAGCCGGCAACCCTACCCACCCCGGTGCCTACTATCGACATCGATGTGGAACTCTTTTGGGACATCGTTGTCGAAGATTATAATCGGCGCGATTGGAACAAAACGCTGGGAAATTTGATTCTTATCTTACGTTCCGAATCGGACGCATTCAACCAAGCCTTGAGCCAGGGTGAACAGAGCCAGGCAGAACTGGTGCGAGCTCTGCTCGACGATGATGCTGCTCCTTTATGGGCGCAACGGCGTGCGCTCTTTGACCCGGCCCGTATCGAAGAAATGCTTTTTGACGTCTATGTAGGACAGGCGACGGCCGAAAATGCGGGCCGGGCGCCCAACCCAGCGCTCGACCACTTTGACGAGGCTTTGATCTTACGGCCAGACGCCACCGACATCCGCATCTTGCGCGATGCAACAGAACGTTTTCTCAGCGCCGGTGACGCCGAACGCGAAGCGGCGCGTCAGAGTCTCGGATTGGCGCACAAGCAATATGGCGACACCCTGGCCGCAGACGACAACCCCTGTGGCGCCTACGAACAACTGGCTGCTGCGGCCAGCCTGCTCGCAAACAATGAGTCCAATCTGCGCCGGTCAGAGTTGCGCGAAGCATGTGAAAGCCGGCAAGAACAACTGGCCGGCCAGCAGCTCTTAGCCGAACTCAGCGGTGCGATCATCTACTCTACCCAAGAAGGCAACGAGTACCGTATCTATCTGCAATCACTGGCCCCCGGCGCATCGCCCACCCTGCTCGTCACCGATGGGCGCCAGCCGCGCCTGGCGCCTAATGGGCAGACGCTCGCCTTCTTCAACACACGCACCAATGCCCAGGGTATCGCCAGCACGACCCTGAACACAGGAGGGGCGCCCACAGACCGCGCGCTCATCTTTACTACCGTACCCAACGACGCCAGAGATAGCCCACCCGCATGGAGCCCGGACGGTGGCCGTCTCGCCTTTGCCAGTGTGCGTGAGACGGATGGGCGGTCGCGCATCTACGTCAAACCCGCCGTCGCCGACAACAATGCCCAGATCATCGCTATCGGCCAGGACCCGGCCTGGCGTCCGCTGGGCGAAAGCTGGATTGCCTACAATGGCCGCTCACCCAGCACTGGCACACCGGGAATCTTGCTGGTCAGTGACGATGGCAGACGCTGGCGCCAGTTGACCCTGATCGAGCGCGACCGCCGGCCTGTCTGGTCCCCCGATGCCCAGTACGTCGTCTTTATGAGCGATGGCCGTGACGGCAACTGGGAAATCTACCGTCTGACGCTTTCACAAGACTACCAGGTCGTTGGGAACGCACGGCTGACTAGTAGTCTCTTCCAAGATGGGTTACCGACCGTCAGCCCGGACGGGAAATATGTCGCCTTTGTCAGCGACCAAGGTAACCGCTGGCGGATCTGGGTGGTGCCGCTCGATGGCAGCGCCAAACCGTTGCCCGTCGCCGAGATCCGCGGCTCATTGACAAACTGGTTGGAGCATGGAATACAGTGGATAAACGATTGAGGCAGACGCCAGACGATGAGCCACTGCGAGAACCCGGCGACGAGGGGTTCGAAGAAAATAGTGACGAGGCGTTCGAGGAAGTTTCCGCACCACCAGCCGAGAACTCCGTTTCGCTCAATGTGGCAAACCTGACCGGCCAACAGATTGGGCGTTATCGCATCGAGCAGCAGATCGGCAGCGGCGGGGTGGCGACGGTCTACCAGGCCTACGACCAGGTGCAGGGGATTCCGGTTGCGCTCAAAGTGCTCATGCCCCATGCCGACGCTAAGACCTACAGCCGCTTCCGGCGCGAGGCGCTGACCGCTGGCGGGCTGCACTATGAACACATCGTGCGCATTCTACAGGTCGGGACGCTGGGGCCGGGCGGGCTGGCCTATATCGCCATGGAGTTGGTCGATGGCGAAAACCTGAGCGAGCTGCTCCACACGCGTGGCCTGTTGCAGCCGCAAGAGAGCTGCAACCTCCTCGAACCCATCGCACGAGCGCTGGGCCACGCGCACCGCGCCGGGATTGTGCACCGGGATGTCAAACCGAGCAACATTCTCTTGCGCACCGTCAGCCCTGGCGCACCCGGCAGCGTCCAACTCGAATCGCTCGACCATCCGGTCGTACCCCTCTTGACCGATTTTGGGGTGGCGCGCTATCTGGATGCACCCGAACTCACCAGCACAGGCAGGACGGTCGGCACACCTGCCTACATGGCTCCCGAACAGTGTGCCGGCAAACGCGATGTCGATGGCCGTGCAGACATCTATTCCCTGGGCTGCGTGCTTTACCGCTGCGTGACGGGGCGGATCCCTTTTTCCGGCTCGGTAACCCAGATTCTCCACGCCCACGTCTATGAACCGCTCAGCATCGATACCGATTCGCTGCGGCGGCTCTCACCGGCGCTGGTCGATATCTTGCGCCGTAGCCTGGCAAAAGAGCCGGAAGCGCGCTTCTCATCGGCCGACGAGATGGCGCAGGCGCTGGCCTTTGCTGCCGGTCGTAACCGCACGCGGCACCCGGCGGGTGATAGTGATAGTACGGCCACTTTGACCCTATCCGCGCCCCCAACCGCAAGCGTACGGACGCCGGCCACCCCCACGACGGTGCTCGTCCCCGGCACACAGCCCACATCAACCCAAACCACGACACGCGCGCCCGCCAATCCGCTGACGCCACGCACTGTACGAACAGTCTCCGCGCGCCCGGCTGCCCATGTGGGCGCAGCTGAACCGGCGCGCGAGGAACGCTTCTACCGTCTCGTCTGGACGCTTCTTCCGCTTGCGCTCGGATTGCTGGTCTTTGCCTTTGTGGT
>QEUW01000143.1 GCA_003577005.1 Chloroflexota bacterium | reverse complement strand
TGCGTACCTGGGTAGGCCCAGCAACAAATGAGCTACCGATGGTGTAGCTGGTGATCTTCTGGCAAATCCGTTGTATACGATGAGCACCACCGGCCAGGTAGAGTAGACAAGGACGGTTCGATGCGTATCGTAATTCTCTGCGCAACACAACGGGGGTATCGGTTTCTGCGCAAGTTAAGCGATCTGGTGCCGCACTGTGAGCTCGTTGTGTTTAGTTTTCCAGAGGAGCCGTGGGAGCCACGCTATTTGGATGATATCCGCCGGTTGACCCTGGAGCGGGGTGGCCAGTTCTTTGAAGCCAAACAGGTCGGCGCTGTACGCTGGCGCCAATTTTGGGACTCTACCGCCATAGACCTGATGTTTGCGGTGAGCTGGCGCTATATGATTCCAGCCCGTGTCTACCAACGCTCCCGCCGCGGTGCTTTTGTCTTTCACGATTCGCTATTACCAGCATATCGGGGCTTTGCGCCCACCGTCTGGTCGATCATCAACGGTGAAGACCACACAGGTGTAACGCTGTTTGAGATAGCTGAACATGTTGATGAGGGCGCGGTAGTGGCCCAAAAGCGTGTTCCCATTGGGCCGGACGATTTTATCGCCGATGTACTGGAGCGAGTAACAGAAAGCTACCTGGAACTGTTGGAACAGAATCTGGAGCAGTTGATGCAAGGAACTGCGCCCCGCTCTCCCCAGGATGAGTTGTGCGCTACCTACACCTGTAGACGACTTCCGGAAGATAACAAAATCGACTGGACGGCCTCTACGGCATCTATTTACAACCTCATTCGGGCTGTCAGCAGACCCTATCCCGGTGCTTTTAGCTACCTTGGGGGCGAGAAGATAACTATCTGGTCAGCCAAACGGCTTGCGAATTCCCAGCGCTATGTGGGTCGAGTTCCGGGTCGAGTGGTCGAGGTGCGCCCCGGAGAAGGCACTGTAGTCCTGACCGGAGATGGTTCTTTATTACTGGCTGAAGTGCAAGTGGAAGGGGGCGAAGCTGTCTGCGCCAGCGATGTCCTCAATAGCCTTGCGCACACGCTAGGTGGTAGCGATTAGTCAAGGAGCTCTGAATAGCTATGAATACCAATCGATATCAAATCCCGTTTAACCGCCCTACAATAGTCGGTAAGGAGCTGTACTATATCTCAGAGGCGATCCACCGCGGGTACTCGGCTGGCGATGGCGGTTTTACTCAAAAGTGCCACGCCCTCCTGCAAGAGGCGCTAGGCGTCCCTAAGGCGCTTCTAACTACCTCGTGTACGGACGCTCTGGAAATGACCGCGTTACTATTGGACATTCAACCGGGCGACGAAGTGATTGTGCCGTCCTTCACCTTTGTCAGCACGGCAAATGCGTTTGTATTACGCGGCGCCCGCCCGGTTTTTGTTGACATCCGTTCCGATACGTTGAACCTGGACGAGACGCAATTGGAGCGTCTGATCACCCCCCACACGCGCGCGATTCTCCCTGTCCACTATGCGGGAGTAGGCTGCGAGATGGCAACGATTTGCCGGATTGCGGCCAAACACAACATCGCCGTGGTCGAGGACAACGCCCACGGGCTTTTTGGCAAATATCAAGGCCAATACCTGGGCACGTTCGGCGCCTTTGCGACCCAGAGTTTTCACGAAACCAAGAATTTTAGCTGTGGTGAAGGGGGAGCCTTGCTCATCAACGACCCTCAGTATATTGAACGGGCCGAGATCGTGCGCGAGAAAGGCACCAACCGTAGCCGCTTTTTCCGCGGCCAGGTTGATAAGTACACCTGGGTCGATATCGGATCGAGCTTCTTACCCTCAGACCTGCTAGCGGCCTTTTTGTACGCCCAACTGGAAGCCCGCGACCAAATTCAAGCCAAGCGGCAGCAGATATGGGCCTATTATCGCATCCATCTGCAAGACTGGGCCTCGGCGCACGGGGTAGGTTTACCGGTTGTACCTGACCATTGCGAACAGTCCTATCACATGTTCTATTTGCTGTTGCCTTCGTTGGCGGACCGCCAGGCCCTGATCGACCATCTGAAAGCGCGCGGGATCCTTAGCGTATTTCACTATCTCCCCCTCCATTTATCGGATATGGGGCGGCAGTTCGGTGGGCAAGAGGGCGACTGCCCGGTGACCGAAGACTTGAGTGATCGTTTGTTGCGCCTGCCGTTTTACAACGACTTAACGGAAGAAGACCAGGCTAAAGTCGTCGCAGCAATCAAGGAGTTTGAGCCAGCGTCTCTGCACTTGATGTCACTGCCTTTCGCCGTCAGCCAAGGTAAGCAATAACAGCCAACCATGAGAATTTGCCTGGTTTTTTACGATATGCAAGAGTTCGGTGGCCTCGAAGAGTATGCCGCCACTCTGGCGATTGGCCTTCAGCAACAGGGGCATCAGGTCAGCGTGTTCTCTACCGCCTGGGTTCCACCTGCCAATCAGTATCTGCGCCGGCTGCGTGAGCATAACGTGCCGTTGGTTCAATTGCCAAAATGGCTCTCCTATCCTGCGTCCCACTGGCCTACCAAAGAGCAAATCCTGGCCAGCGTGATGTGGCTGCTGAGTCCTCTCACTATGCTGCTCGGTAGTCTAGTATTTGTGGTCAAGCGTCGCTCCTGGGAACGATCGCAGACCAGCGCCCGGCATTGGCTGCAAGGGCAGTTGATGCATCGACTCATTGGCCCCGATCATCGTCGCCCGCTGACTCGCCTCTTGCTGAATTGGTGGCGGTATCGCTGGCGCCCAGATGTGCTTCATCTCCAGGGCTATACAACAAATTTGCTCTTTGTCATTGATTGGGCGCACCGTAAGGGGCTGCCGGTCGTCTATGAAGAGCATCAAACACCGGATACCCAATTCAATTGGTGGCAGGGATTCCAGCAAAGTATCAATAAGGCGGCGGTTGTGGTCGCTGTTTCCGAGAAGAGCGCACAAGCACTGGTCGAGGTGTGTGGCGTTACCCGGCCCATTGTGGTCAGAAGCCCCCTGCTGCCGGACCCTGCTGCGACGGGGTGGCGACAGGACAAGCGGCTGCGGCGAAGCAATGGCCCAGTGCGTATTACGACGGTCGCACGTCTCTACGTGACAAAGGGGCTTACTTACCTGCTTGAAGCAATCGTACAGGTTCAAGCGCGTTACCCAACAGCAGAGTTTAGAGTGTACGGTGAGGGGGAACTACGTCAGGAACTTCTACAGTATGCGGCCCAGTTGGGATTGGATGGCAACACAATTTTTGCCGGCGCCTTTACAACGCGCACAGAACTTTCCGAAATCATGAGCCAGACCGATATTTTTGTGCTTCCTTCGATTCTTGAAGGCAAACCACTGGCCGTGGTCGAGGCAATGGCTTACGGATGCCCCATCGTCGCTACGTGTGTTGGCGGAGTTCCTGAACTCATCCAGGACGGTGTAAACGGCCTGCTCTGTATACCGGCGGACCCGATCTGTTTGGCGGCCAAGATCGGCACGCTCATTAGCCAGTCAGAACTGCGTCTTACTCTGGGTCGCGCAGCGCGCACTACATACGAGCAGAGCCCTTTCCAGCCGGCTGCACTATGTACCCATTTTGAGCTGATCTATCAGCAAGCGCTTTCGGAAGCAAGCGCAATCTAAGCCAATATGAATTTGTTGCCACATCGAGGGAAAATGGCTTGGTGGACCGATAAACCTTGCAGCGCCGCAAAAGTCACGGAGAATAGCAAGAGAGCTCAAGCAAATCCGATTCTGTTCTTTTCCGTCCTTGTGGGCCATGCAGATTGGACAGTCGGTCAAGGAGGTTCGAATGAACAAGCGTCTGTGGACCATTCTGTGCTCTCTTGTGCTGGTATGGTGTGATGTCACTGCTGTCCATGGTCAAAGTCAGGCGGAGAATGAGTGGCCAATGGTGGCGGCAAATCCCGCCAGAACCTCTTGGACACCGGAAGAAGTACGAGGGGAGCTCTCTGTTGAGTGGTATCGCACCATTGAACCTTTTGTGCATCAAAAAACACAGGTAATTGCGGCCGACGATCAGTTGTTCGTGTCAACAGCCAGAGGGCTGTACGCCTTTGATGCGGCAAGCGGCGACCACCTCTGGAGCTATGGAACAACCATGCCCTTGGGCCACTCACCCACCTACGCCAATGGCGTCTTGTATGTCGGCGGTTTTGACCGGCGGATCCATGCCATCAACGCAAGCGATGGAACGCTCAAGAGCGGTTGGACTTTTGTTGAAGCGGGAGCCGGTTTTGAGACCAATCCATTGGTCATCGACGGCAGAGTCTATGCGGGCAATCGCGATGGCTATTTTTACTGCCTGGATGCCGATGACGGCAGCCTGATCTGGAAATGGCGGGATGATACTGATGAATATCCGGATGCCCCTATCCGCTTTTCCGCCGCATACAAGGATGGCATCTTCTATTTTGGCTCCGACAATGCCCATGCCTATGCGATCCGAGATAACGGCTCGTCAGCCGCACTCGTCTGGAAGTCCGAGATGCTTCCCGGGGTTGGCTTCTCTTCTTATTGGCCAGTTGTCTATACAGAACCGGGCACGGGTAAAGACTATGTGCTCTTTTCTGGAACCAAAAAGGAAACCGGCTGGGTTTGGTTTGGCGATTCCTATTATGAGGAGAATTACGATATCTTCGCTGGTGTCCCCACTGGAGGGTTGATCGGCCCAGCAGGGACAGTACCAGGCGATTGGGTTGCCGGCACGCGGACAATCGATGCTTCGAAAATTCAGCAACACTTTGATCAAAAACCACACAAACGCCATCTGTTTGTCTTGGATGCGGTTACCGGTGAGGAACATCCGGTCTTTGCGCCAGTGACGTGGGTCTCTACTACCCACGGTGGCAACAAGCTGCCACCGGTCATTGGCGGCGATGGTGTGATCTATACCCACATTGGCTACAAGAATGGGGACCCTGGCTTGGCCCCCAACGCCGGCGCCTCAGGGGCGATTGCCGGCTGGAAGTTTGGTACGCCCTATATCAGCCAGGTGCATGATTTTACCAGGGGATACGCCGACGAGCCGGTAGCCTTTACCGCTGGCGGCAATCTGATCTATTGGTCAGAAGGTTTCAACATGGGGTATGGGGCGGTTGAGATCAGCAAACCTTACGG
The DNA here is from genome assembly GCA_003577005.1 of Chloroflexota bacterium. The sequence goes on along the minus strand of QEUW01000143.1, from coordinate 14,279 downwards.
CGCAAACGCAACCTGGGAATATTCGTCTTGTGGTGGAATCTGGGGTTGTCTTGGCATACCCGGTTATGACGAACAGTATCGCCCCTGCGAAGTCTACGGTTCATGCAATGGGGTCTATAGTGCCATGAGCAGCGGCTTTTTCCCGTACAAGGGTCGTCTTTATCTGCTGGAGCGCAATGCTCTGATCGCCTTTAGCCAGTCGGGTGGTGCGCAACGACTACCCACCGTCCCGGCTGTTGGACAAACTGCTCCGGCCAGTTCACCTCTGCCGGCGGCTGAACTTACGCGGAGACTGACGGCCGAAGTATCCAAGATGCTCGAAGCAGGCCATTTGCGCCCGGGTTTTCACGATTCGGGCCTTTGGGGACAAGCTGCCAATGGCGCGTACGCTCCCTATGTCGAGGGGGACCATCTGGCCGAATACTTCCATAACCCGGGCGATACCGTGGCGACTCTGGCCGCGGCTCTGCCCTATTTGCCGGCCACGCTGCAAACAGAGGTAAAGGCATATATCAAGAGCAACTATGGGCCTGGGGCGAGCTATGACTTTACCCAGATCGCCCATATCGGTTGGAAAAATGGAGCGCAGCGTGAAATCTACACCGATACGCCGGAGCGCTTGGCGCTGATGAGTCGACCCACAGACGATCCGCAGCAGGTTATTGCCACAGTACCACGAACCTACTCCCAGTGGAACGGGGAGGTGTCCGGCTGGAAATTTCCGCAACCATCTTTCTACGCGGCCTGGAAGTATGCAGAACTCTTTCCGGATGAAGCGGAAACAATTTTTGCCGCCATCAAGGATAAATTGGAGCCGACGAGTTCCGATCCGCAATATCTCACCGATGCAGAGTTCACGCAGTACCCCTATCTCTTGAATGCTTATATTGCCGCCTACCGCGGCTATATCGAGCTGGAGAAACTGGCGGGGCAGATTACAACGGTCGAGCAAAGCGCCAAGTGGGGCGAGTATAATCGTTTGCTCGACCTGCGAGCCACCAGTTTCGACAAGGACTCGTACATCACAGATGATGCCTTCACCTATGAAAAGACGATGAACGTCGCCAGGAACTTTATGTACCTGACGCCCGAACTGGCGGATGAATTGCGAGCTCAGGCTGGGACAAGAGTAGAGGCGGCGTTGACAGAGTATAATCAGATTGAACCTTATTGGTTTGTCGCTAAATTCGACCAGACCTACGGTGAAGGGGGATACCACCCCCTCTATGACGCCAATGCCCTGTTTCTGGCCCAAGCCTATGCGCTCGACCCATCCTATCGCGAATTGGTTCAGTATCTTGATGTTCCTGCGTTTTACCGGGGCGACCTTTTCTACATTCAGAGGCTAGTGGCAGCGCTCGCCGTTGCGGATAGCCGTCCCCCTGAACCGCAGGCGCCGTCAATCATCTCAAAGCCGGTCACCAGTGCAGTCCGAGGTGGAATATACCGGTACGACGTGGAGGCTAGTGGGGTACCTACGCCGACGTTTGGTCTGGCTCAGAAGCCTTCAGGGATGACTATTGACGGCGCTACCGGTGTGATTACCTGGCGGCCTGCCGTCTCGGGCACAGTGTCGGTGGTCGTGAGTGCGACCAACGGTATTGGCCCGGACGCTACCCAAGTGTTTACCATCGAGGTTTTTGCGATGCCGGTTGCGCCTACCATCACATCGACACCAGTAACAAGCGCAATCGTGAACCAACCGTACAGCTATGATGTCGAGGCAACGGGCGCGCCTGTTCCCACTTATAGCCTGACTCAGAAACCGACAGGCATGGTTATTGATCCGACAACAGGCGAGATTGAGTGGCTACCGGCGTTGACTGGTAGCTTTTCGGTCACGGTCCAAGCTGGCAACGGTGCCGAGCGGGCGGCTACACAAGCGTTCGCAATCCAGGTCGAGCCACTCGCCTCAACCAATTTTTTGCCGTGGGTGGCGCGCTAAAATCACATGGACATGATCACGGAGAAAGGGAATACCGCAATACAGATGGAGACAGCGCCGCGCGCATCCGTTCCGGCCCCGCTACGGATTGCCTTTTGTCTACCCGAATTTGAACCATTGCAAAATGTAATGAGTGGCAAGCCAGCAGATGCTACCTATATCTTGCAAAGCTACATCATTACAGGTTTACATGACCGTGGACACACGTTGACCTTCTTGGCGAAGCGCGACCTAAACCACAACGTTTGTACACATGATCCGCAGCGTCCTACCGTTGCCCCTCAAACCTGGTCGAAAAAACGTTGGTTTGACGTTGTAAGTAGAGGCGCCTGGCGTATCCAACAGCTATTGCGTGTTCCTTATCTAAGTCTATTTTCCAACCTGCGGCTCTTCGACGCTTGCCTGCAGTGCTTACCCGGCCACGATATTGTCTATGAACGAAATGGCCTTTACCGAATGGGTGTGGCAATGGCCTGCAAGCGACTCCAGTTGCCCTATGTCTTGTTTGTCGAGGCGGATGAAATCCTCGAACATGACATCATGGGCCAGCCGATTACCGGGATCAAGCGTTGGGGCACAAAAATGATGTTCCAGTATAACCTGAATGCAGCCGATTGTGTGATCTGTGTCTCGGAACAGTCTAAAGCGCATCTGGCGACAGCGTGGAGCATACCCACAGAGAAGCTCGTGGTTTTTCCAAACGCGGTCGATGTGAAGCGCTTTCGGCCGTGTCCAGAGGCACGTTCTGAAATCCGTACTCTTTTGAAGGTGTATGATAGTCCGCTCATCATCTTTGTCGGCAATTTCTATAAATGGCATGATGTTGCAACGCTGCTGGAGGCATTTGCCCAGATATTGGCGACCCATCCCGACGCTCGTCTTGTCTTGATAGGGGATGGTGTGGAGCGGCCAGCAATGATGCAACACGCCGCTAATCTCAAGCTTGGGGATGCTGTGCAGTTTACCGGTTTTGTTCCCCACGATGAGGTGCCGCGCTTTATGAGTGCTGCGGATATCGCTGTGGCGCCCTATCCACCTATGCAGCACGATTTATGGCTGTCGCCGCTCAAACTCTTTGAATATATGGCAGCGGGCGCTGCGGTCGTTGCTTCGGCAGTTGGGCAGCCAACCAAAGTGGTAAAAGATGGCAACAACGGCTTATTGGTGCCGCCGGGCGATGTCTCGGCAATGGCGGCAGCGCTGAATAGGTTGATCCATGATGAGCGCCTTCGTTTGCGGTTGGGGCAACAGGCCAGAGAATATGTGATTCGCCAACATTCGTGGGAACACTATGTGGCGCGCCTGGAACGCCTGTACGGCGCCGTGATCGCCGGGCAACCGGTCCATCAAGTATGAACACGCTGAGCGGTATGGCATTGGCTGGCGACGCTCCCAGGAGAGAAGAACTTGGCTCATAAAAACCACTCTTGGATAAACGATACGGGTTCTCAGGAGCCGGCTTTGGTGAGCGTGGTTATTCCCAATTACAACCACGCTTCGTATATCGGTGCGGCGATACAGAGCGTCTTGAACCAAACCTATCGCACCTTTGAGATTATTGTGGTGGATGACGGTTCAACCGATAACAGCCGGGAGGTAGTGGCTCAATTTGGCGACCAGGTGACCTACCTTTGGCAGGAGAACCGAGGATTATCGGCAGCTCGTAACACCGGCATCCAGGCTGCAAACGGAACATATATTGGTCTATTAGATGCCGATGACCTGTATGAACCCGCTTTTCTAAGCACACTGGTACCTATTTTGCAGGCAAATCCGCAGACGGATGGTGTCTACTGTGGTTATCGATTTGTTGACCACAACAATCATCCGTTACCCCAGGTCGAAGCCCGTTTGATAGCCGATGGCCAGCTTTACCAGGCGCTGGTGGATGGTAACTTTTTGGTGCCCGAATCGATGCTCGTGCGGCGGAGCTGCTATGCCAGTGTGCCGCCCTTTGATGAGTCGTTGCGGGCCTGTGAGGATTGGGATATGTGGCTGGCGATAAGCCGACAATACAAAATTGTCGGCACAGATCGGGTCTTAACTCGACACCGGATTCTCCCTGGCAGCATGTCTACCGACCCGAAGCGCATGTTGAAAAATCGGATGGCCGTGCTCGCCAAGCACTTTGGCCCGGAGCCAACCGCTGCCACCGGGTGGACCGCTGCGCAGCAGCGGGCCTATGGTCACGGCTACTTGACCTCTACCGTTGAACACCTGCAATGTGGTGATCGGGAAGGAGCCTATACTTGCTTTCAGAGGATGGTTTCTGCCAGCCCAAGGCTGCTGACGGAGCTGAATATCTTCTATGAATTGGGCTGTGGCAGCCAGCCCAAAGGCTGGCGCGGAGACTTTGCCTCCTTAGATATCGAGCGCAACCGGGCCGAATTGTTCCTGCTGCTGGAGCGATTTTTTGCTGAACCAAAAGGCGGCGACGAGCTCGCCCGCTACCGGAATGTCGCCTATGCAAACGCATATTTTGTGATGGGCTTACTCAGTTATGGTGCGCGGCAACTCTCTGCCGCGCGGGCCTATCTGCTGCGCGCATTGATGATCTCGCCACGCTATGGCTTGAATAGACGTTTTGTCAGCACATTGCTCAAGTCGCTGGCCGGGGAATCGGGCATCGAAGCGTTCCGTCAGATCCGTCGCCGGGCGCGGGTGCGACTGGTCAACTCTTAAAGCGCAGAGGTCAAGCGAGGATATCACCTCTGTGGGTTCGTGTGGTTGTGATCAGGATAGAGAGATGCGCGTCTTGTTTCTGTCTAATTTTTATCCTCCCCATGATTATGGAGGCTATGAACAGTGGTGTCACGAAGTGGCAACGGGCCTGCAAGCGCGCGGTCACGAGGTGGCTGTATTAACGAGCCAGTATCGTACGCAAGCCAATGGTCAAGATGACGCCGCTTCCGTTACACGTACGCTATATCTTGAGACGGATCTTGATTATTATCGTCCGGTCGATTTTCTGCGACGTCCCTGGCGCGAACGGGCGAATCGGCAAGAGCTGCGCAAGACAATCGACCGGTTCCATCCCGATATCACAATGATCTGGGGAATGTGGAATTTATCTTATAATCTGGCCTACTGGGCCGAAGAGTGGCTGCCCGGCCGCGTTGCCTATTTTATATCCAATTATTGGCCTACCGATGTAGACCCTCATACCGCCTTTTGGCAACTGGCAACCAACCGGCCTCTACTGGAAATAGTCAAGCGACCGCTCCGTGCGCTGGCTCTGGCAAAACTCCGGTACGAGCACTATCCGCCGGCATTACGCTTTGAACATGCGGTCTGTTGCAGCAATTATGTCCGCAATTACCTGGTGGAACGCGGGAAATTGCCTGCTCAGGCCGGTGTCTTGTACGGCGGCACCGACCCACAGCCGTTTTTGGAACATGCAAAGACAATGCGGTCTCGCACGAATCAACAAGATGGGTCGCTGCGGCTCCTCTATTTTGGCAGGCTGGTGCCGGACAAGGGTGTCCATACCGCGTTGGAAGCGCTGGTCATCTTGAAACAACGCTCGCTGCTCGATGATGTCAAGCTGACCATCATTGGGAGTGGGCACCCTGCGTATGAAGCCAAGTTACGCCAACTGGTAGCAGCCCACGGTCTTGATGAACACGTTGAGTTTATCGCCAAGATAGCGCGGCAGGAGATCCCTGCTTGGTTGGGCCGGTTTGATGTCTTTTTGTTCACGTCGATCTGGCCGGAGCCGATGGCGCGCAGTGTGATGGAAGCCATGGCGGCCGGGATGCTGGTTATCGGCACCGAAGTGGGTGGACAGGTGGAGATGTTGGCCCACAACCAAAATGCGTTGACTTTCCAGCCCGAAGATGCCGAAACACTGGCCGCTCACATTGCTCAAGTCGCCCGTGACCCGGCTCTGTGCCAGCGGCTAGCTTGTGCGGGGCAAAAATTGGTTTTGGAACGTTTTACCCTGTCCCGCATGGTGTGCGATATTGAACAGCACCTGAACGCTGTTGTTGAAAAGGCGCCACCATTGCGAGTACAGCCGTGAGATGTGAGAGGTCTGGTAAATGCGGGTCCTGTTTCTGAGCAACTTTTATCCCCCGGCGAGCCGGGGTGGTTACGAACAGTGGTGCCAGGAGGTCACCGAAGGTCTACGCGCACGTGGGCATGAAGTTGTTGTGCTGACCAGCCGTCATGGCCAGTCGCTGGTGAAGGGGACCGAACCAGCCTGGATCGTGCGCGATCTCTATCTGGAGATGGAATTGGCATCGTTGCGCAATGCGGTCCAGTTCTTCACGCAGCGCAAAGTACGCGAACAGGCAAACCTGACCCGCTTACGTCAGATAGTCGAGAGCTTTCAGCCGGATGTAGTGTTGATGTGGGGGATGTGGAATTTGCCCCGTTCTTTGCCAGCTTTAGCCGAGGCACTGCTGCCCCATCGGGTTGCCTACTACATGGGTGACTATTGGCCGACACTGCCTAATCAGTTCACCTATTACTGGCAAGAGCCGGGACGTCACTGGGCTAGCGCCCTGCCTAAACGGTTGCTTGGCGCTGTTGCCCACCGTATACTGGCTCAAGAAGAGCGTCCGGCTCTGAAATTTGAGCATGTTATGTTTCCAACCGCGTTCATGCGTGATGAGTTACAACGGCAAGGTATAACACCCAAAGAGAGCGTGGTCATTTACGGTGCTGTAGACACCGATCCTTATCTTACATGTACTTCTTTGCCGCAAGAACAGCGCGATGTCTCCATCCGCTTGTTATTTGTGGGCAGGCTCGCATCGGAAAAAGGTGTTCACACGGTGGTCGAAGCATTGGGGCGGCTGGTTTATCGGTACGGTTACAATCAGTTGCAGTTGTCCGTTGTAGGTGCCGGCGATAACGGTTATGAGGCCTATTTGCAAGAATTGATCAAGCAAGAAAAGGTTCAGCCTTATGTCACGCTGTTGGGGATGCAACCCAAAGAAACCATGCCTGCTCTCTATGCTCAGGCCGATCTATTTCTCTTCGCCTCGATCTGGCCGGAGCCCTTTGGCCGGGTGCTGGTAGAGGCAATGGCAGCCGGGCTTGCCGTTGTGGGAACAGCAACCGGCGGCGCCGCCGAGATTCTGGTCGATGGAGAGAATGCGCTCGTTTTCCCACCGGGGGATGTTGAGGGTTTGGCAGCCTGTATTGCTCGTCTAATCGATTCACCGGAACTGCGGCGACGGCTGGTTGACAGAGGGAGGCAACATGCGCTCCAGAAGTTTAGCATTCAGCGGATGACGGCTGAAATCGAGCTTCAGCTACGGATGATCACAGAAGGGGAATCCGTTCAAATTGCTGAGAGAAGAGGGAAAGATCAATGTCGCTTACAAAACTTGAACTGACACCCAGCGCCGGTGCTGGAGACTCGACAAAATCGAGCGCTCTAGGCGGGTTATCGGCAAGTGATATATTCGTTTTCCTCTTATTGATCGCCGTCGCGGTCCTCTCCTACGGCGTATTCTACGTTCCTGCCATTTTTATGGATGATTGGACGAGTGTACTCGAACGGGTGATTACGGGGAGCGCAAAGTGGTTTGATTTGATGGATAGTCGGCACCTGCTCTTTTCTCCGTTTTTGATTCAATATTATCTACTGGGTATCTACGTACCGGGCTATTCTATTGTGCTTGGCATTTTGTATGTTCTCATGGCGTTGTTGCTCTATAAAATTGTCAAACGGTTTCCACTGGTGCATCAACGTGCGTTTGCCGTTGTCGTTGCCATCTTGTTTCTAGTTTATCCAACAAACTATACGCATACCTGGCTGATCATGCTCGGTGTCCACTGTGCGATTGTGCTGACCCTTTTGTACGGCTATTTGCTACTGAGATATATCGAAAGGGGACGACCGCTCATCCTGGCGCTGGCGTTGGTCTGCTTGCTGGTTTCGCTGGGCATCTACGAGGCGCAAGTAGGTGTCGCTGGCGCCTGGGCTGTGGCCCTCATGCTGATGTTTCGCCGATCCCCCCTGTCGCGCCGGTTGAGCTTGCTTTTGCCGCTCATTCTGCTCGGTTTGTTTTCGCTGTGGCGTACTGTCGGCTATCAAACCGTTGGCATCGATGACAGCTATCTTACGCGAATTGTCATTACACCAGAGGTGTTGCTCTCGCGTTTGCTATTGGGGTACAAGATCAGCCTGGGCTGGGGCTGGACATATGTGATTGAGCACTATTTACCCTGGGTATCGGACGACAAGTACGCTGCGCTTTTGCTGTTGCTTGTAGTCGTGGCAATAGGGTGGCTCTTGCGCAACAGCGGAGAAAGCCAATCCAAACAAGGACAAGAGGCGGATAGGCAAGCGTGGCCGACCCGACAGCGCCTGGCCTATAGCTGGCCATATATGGGTGCAGCAATGGTTGGTCTTATCTTGACGGGGGTGGGGTACGTTCCAACCTTGATCATCTATCTGCCCAGCTTGTCTGACATCGGGTCACGATTCAACATTCTTGCCACCATCGGTGGAAGCGTTACCATCGCTGCCTGTTTAATGGTGGCTGCGATCTGGTTTGCCAGGAGTCGGCGGCAGATCAACTACCTGATGCTTGCTGCTGCGCTGCCGTTTATCGTCGTGGGGATTGTCACCCAGGCAACAGTTCAGTATCATAACCGGGTCGCCTGGCGTGTACAGCAAGCAATTTGGCAGGATCTCTTTTCGCTCGCTCCGAATTTCAAAGACAATACCTCGTTGCTCTTCATCCTCCCCGGTTATGAGGACAGTTTTCGCTTTCAATCTTGGCAGCGAACACCACTGACCGCCTCTTGGGAAGCTTCGAGCGCAACTCGTCTGCTCTACCACAATCAGACGCTAACGGCGGATGTCTTTTTCCCCGACGTCGACCATCCCATCGAACCGGTTTTGACTGCCGATGGCGTCTTTACCCAGGAGACCGGACGCGTTTCACCCTATGCCCAGACGGTGGCATTTGTGTATGACCGTGCTACAGGAACCCTACAGTCGCTGTCGGCGTTGCCGGCGGCGTGGGTCGAGGGGGCAACCGGGCCGATTCAGTTATGCGCAGATTGTATTCTGCCTGAAACGGTTACCGATGTTCCCCTGCGCCGTTTGGTGCAGAATTAGGCTGGGAACTGACTGTTATGAGAATCCTCTTCCTTTCTCGTTGGTTTCCCTGGCCGACGAGCAATGGCTCAAAATTGCGTATCTACAATCTGTTAGCTGGGTTAGCTCAACAGCACGAGGTCACGTTATTGAGCTTTGCCGACCAACCTGATGCGAACCCCACTGTCCCGGCGGTCAAATCGCTCAGTTCTGCGGTTCAGGTCGTCCCCTGGAAGCCCTACTCACCACAGCGTCTACGGGCAAAATTTGGCTTCTTCAATCTGGCGCCGCGTTCGGTGGTGGATACCTTCTCGCCGGAGATGGCGCAACGGATCTCGCAGACCTTATCCACACAACAGTTTGACCTTGTTATCGCTTCACAGATCGACACCGCCCGCTACGCTCCCTATTTTCAGGGACTGGCCGCGCTCTTTGAAGAGGTCGAAATTGGCGGGCTCTACGAGCAATTTGCCCAGGCGACTTCCACACGGCAGCGTCTGCGCCACGGGTTGACCTGGTTCAAACATCGACACTACCTGGCGCGCCAGTTGCGTTACTTCCGTGCGTGTACAGTGGCCTCTGAACGAGAACGACAACTGGTTGCCAAGTCCGCTCCTGATTGTAAAGTCATCGAAGTCATTCCTAACTGTATCCGTCAGGCGGACTATCAAACTACGTGCCAACCCAAACCGAATACCCTTGTCTTTACAGGCCCGTTTGGCTACCATGCTAACTATGATGCCATGGTCTGGTTTCTGAGCGAGATCTACCCGATTGTCCAGGCTGCGATCCCAGACGTTCAGCTGACCATTACCGGTGATCACGGTGGCCGGCCCCTACCGCCGGCCACCAATGTCACATTGACCGGTTTTGTGGATGATGTGCGCCCGATCGTCGCGCAATCCTGGGCCAGCCTGGCGCCTCTCCGCTTTGGGGGCGGTACGCGGTTGAAAATTCTGGAGGCAATGGCATTGGGAACACCCGTGATCGCAACCCCCAAAGGCGCCGAGGGTCTGGATGTACAACACGGCGAGCAGATTCTGATAGCGGATACACCCGAAGCCTATGCGCAGGCCATTGTTCGTCTCTGCCAAAAGCCGGGGTTGCGCCAACAGCTGGCGCAAAAGGCAGCGACGCTCGTCAGCGCCAAGTATGACTGGACAGCCACCATGCCCCGCTTTTTGCGTCTGGTTGAACAGGTGACTGTGTCATAACACGAGAACAGTTTGCGTAAGCAGTGGTCGTGCGCTTGCGCTTTGAGCTTGAAATAGACTCTATGCGAGGTACATTGCTGACAGTCCCGCCTATACGTTGGTTGATAAACCAACCCGAGCAACTGTGGTTGCGACTGCTGATCGTTGGCAGCGTCCTGGTGTTCAGTGTTGGCCTGCCATTGACAGGTTCAACGCGTCTTATCCTACTTCTGCTTGGCCTGGTGCTCGGTATTGGTACAATCTTCACCTTCTTGCGCTGGCCGCCGATGGGACTGGTCGCGCTCATTTTTGGGGGCTTGTTAGCCCCATCGCCACCGCTACCCGGTGGGTTGAATGCCGCCGTGTTGTTGCTCGGGCTGCTGGTCGGTTTATGGGTCTTTACATTGATCGTGCAGCGGCAACGCCGATTGGTTTCCTCAAGGACCGTGCCGCCGCTGTTGGCCCTGGTCGTCGTCTCTCTGCTTGCCTTCGTCTTTGGCCAATTGCGCTGGTTTATGGGGGCGCAACCGGCTCAACTTCTTACCCAAGTGGGCGGCCTGCTGATCTTCATCCTGGCCGCTGGCGCCTTTCTTTTGGTGGCGCACCAGGTACAAGACTTGAAATGGCTGCGGTGGATGACGTGGTCATATCTGGCCATTGGTGCATTGGCGCCGGCTGGCTGGCTCGTTCCCTGGCTTATTCGCGGGCTGAACGACCGGCTCCTGCAGCCCGGTGTTATGAACAACAGCATGTTCTGGCTTTGGCTGGTAACGCTTTCCTTTAGTCAGGTGGAAATCGGGGTATCTGCCCGCTCTTGCTGCGATTGGTGTAATCATTGGCGCACGTTCGTGGCGAGTTGCCTTGCTGCTTGCCGTGATCGGGCTGATACCGATCCAGCTCATATCAAGTAGCGCCATTGCGAGCGACGAGTACAGCTACTTCTCGCGCCTCGACGCCTGGCTCGTGGTGCTGGATATGGTGAAGGCCAGCCCCATCCTCGGTTTTGGACCGGCGAACTATTATGGATACACTATCCTCTTTCTCATTCGGGGGTACTATTCCTATTTCAATTCTCACAATCAATATTTGGATATTATTGCGCAGGTGGGTTTCTTGGGCTTGGGCTGTTTTCTCTGGTTTGCCTGGGAAACAGGCCGGCTAGGCTGGCAGTTGCGCAAGCAGGCCCCGGCTGGCTTTGCCCAAGCTTACGTCTATGGCGTCTTAGGCGGGCTCGTCGGGATGTTGGTGTCCGGCGTGTTGGTCGACTGGTTCTTACCCTTTGTCTACAATATCGGCTTGACCGGATTTCGTTCCAGCATGTTGGCCTGGGCGTTTTTGGGCGGGTTGGTAACAATCGAGCAGATCGTCCGTCGTCAGCCGGAGAGTTGACAGTGTAGATATTTCAACTGAAAAGGAGCTGTTTATGAAAGAAGAATTGATCGGCCTTATCCCTGCCGCGGGTAAAGGAGTACGGCTAGGGCTGCCGTATCCCAAGGAACTATACCCGGTGATTCAAGACAATAGCTATAAGCCGATTGCACAATACGTTCTGAATAATATGACCATTGCCGGCCTTCGTCACGTGGTCTTTGTGATCAATGAAACCAAGCATCAGCTAATCGGTTATTTTGGCAACGGCCAACGTTTTGGCTGCAATATCAGCTATGTTGTACAAGAGGCAGCCAGCTCACAGAGCCAATCGACATCGCCAGGGCTGGCGCACGCCTTGGATTCGGCCTACCACCTTACCCAAGGGAAGACCGTCTTTTTTGGTATGGCAGATACCATCATGCAGCCAGAGGAGGTTTTTCGCCACACGTATGAGGTTGCCGGACCAGATGTCGATTTGGTCCTGGCTTTGTTCTCAACCGAACGGCCAGAAAAGTTTGGAATGGTGTGTTCAGATGAGCAAGGGCGGGTGCTCGAAATTGTGGACAAACCGCGCCAGACCGACCTCACAGAGATGTGGGGCAGTATCATCTGGCGGCCACGCTTTACCGAATATCTTCACGAGTCGGTTTGCCAGGGCGTAGCAGATTTTGCCCAGATCATGAACAGCGCCATTGCCCAAGGCATGAACTTTCGTAGCCTGCATATGGCCGGCGGTACGTATATCGATTTGGGTACCTATGATGAGATTGTGGAAATGGAACTCCGTCTTCGCCAGAGGTAAACAATGGAAAAACAACTACTTATGAATGGGCTGCACTCTCACCTGGCGGCTTCTGACACCCACACAGCCAACAAGCCTGTCGTTGACATGTCGGTTATTCTCGTCTGTTGGAATAACAAGAGCTATCTGGAAGCATGTCTGCAATCGCTCTATGAGGGCAATCTCTCCAGCCGTTTTGACGTGGTAGTCGTGGATAATGGCTCCACCGATGGCAGCCAGGCTATGCTGCGCGAGAAGTTTCCCGAAGTCCAGTTGATCCAAAATGATCACAATGTTGGATTGGGCAAGGCCAGTAACCAGGGAATTGAAGCCACCCAGGGGCGTTATGTCCTCTTGTTGAACAACGATACACTAGTCAACGGTGCGTCATTGGATGCAATGGTGGCGCTGCTCGATACGATGCCAACGGCAGGCGCCGTTGGCGGGCGGCTCTTGAATCCCGATGGCTCGTTCCAGGCCGGTTTTGCCAATTTCTCGACGTTGCGCGAAGAGTTCCTCATTGCTACGCACCTGGGCGAACTGTTATGGCCTGGCTATCCTTCCCATATCGATGATCGCCAGGTGCGAACGGTCGGCTGGCTGAGTTCAGCCTGTTTGCTGGTGCGGCGGGCAGCTTTGGACCAGGTGGGCCTGCTCGATGAGTCCTATTTTATCTATGGCGATGAGGCCGATCTCCAATACCGGCTACAACGGGCGGGCTGGCAGGTCTACTATTTGCCCAATGCCTATACTATTCACTACGGCGGTCGCAGCATGAACCGCTGGAGCCGCCGTAAAATGGTCTACCGCGGTAAGCTGCTGTTCTATCAAAAGAACTATGGCCCATTCCGGACGGGTATCCTGCGCACTCTCCTTGGCGGGATCAGCCTGACAAAAATGGCGCCGTGGATTGTCGCTTGGCCAGTGCCGATCTGGCGCGAGCGCGCGCAAAAGGAATTGCGTTCTAATCTGGACGTTGTAAAACTCTGCTTGAAGCTGGGGTAACACTGTATATCGGTTGAAGGACAAACGATGATAGCGTCCGTACAACGAATTACCTTAATCGTTCTCGATAGTGTAGGCTGTGGAGATGCCCCTGATGCCGCCCAATATGGTGATGAGGGCGCCAATACATTGGGCAATGTGGCCGCAGCAGTGGGTGGGCTGGCTTTGCTCAACTTGGGTACATTGGGTCTAGGCAACCTCACTACCATTGCTGGAGTTCCCCCTACTAGCGCTGCCGAAGGGGTCTTTGGCCGTCTAACCGAGGTCAGCGCAGGCAAGGATACCACCACCGGCCACTGGGAGCTGGCCGGTGTAATCTTGGATCAGCCCTTCCCCACCTATCCCAACGGTTTTCCACCAGACTTACTGGCGCGCTTTGAAGCGCAGATCGGGCGAGGAGTATTGGGTAATTATCCGGCATCGGGTACAGAAATCATCAAGGCGCTGGGTGAAGAGCACCTGCGCACCGGCAAGCCGATTGTCTACACATCGGCCGACAGCGTGTTTCAGGTCGCCGCACACGAAGAAATCATCCCGGTCGATGGACTGTACCAGATCTGCCAAACTGCGCGCGATCTCCTTACCGGCGAACATGCTGTGGGCCGGGTGATCGCCCGTCCTTTCGTGGGCCAACCGGGCAATTTTACGCGCACCGAGCGGCGCAAAGATTTTAGCCTTGCGCCGCCCACGGATACGATCCTGGATGCGGTCAAAGCAGCCGGGCAGGCGGTAACGGGGGTAGGCAAAATCGAGGATATCTTTGCAGAACGTGGCCTGACCATGAGCAAACACACGCAAAACAACATGGCGGGGGTAGATGCCATTCTGGAATTTCTGGCGCTGCCGTCCACAGGGCTTATTTTTGCCAATCTGGTTGATTTTGATAGCCTCTATGGCCATCGCAACGACCCTCAAGGCTATGCT
>QEUW01000142.1 GCA_003577005.1 Chloroflexota bacterium | reverse complement strand
CCGCCGGATGCGCAGCGGCCAGCCTGGTCGTGGGCATCGGTCTGCTGGCCTGGCAGGTGGTGCTGATGCGCCAGATGACGCCCCCCGGTGCGTCGATCGGGGAGGCAGGCCGGCTCGTGCTCGGCCAGACGCGCTGGGGGGCGCTGTGGCTGGCGCGCCAGGGCTTCCTGTTCGCGGTCTGTAGCGTCCTCTTTTGGCAAATTAGACGGTGGCCGGGGAAGACCGCAGGCCGGTTGTCCTGGTTGGTGGCGTCCGGCGTGCTGGCCCTGCTAACCGTGCAGTCGCTGACCGGCCACGCGGCCGGCGCTGACCACAGCCCGCAGCTCGCTATCGTCGTGGACGTGTTGCATCTCCTGGCCGCCTGCATCTGGTTAGGCGGGCTGGCGGCGCTGTTGGTCGCTCTGCTGGTATTCTGGCAGCAAAACCGGGCGAGCTTTCTGCGTCTCGCCGGGGAGGCCGGGCGAGCCTTTAGCCCGCTGGCGGCGTTGAGCGTGGGTGTGCTCATTGCCACGGGGTTGTACAGCATGGGCCGCCAGGTCGCTTCGCCCGATGCGCTGGTCACAACCCTCTATGGGCAGGCGCTGGCCGGGAAAGTGGGTCTGGTGCTCATTGCCGGGACGTTTGGGTTGGGCAATGCGCTGCTGTTGCATCCAACTCTGGCCCAGCCGCTGGCGCGCCGGCTTGGGCGAGCGCCCGGGCGGACGCTGTTGTCGTCAAACCGGCTGCCGCAGTTGCTGGTCGCCGAAGCCTTACTCGGCCTCGCCGTGCTGCTGGCGACGGGTCTGATCACGGCCACGCCGCCGCCGCGCGGCCCCGAATTCACCGTAGCAGCCGAAGAGATTCCCGCCACCCTGAGCCAGGCTGCCGATGATCTGGTGGTGACGCTGGCGGTCAAACCCAACCGGCCCGGCCCTAACGTCTTTACCATCCTCAGCGCCAGCACGTTGCGCCCTCCGCCGGCCATCGTTCTGCGTGTGCTGGTGCATTTCAGCCGCCGGGAGGGGGAGGCGGAACTGGTCACCACCGTGGCGCATGAACTGGAACCAGGCCGCTATCTGCTCATGGGTGATTATCTGACCCAGGCCGGGCCCTGGCAGGTCGAAGTCGCCATCCAACGGGATGGTCTGCCCGACGCGGTAGCACGCTTCCCGTGGGTCGTCGCGCCGCCAGGTACTGCACGGCCACTGGTCTTATCGAAACAGTCGTTCACCACACTGTTGACCCTGGCTGCGGCCGGGGCTTTGTTGCTGGTTGCGCTGGCAGTTGGCGTTATGCACCGTCGCATAACCCTCGTTCAAGGTGGATCGAACTCATGAAAAAAATAATCCTCTTAACCTTCTGTATGCTACTTTGTCTGGCTGGCCAGGGCAAACCGGTTGCCACGGCAGCCACCGCTGGCTCGAACGGTGCTAGCGTCGCGCCGGTTGCACGCCCGGCGCAACAAACGCTTTCAGTGAGCGAGATGGCGACCGTTATCGTGACGTTGAGAGACCAGGCCAACCTGAGGACAATTCGTGAACCCCAACGGGGTGCGCGTCGCCGGCAACTGCTCCAGGCGCTGCGCGGCAAGGCCGATACGACCCAGGCGCCGCTGCGGCGTCTGCTGGAGACTCGCCGCCAGCAGGGCAAAGTAGGCGCAGTCACGGGATACTGGGTCTTCAACGGTTTTACCGTAACTGCCACCCAAGAGGTGATCGACGAATTGGCCGCACACCCGGCCGTAGCGTCCATCGCGCCTAATACGACCTTCTTCGCACCGGCAACAGCCGCCCTGCAGACGGGCGTACCGGCCGAACCAAACGTTGCCCTTGTCAACACACCGGCGCTCTGGGAACTGGGCATACGCGGGCAGGGAATCGTGGTGGCCAACCTGGACACCGGCGTCGACCTCTATCACGCTGACCTGGCGAACAAATGGCGGGGCGGCGCCAACAGTTGGTTCGATCCCTACGGCCAACACGCCACACCGGCCGATGTGGCCGGCGCCGCCAGCGGGCACGGCACCTGGACGATGGGCGTCATGGTTGGCGGCAGCGCCGGGGGCACCGCAGTGGGCATGGCGCCCGACGCCCAGTGGATCGCGGCCAAGATCTTCAACAACCAGGGCGCAGCAACAACCGCTGGCATCCACGCCGCCTTCCAGTGGCTGCTCGACCCCGATGGCGACCCCCAGACTGACGACGCACCCCATGTGGTCAACAACTCGTGGACTTTCCAAAACCCCGGCTGCAACCTGGAATTTCAACTCGACCTCCAGGCGTTGCGCGTGGCAGGCATCGTGCCGGTCTTTGCCGCGGGCAACGGCGGGCCGGGCAGCGAAACCAGCTACAGCCCTGCCAATTACCCGGAAGCCCTGGCGGTGGGGGCGATCAACAACAACAACGCTATCTATACGAACAGCAGCCGCGGGCCGTCGGCCTGCGGTGAAGCCCCGACCATTTATCCAGAACTCGTCGCCCCCGGTGTCAATGTCAAGACGACAGATTTGTACGGCCTTTATGCCAGCCGGACTGGCACATCGCTCGCCGCGCCCCATGTGGCCGGTGCGCTGGCGCTGCTCTTGAGCGCCTATCCCAACCTGACGGCTGATGAACAGACAAGCGCCTTGTTCACTACCATCATGGACTTGGGTGACAGCGGAGCGGACACCACCTTTGGCTACGGCCGGCTCGACATCCTGGCCGCCTACCAAAGCCTCTTGCCCACCAACCAGCCGCCAAGTGTCGATGCCGGCCCCGACCAGACCATCACCCTGCCTGACGCCGCCACGCTCAACGGCATGGTCACCGATGATGGCTTGCCGGCGCCACCGGTGCTCACAGTCGCCTGGAGCCAGGTGGACGGGCCAGGCGTCGTGACATTTGCCGATGCTAATGCCGCTGCCACGGTCGCCACCTTCTCGACCGAGGGCGTCTATATCCTGCGTCTAACCGCCAGTGATGGCTTGCTTTCGAGCAGCGATGAGGTGGTCGTCACCGCCAACCCGGCGCCGCCAACCGCCAATGTGTTCTTCGTCAGTTCGGATGGGAATGGCAAGGTGGGCGGCGTCTCGTATCAGGACGAGGATATCCTCGTCCTTAACCCGGCTACCGGAACCTGGTCCAGGTTTTTCGACGCATCGCGCTACGGTATTACTGGCGATATCGACGCCTTTGAAGTGTTGACCAACGGCGACATCTTGCTCAGCCTGGATGCGCCGGCCACCCTGCCCGGTCTGGGTGCGGTGGATGACTCGGACATCGTGCGCATCGACGCAGCCAGCGGCTCCTTTGACTGGTATCTCGTCGGTGCGCGTGTGGGTCTCACCACCGATGCCGAAGATGTGGACGCCATCGCGCTGGCGCCCGATGGCCGCCTGGTGATCAGCACGCTGGGCAAGTTCAGTGTGCCCGGCCCGGCGGGCGCGACGATCACCGGCGATGACAAAGACCTCTTGGTCTTCACCGGCACACTGGGCGCCGGCAGCAGCGGCTACTGGACGCTCTACCTCAAAGGCTCAGCGATTGGGTTGGCGGACAAGAATGAGAATGTCTGGGGCGCCTGGATCGACCCGGCTAACGGTGCGCTTCATTGGAGCACGAAGGGGGCATTCTCGGCCAGTGGAACCAACGGTCCGCTCACAGGCGACGGCAACGACATTGCCGCCTGCAACCCCTTCACCCCAACCGCCACCTGTACGCTGGCGAGGTTCTGGGACAGCGCCGCTCACGGCTTTGCCAAGACGCTCGACGGCATCTCCATTGGTCCCATGCCACCGGTGGTCTATGCTGCGGATACCCAGGCAGATGCCAGCGAAACGGCTATGGACGCGGACACGTCCGGCGATGATTCCGAAGACGAAGAGACGGAGCAATCAGAATCCTTGGACGGCACAGAAGAGGATGCGCAACAGGTCTTCTTACCCATCATCAACCGCTGACGCTGCGAGTGTAGGGCAAGATGGCACAACGGTGCGCCCCTAACCCGCCTGCCGCTGGTACGAGCGTTCGGATGTGGGCTTTTCCAGTTCGAACATGTCGTGGACAGCGCGCAGCGCGGTGGCGGCGGCGTCTTCTGCGACCACAAAACTGATATTGGCTTCGCTCGACCCTTGGGCAATGGCAATCACGTTGATGCGGTGCTTTGCCACTGCACCAAAGACGCCAGCGGCCAACCCCGGCGTGCCGCGCATCCCGCTGCCGACTACGGCGACGATGACGACGCGGGCATGGCCGTCGATGCGCTCGATGTCGCCGCGCTCGACCTCACGGGCAAACTCTGTATAGAGGGCGGCGACAGTCTTCTGCGCTGCCGGTTCGGGGATGACAAAGCAGATGTTCAACTCGCTGCTGCTCTGGCTGATCATGAGGATATTGGTGCCCACACTCGATACAGCGCCAAAGGCGCGCGCCGCAACGCCGGGCATGCCCATCATCCCTTTACCGGCGATGGTGATCAGGTTGACACTGCGGATGGCAGTTACCGCTTTGACTGTGCCGTGTTCCTCACTGTCGCTGCGGTCCACGATGGCCGTGCCGGGGTGATCAGGCTCGAAGGTGTTGAGCACCCGCACCGGAATGCGCTTTTGCAGCGCCGGGATGACCGTCTTGGGGTGGAGCACCTTGGCGCCGTAGTAAGCCAGTTCCGCCACCTCTTCGTAGCTCAACTGGCGGATGCTGCGGGCATGGGGCACGATGCGCGGGTCACAGGTCATCACACCGTTGACATCGGTCCAGATCTGGATCTCGTCCGCATCGAGCACCGCACCCAGAATGCCAGCCGAGTAATCCGACCCACCGCGGCTCAACGTGGTGGGGATGCCATCCACCGTGGCGCCCACAAAACCGGTTACCACCGGCACCACCCCCTGTTCGATCATGGGCAGCAACTGGGCGCGGCAACGTTCTTCCGTGCGCTCCATGAGCGGGTCGGCGCCGCCAAAGACGCTGTCGGTGACGACAATCTCTACCGCGTCCACCGGCTGCGAGGCAATGCCGTGAGCGCGCAAGACCGCGGCGAGGATAGGGGCGTTGATCCGCTCGCCGAGGCCGCTGACCAGGTCCAGCCCGCGCGGGGTCAGTTCTCCTAACACGCTGATGCCCCCGCAGATGCGGTCCAGTTCTTGCAGCTTCCGTTCCAGGCCCCGTTCGGCGGCGCTGCGTTCGGAGGCGTTGCGCAGAAAGTGGTCGATCACTTGCAAATGCTTGCGACGTAGCGTGGCGATGGCCTCTTTGCTGGCGGTCTCATGGCCCAGGGCCGATTGCTGCGCGGCGTCGATGAGCAGGTTGGTGACGCCGCTCATGGCGCTGGTGACGACGATAACGCCCAGTCGGGCAGTGGCGGCCTGCTCCTGCACCTTTTGCCCTACGATTTTTGCCACCGCACAAAATGCTTCTACGCTACCGACGGATGTGCCGCCAAATTTCATGACGAGCATGATGATTCCTCACAAAAATTTTGGGTTTTGAGCAGTAAAGCAGGTTCACAGAGGGCACTGAGTTTTCACAGAGAACACGGAGTGAACTTTCTACCATCGCTCTGTTCTCTCTGTTTTTCTCTGTGCGCCCTGTGTTCCTGTAGTTATTTTTTCTCGTTGACCGCTGTTTATTGACTCACGTAACGGTAGAAATCAAGACGATCTCTTCCGGGCCGGCGATCATGGCCGATCCGGTGTCCTACTCGGTGCGCATAGGTTCGAGCAATACGATTGCGCTCTGCTAGCGGGCACACTCTAGCGCTGCAGGCACGTATTCGACTTGAAAATGAAGGATCGCGCCCCGCCCCGGCTGCACTGGCACCAGCGCATCATAGTCCCCATCCCCTGCACAAACCTCTCGGGTCAGCATAGTTTATTCACGCCGCTTTAGCCACTCCGCCACCTCACCGGCCGGCACATCCACCTGCTCGCCGCTTTCAAGGTCTTTCACCGCCACGACGCCCGCCTCGATCTCGCGTGGGCTGAGCAGCAGCGCATAGCGGATGCCGCGTTCCTCGGCGTACTTGAACTGGCGGCCATAGCGGTCGGTGTCGGGGTAGAGGTCGGCGCGCAGGCCAGCGGCGCGCACCTGTTGGGCAAGCTGCAAACTGGCCCCCACGGTCGTATCATCAAACTGGGTGACCAGCACCTGTGGCTGGCCGGCCAGCCGCGGTGGAAACATGTTGCGCTCCTCCATGACATAGAGGATACGGTCAAAACCCAGGCTAAAGCCACAGGCGGGGATGCGCTGTCCGCTGAACATGCCGACCAGGTCATCGTAGCGGCCACCGCCAGCCAGCGAGCTGGCAAAGCCGGCCACATGCACTTCGGCGATCATACCGGTGTAGTAGCTCAGACCGCGCGCCAGATAGGGATCGATTTTCAGGTGGCCGGCGGCAGGGCCATAGGCGCTATAGCGGATAATATCCTTTAGTTCGGCTACACCGCGGCTGCCAGCCTCAGAATCTTCCAGCAGATCGGAAAGCCAGGCTAACACATCGCCAATTTCTGTGGGCACAGCGGCCATGGTGTCAAGGAGCGTGTTCACCGTTTCTGGCGCCAGTCCGCGCGCCGCCAACTCCCGGCGTACGCCATCTAGACCGATCTTGTCGAGCTTGTCGATGGCAACCATCGCCTCGTTTTCCTGTTCCGCAGGCACGCCGGCGGCCTCCATCATGCCGCGCAGCACCCCGCGGTGGTTGATGTGCAGGGTGAAGGTGTTCTCGCCCTGGAAGCCTAATTCTTGCAAGGCCTCTGCGCCGGCAGCCAGCACCTCAGCCTCCACCGTCTGGCTGGCAGAACCGACCACATCGACATCGCACTGGAGAAACTCGCGGAATCGCCCTTTGGCGGGCCGGTCGGCGCGGTAGACGGGTTGGATCTGGTAGCGTTTGAAGTAGCGCGGTAGCTTGCTGCGATATTCGGCCACGACGCGCGCCAGTGGCACGGTCAGGTCATAGCGCATACCGGCGTCGCTGACACTGTTTTCGGTGGGATCTTCGCGCAGCGCCTCGATCAGCTTTTCGCCCCGCTTGAGCACGCGGAAGATGAGCTGGTCACCCTCTTCGCCGTACTTGCCCAAGAGCGTCGATAGACGCTCCATCGTAGGCGTCTCCAGCGGCTCGAAGCCGTAACGCTGGAAGACGCGCTCGACCACATCAATGACATAATTACGGCGCAAGACATCAATTGGTAGAAAATCACGCATCCCGCTGAGAGGGGTGGTGTTGACTTTGGCCATCGAATAAGCTCCAACATTTAGTCGGCGGGCGGATGCCAGCCAACCG
Source organism: Chloroflexota bacterium (assembly GCA_003577005.1). The sequence goes on along the minus strand of QEUW01000142.1, from coordinate 8,875 downwards.
TTACCCACATTTGTCGAACCGAGACGACATCAGGATGATTCATTTGTAAGGCAAGCACGGTCGCGCGGCCCACCGGCGTTTTCCCTCGAATTACGGCCCCATTCTCGGCCCACTCGAAATGCTCATTCCAGCGATCACGCCTTGGGTGAAACAATCGAACGACTGTCTGGCTGTCTAGGTCAATTGCATCGATGCGGTCCGACTTGTGGCTATTGCACATCGGGCACGCAATCGCTAGATTGTCTTCCTGCGAACTGCCTCCCCGGGCTTCGGGAATGATATGATCAATCTCAAGCAATGGCCCAATAATTCGTTGAGATGTTTGGCAATAGCAGCAACGATAGTTGGCAAATTCAGCAACCTTTTGGCGCAGCGTAGGCGAAATGTAGCGAACACTCATGGACAGGTAGCCGCTCAAGGTATCTGAAATTGCGCAGGGTCCGACACATCATAGTTGCGTTGCGCCAGTAAAACGGCAGCCTGCGCACGCACCAACAGGGTCTCACGATAGAGCCTGAGCAATGCTTCTTCTTCTTCTTCTTCTTCTGGAGTCAAGCCTTCCTTTTGCGCTTTCTGGTGCAAAAATTCAAGGCGCTCCTGTTGGTGAGTAGGGATAGTAGTGCGAGCTGCCTGCCAGAGTGCAGCATCATTTAGATAGGCCATCTGCGCCAGGGCTGAACGCAGAGACGCCGACGCCGTGCCGATCACTGGCGCAACGGCTGTGACGGCTTCCACCAAGAGTTGATGAAGTGGACGTTGCCTTTTTTGTGCTGCCTGCTGAATTTGTTCGTATACATTTTGGGGCAGTTCGATAGTCACTGATTGTACAGTCATCGGAGCCTCCGATCACACCAGCCTATGTTCGCTACCATTTGCGCGCTACCCTGCCAATGATTTTACCGGATCTTCGTACGCCAACCCAAACGCCTCGGCCACGGCGGCGTGGGTCAACTGGCCCTGATGCACGTTGAGGCCATGCTGGAGCGGCGCACTCTTGCGGATGGCCTCGACCCCCTCGCTGGCAAGCCGCAACACGTAGGACATGGTCTGGTTGACCAGCGCAAAGGTGCTGGTGCGCGGCACGGCGCCGGGCATATTGGCCACGCCGTAATGGACAATATCATCGATGACGTAGGTCGGATGCTTATGCGTCGTCGGTCTGATCGTCTCGACACAGCCGCCTTGATCCACCGCCACATCGACGATCACCGCGCCCTTGCGCATAAGCGGCAGCATCTTTTTGGTCACCAGCTTGGGCGCCCGCCCGCCGGGAATGAGCACGGCACCGATGACCAGGTCGGCGTTGAAGACCGCCTGTTCGACGTTGTATTCGTTGCTGGTGCGGGTCTGCAAACGGCCCTGAAAGACATCGTCCAGATAGGTCAGCCGGTCATGGTTGACATCGAGCACCGTCACCTGGGCGCCCATGCCCATGGCGACCTTGGCCGCATTGGTCCCCACCACGCCGCCGCCGAGGATCGCCACGTTGGCCGGCGCCACACCCGGCACGCCCCCCAGGAGAACACCGCGACCACCGTTATGCCGCTCCAGACAGGCCGCACCCACCTGTGGCGCCATGCGCCCGGCCACTTCGCTCATGGGCATGAGCAGCGGCAGTTTGCCGTCGGCGGTCTGCACCGTCTCGTAGGCGATGGCGGTGATGCCGCTTGCGAGCAGCGCGTCGGTCAAGGCCCGGTCGGCGGCCAGGTGCAGATAGGTAAAGAGGATCAGCCCTTCGCGCAGAAAACGATACTCCGGTTCGACCGGCTCTTTGACCTTAACCACCAGCTCTGCTGCCCAGGCCGCGGCAGCGGCGCCGACGACCTCGGCGCCGGCCGCCGCGTATTCGGCGTCGATAAGGGCGCTCCCCTCCCCGGCGCCGGCCTGTACCAGCACACGGTGGCCGCGCGTCACCAACGCCTTCACCGCCCCCGGCGTCAACCCCACGCGGTTTTCGCTTTCCTTGAGTTCCTTGGGCAGCCCGATGAGCATAGTGTTCTCCTATAGCTGAGAGAGTGGAAATCGAGAGATTCAGGAGAGCGGAGAGCTCCGCCAGCAGCAACTCACCCAATCTCGCAAGCACTTCAATCTCTTAATCTCTGTGATTCGCCAGTGTAGCAGGCGCTGCCGTTTCAAGCAAGGTCTTGGGGATGATGTTTTGCCAAAATGGGTCTTTGTGGTGACAATAGTCATCTGTATATGGATCAGCAGATCGGTGGAGCGATGGACAATACGGCGCAACGACTTGGCGCAATCGAAGAGCGGTTGGCCGCCATCGATGAGCATCTGGCCGCTGTGTGTGCGGCCAACCAGCAACTGCTCGAACAGGTTGAGGCGCTGCGCGAGGGGCAGCTGCGCCACGGCGCCGCGGTCGATAAACTGGAGCGCGAGATGCGGCGCGGGCGCTGGCTGCGCTGGATCGGCAACGCCATCCGGCTGCTGATCTGGCTGGCAATCATCGGTGCGCTGCTCTACCTGTTCTTCGAGTGGCAAGACTATCTGCAATTTATTCTCTAGCCTGCGGTTGTTTTGAAGCCACCCGGCTTGCCATGCCAAAAATGGGTGGCTTCAAACAGAGCGAAATATAGAAGCTATGGCGAATCAACCAAAGAACACAGAACGTGGCTGGCGCGCCGGTTTGTACTCTCTCCGGGCCGGCATCGATCGGCTCTGGCAGCGGCTGGCTTGTGAGGTGGCCAATCTGCGCCGCCGCCTCTACCGCAAACGCTTGCCCGGCTATGTGGTCTTTGTCATCAACCAGGAGCTAGCCGAGCGGACCCCGATCCGCCCCTGGTGGTATAACTATTTGCCCGGCTACCAGGCGCCGGTGAGCCTGGCCAGCCTGAACGACGCCTTCCGGCGCATCGCTGGCGACCCCGATGTCAAGGGCATCGTACTCCTCTTCAAGACGGTTCCGCTGGGGCTGGTGCAAGCGCAAAATCTGGCTGCTCTCTTCCACCGCTTTCGCGAGTGGGATCGCCAATCGAACGGCGCGGCCGCCCCCAAATCGATCATCGTCCACCTGGAACAGGTGACGCGCACGACCTATTTCGCCGCCTGCGCCGCCGACCAGATTCTGGTCACGCCACTCACCACGTGGGATGTGCTTGGTCTCCACACCACGCCCACCTTCTGGAAAGAGACGCTGGCGCTGGCCGGCATCGCCATGGATGTAGTCAAGGTGGCGCCGTGGAAGACGGCCTTTGACGCCTTCGCCGAACCCGCCATGACCCCTGAGTACGAGGCGCAGGTGCAGTGGCTCTATGACAGCATCTTCGCTGATCTGGTTGAGACCATCCACAAGAGGCGCGGTCTCTCCGCCGAAACGGTCAAGTCGCTCATCGACGGTGCGCCGTGGACGGCAGAGCAGGCGCAGGCAGCCGGGCTGATCGACGGCAGCGCGTATGAAGATGAACTCCCGGTGCTGTTGGGGGACGCCGAGCAACCGGCCACCTTGAAACCGTACCACGAAGTCCGCCTGCTGCTCTTTCGCCGCCCGCAGCGCCGCCACCCCCGCGCCGTTGGCGTCATCAGCCTGACAGGGGCGATCATTCCAGGCCGCAGCCGTTCGTTTCCGGTGCCGCTTCCACTCTTTGGCGAAGAGGTTTTGGGCCATCTCACAGCGCAGCAGCAGATCCGGGCGGCACGCAAAAACTCGCGCCTGGCGGCTGTTGTGGCCTATGTGGATTCGCGAGGCGGTTCGGCGCTGGCCAGCGATCTCATCTGGCGCGAACTCAAACTTTTGGGGCAGGAGAAACCGCTGGTGGTCTACATGGGAAGCGTGGCTGGGAGTGGTGGTTACTACATCTCGCTACCGGGCCGCCAGATTGTTGCCCAGCGCGCCACCATGACCGGCAGCATCGGTGTCGTCACCGCCAAACCGGTGCTGCAAGAAACGTATGCCAAACTCCAGGCCCGGCGCTACTCGATCAAGCGGGGTGACCATGCTGATCTGTACAGCGAAGAGCACCCCTGGCCCGCAAGCCAACGGGCCAAGGTCGAGGAAGGCGTGCAACACAACTACGCCGAGTTCAAGCGGCGCGTGGCGGAAGATCGCGCCTTGCCCTATGAAGAGCTGGATGCCGTTTGTAACGGCAAAGTCTGGACTGGCGCCCAGGCGCTCCAACACGGGCTGGTCGACGCGCTGGGGGATTTTCCCGTCGCCGTCGAGCGCGCTTGCGAGTTGGCCGATCTGCCCACCGATGGCAGCGTACGCGTGATCGACCTGACGCCCCCCAAAGAACGGTTGCTGGCCGAACCGGCGCAGGCGGTCAAAGAAGCGCTGGGGCTCGACTCGGTCCAGACCCTTACGGTGCTGGCCCAAGAGCTTCTACGTGGCGAATGGCAAGCCCTCGTCAGCAACGAGCACTACTGGTGGATCGCCACCGGGTTGCCAGATGGAGGGTGAGTGCCAACTTATTGCCTCGATCAGCCTGGAATCCAAAATCAAAAATTCAGAAACCTATGCTCAACGTCCACGCCCTCCGTACCCAATTTCCGGCCCTCAACGAACTCTACAACGGGCGGCCGGCCATCTTCTTCGACAACCCCGGCGGTACGCAGGTGCCCCAGAGCGTTATCGATGCCCTGGTCGATTACCTGACCCGCCGCAACGCCAACACCCACGGCCTCTTCGAAACCAGCCGCCGGACCGATGAGACCATCGACTACGCCCGCCAGGCCACCGCCGACCTGCTCGGCGCCGACACCGATGAAGTCATCTTTGGCGCCAACATGACTAGCCTCACCTTTCACCTGGCGCGCTCGCTGGCGGCGGGGTTTGGCCCGCGCGATGAGATCATCGTCACCCGCGCCGACCACGATGCCAATGTCGCGCCCTGGCTCATGCTGGCCGAAGATATAGGCGCCCAAGTACAGTGGGCCGATATGGATACCGAGAACTGTACCCTCGACCTGGAGCATTTGCACTCGCTCATCAACGAGCGCACCAGACTGGTTGCCGTGGGCTATGCCAGCAACGCCAGTGGGACGATCAACGATGTCAAGACTATCGTGGATTGGGCCCGGCAAGCCGGCGCCTACACCTTCATTGATGCTGTGCAGTACGCCCCGCACGGGCTGATCGATGTCAAAGCGCTTGGGTGTGATTTTCTTGCCTGTAGCGCCTATAAATTTTTTGGCCCGCACGTCGGCATTCTCTACGGCAAGCGAGAGCATTTGCAGCGGCTGCGCGCCTACCGCGTCCGGCCAGCCGGGGACGAACTGCCCGGCAAGTGGGAGAATGGCACCAAGAACCACGAAGGGCTGGCCGGCGTCGCCGCCGCCATCGATTACCTGGCCGGATTGGGCGTCCACTACGGCAACGCTGCCATCAGCGCCAGCCGCCGCCAAAAGTTGACTGCCGCCTGGAAGGAGATCGGCGACTACGAGCAGTTGCTCATCGAGCGGCTCATTGAAGGGCTAGAGGTGATCCCCGGTGTGCGTATCTACGGCATCACCAATCGCTACGACTGGAACCAGCGCGTGGCCACGGTCTCCATCCGCAAGGAAGGGACCACGCCCCAACACCTGGCCGAAACGCTTGCGGCCCAGAACATCTTCGCCTGGAACGGCAACTTCTATGCCTATGAGTTTAGCCACCGCCTCGGCGCCGAGCCCAGCGGTGGTTTTTTGCGGCTGGGTCTGGTCCACTACAACACGCTGGACGAGATCGACCGCTGTCTGCGCGTGTTGGAGCGGCTGTAGCGATTGTGGAAAACAAAACAGCAGGAACACAGAGCACACAGAGAAGACGCAGAGAACACCGAGTTTTATTCTCTGTGCTCTCTGTGTGAATGCTCCGTGTGCTCTGTGTTCCGCTTTTCAAATTGCCACAATCAAACAGCCTGCTCTTCGTACGTGTGCGCCGTACAATCGTACAATCCCCACGTCGCGACGCCGTACATGCCCAGCAGTTCGCCGGGGTTGACCAGGTGACAGCGACCGATGGTCTCGTGGTGGCGCTGGTGATTGTGGCCGTAGCAGACCAGATCGAGCTGGCCTGACTGGGCGATCCGCCTGGCCGGCTCCGGGTAGTGGATGAGCGCAATCTGGCGGCGCGCCACTTCGATCTCGGCGTAGATGCCGTGGAGCGTCACTTGCGGGTGTTTGGAGGCGATGCTCTGCAAGAGACGGCCATCGCCATCGTTGTTGCCAAAAACCATATGGATCGGGCCGGTGAACGCCTGGGCGATCCGGCTGAGCATAAACGGTGCGCAGAGGTCGCCGCAGTGGAGTAGTACGCTCGCCCCACTTGTGCGCACCCCTTCCAAGGCTTTGTCGAGGTTGGCAATCTGGTCGTGTGTGTCAGACAAAATGGCGATCTTGGTCATGGGTTGCTCCTCTGACTCATGATGGCAGGCTGTAAAGATGTTAGCGCGTCTGCCGCAGCCGCGGGTTCACCACCGGCTCCAGCCCCAGCGAGATCAGCATAAAGGTGAGCGCGGTGATCACAATCAACACGCCCGGCGGGATGATCCACCACCAGTAGCCTACGTAGACGCCGCCCGTGCGAAAACCGCTCTCCAGAATCTGCCCCCAGGTGGGAATCGACGGGTCACCCAACCCCAAAAAGCTCAACCCCGCCTCGGCCAGGATGGCGGACGGCGCCGCAAAGATCAGATGGGCGAGCACATACGGTGCGATCTGCGGCAGGATATGGCGGAACATCACCCGCCGGTGAGAGGCGCCCAGGCTCTGGATCGCCTCGACCAACTGGTTGGTGCGCATGTGCAAGACCATCGAACGCACCTGGATCGTCATCCCCATCCAGCTAAAAGCGATCAGAATAAAGAGGATGACATAGAGGCTGGGGCCGATGACAAAGAGCATAAAGATGAGCAGCGGCAAGACCGGCACGTTGGCAAGAATATCCGACAGCCGTTGGATGAGCAGGTCCGTTCCGCCCCCCAAATAGCCGCTGAGAATCCCCAGCCCGGTGCCGATCGCCGTGGAAACCACCGAAACCAGGATGCCGATAAAGAGCGCCACCGGCAGACCGAAGAGCAACCCTTCGGCCAGGTTGCGGCCCAGCGTATCGGTGCCCATCGGTCCAAAGACCGCGCCGCCGACCACAAAACGCACCAGGCCCACCGTATCGTCGGGGTTACGCACGGCCACCCGCACCAGGACTGCATAGGGGCCGGTGAGCGGCTCGGTCTGCAAGCTATTCCCGGTGGGGGCGCCAAAGAGCAGGCGGCCCACCTGCCCCCCCAGGCTGCGCACATCGCTGCGGATGTTGTATTCTGCCTCCAGATATTCCTGAACGGCAGTGAGGGTCGTCTCATCCGTGTTCAACTGGACGCGTAGGGGCTCATCGGCATAGCGGTGGTAGGGCGCGGTTTCGCCCTCGCGCGGGCCGCGTACAGCGTGGCGATAGAGAGGAATTTCTCTACCATCGGGCCGCATCAGGCTGGCGAGCACGGCGGGGGCCCGTTCGGCGTATGTCACATTGCCAAGAGTGAGCGCCAAAAAGGTCGGTGGGCTCTGGTAGGGATAGTCGAAGGAGAAGCGGTAGGTCTGTACGATACCGCTGCGCACCTCCTGCGTCTCGGTTGGCGCAGCCGCCTCGAGCACCAGATGTTCGGGCAAAGGCTCCCGGCGCAGACGGTTGATCCAGGCCGGCGGCACAGCCTTGGGATTGTCCACCCAAACGGTCGGGTTGCTCCACCGGCGGTTGCCGTAATCGGTCGGAAAGGTAGCCAACGAATAGGCCGTCCCGGCCACCAGCAGGATCAACAAAAAGATACCGCCCTTGCCGGCGCCACTGCGCCAAAGTTCGCGTAAGGCCTCCCGCAACCGCATCGACAAAACCTCAGGAATCTATCTGCGGATTTTGCTTTAATCTGTATAGCGCACCCGCGGGTCGAGAAAGATGTACAGCACTTCCAACACCAGGCGGATGATAACATAGAGCAGGGTGAACATAAAGGTCAGCGCCACGATGACATTTTCGTCGGGTGTGCCGGCCAGGGCGTCGTAGTAGAGCCGCCCCATGCCCTGCCAGTTGAAGACCGTCTCTACCAGGATCGAACCGGAGAGCGACCCGGCCAGCCCAAAGATCAAGCCGGTGACAATCGGCGGCGCTGCCACGCGCAGGATGTGGCGGTTGCGCACCCGGCGCTCCGGCAGCCCCTTCGCCCGCGCCATCGCCACGTGATCCTCCTGGGCGATGTTGAGCGTAATGGTGCGGATGCTGTAGATGTACGGGCCAACGCTCACCAGCACCAGTGTGATCACCGGCAACAGGGCATGGTTGACCAGGTCTACGAAGCGCGCCAGCGGCTCCTGCGGCGGCGGCGTGCTGTACATCCCACCCGAAGGCAGGAGCCGCAACCGCACCGAGAGAAAGAGGATGAGCAGAATCCCGATCCACCAGGTGGGCACCGCAAACGAGACGGCTGCAAAGGTGGACATCAAGCGATCCAGCCACGAGCCGGCGCGTGTCGCCATGTAGACGCCACCGGCCAGACCGATGACCGCCGTGATAAAGAGCGACGTGGTGAGCAGCAATATCGTATTGGGCAACCGGTCCATGATAATGTCGATGACACGGTTGCTGCCGTCAAAGCTGCGCAGATTGCGCGCCTCGCCCAGATCCAGCGTGAGGACACGCACCACCATCCCCGGCAGCCGGAAGTACCAGGGCGTATCGAGCCCGTAAAAAGCCTCTAACTCGGCCCGGCGTTCGGCCAGCACCCGTTCGATCTCATCCGGGTCGCGGATCGTTTCGGCCAGCGCCGTCCGTTCCCCGCGCAACTGCTCGCCCACCACCGCGCTGAGGATGCGGTCGGAAAAACCGGTTAACCCCAACATGAGGACGAGCAGAAGCAACACGACAAAAAAGACCCCGACCATGGTCAGGGCTCGAATGGCA
>QEUW01000744.1 GCA_003577005.1 Chloroflexota bacterium | reverse complement strand
TTGGCGTGACGCAGATCAGCATCGCGTAACTGTGCTTGGCGCAGGTCGGCGCCGCACAAGTTACTCTGTTGTAGTTTGGTCGCAACCAGATCTGCGCCGCACAGCTTGCTGCCCACCAACATGCTCTCACTCAGATCAGCGCCGGCCAGATCACTCTGGCGAAGATCGGCCCAGTTGAGATCCATATTGCCGGCCGGTTCATTATCCAGATTGGCGGCAGCGAGCGCCTCGGTAACCGGATCGCTGCCTTGCTCCGCTGCCGGTCGGCGCCGCTGTTGCTGATCCTGTCGATGCCCCAGACGGTGGCGGTGGCGCTGGTCAGGCGCGTGCGGGCGCAGTCTTGTAACTGTTTTCATGACCTTTCCCTCCTTTTACGAACTTATTCGCACCGGCAGGAATGCGGTTAGCCAAGCACCACGTAAACAATCACCGTGGCCAAGCGCTCGCCTCGGAAGTGCTTACTTGTAGAATGAGACGAACCAATCGAGATGGGGCAAATCGAAGAGAACAATTCGCCTTCAAAGCACATGTTGCGGGGCAAATTGTAGTGCCCCACCGTCACCGGGTCGTGACGGGTCGCTAACCGGCTCGAACTGGCAGTTGTATTTGATTGTAGATAAGAGCCTACCAGAAGATTTGCGATCTGTCAAAACTTGAGGCTGTAGCATTTCAGGCGTGGTTTGGACAGGGGCATGACCTCCGGGAGGTGACCAGCATGCGCTTTCCAGACCCAAAACCTCGCCGGTCACCTCCCGGAGGTCATGCCGTAACGCGAGGTAGGGAGCTATTGGGGACAGATCCCGCCTGTCCCAGTTAAACCAGGAATTGTTGCCATCGCGGGGCAATGTTGCACGAATTTGGTCTCTGGAATATGATGGACGGCAGCCACTCGTCTTGCACATGTGCCAACTTCAAGAGGAAATGATCATGTCTTACAATGCCACTGTACTGCAACAAAAAGACCACGATACACTGCTCCACCCACTCCATCACCCCTCTACCCATGATAACCCGCTTATCTTTGAGCGCGGGGAAGGGATCTATCTTTATACAGTGGACGGCAAGAAGGTGATCGACGGCTTCGCCGGGCTGTGGAATGTCAATGTCGGGTACGGCCGCAGAGAACTGGCCGAGGCAGCGTTCAAACAGATGTCCGAGCTCGCCTACTGCTCCAGCTACGCCGGGTCGAGCAACGTACCGGCTATCGAACTGGCGGCCAAACTCTCGGGCTATGCCTATCCTGACCTCAAGACGACCTTCTTTACCTCGGGTGGGGCCGAATCGAGCGAGAGCGCCTTCAAGACGGTACGCCACTATTGGAAACGGATGGGCAAGCCCAACAAAACCCAGATCATCTCACGCACAAACGGCTATCACGGCATCACGCTGGCTGCCATGAGCGCCACGGGAATCAGCGCCTACTGGCCCATGTTCGAGCCGCGCGTGCCCGGTTTTTTGCACATCCCCGCCCCTTATTCCTATCGTTTCCAGGGCGAGATCAAAGAAGGGGAGACGCTGGGCCAGGCAGCGGCGCGGGCGCTCGAAGAGGTGATCCTGCGCGAAGGGCCCGACACGGTGGGCGGCTTTATTGCCGAGCCAGTGCAGGGCGCCGGCGGCGTCATCGTCCCGCCCGATGATTACTTTCCGCGGGTGCGCGAGATCTGCGACCGCTACGACGTGCTCTTGATCGCCGACGAGGTGATCACCGGCTTTGGGCGCACCGGCGAGATGTTTGCGCTGCACCGCTGGGGTGTCCAGCCGGACATCATCACTTTTGCCAAGGGCATCACCAGCGGGCACCTGCCGTTGGGCGGCATCCAGATCCACGACAAGATCCGAGAGGTGATCATGAATGCACCGGCCAACGAACGCTGGATGCACGCCTACACCTATTCCGGCCACCCGACCTGCTGTGCGGTGGCGCTGGCCAATATCGCCATCATCGAACGAGAAGGGTTGGCGGACAATGCCGCCAGAATGGGCGCTCGCCTGCTCGACGGGCTCAAGGCGTTGCAGGAAGAGTTCGAAGTGATCGGCGATGTGCGCGGGCTGGGTTTGATGGCCGCCGTCGAGTTTACCAGCGATCGGGCGACCAAAGCGCCGGCCAATATCGGCGAAAAGGTGCGCGCAGCCGCCGTTGAGCGTGGCCTCTGGACACGCGCGCTGGGGGACATCTATATGTTCTCGCCGCCGCTGAGCATCACCGCTGAGGAAGTGGACAAGATACTAGAAATCGTGGGTGAATCGATCGCTTCGGTTGTGCAGTAGATGGCGCATCTGCTGGAAATCACAGGCGACAGTCACGAGCCAGAGACGCACCCGGCTCGTGACCGTTACCGATCCGCCAGGACGTTCTGAAAGACCTTGCCCTCTTTTTCGATTTCGCGCTGAATGCCCTTCAGGGCGTCATCCAGCCGGATCACGTTGGACTGGCGGGCAATGGCCGCAATACAGGCGTGCTGCACCACGTTGATGATATTGCCGCCGGTGAGTTCGAACTTACCCAGCAGCGCCGGCAGGTCCACACCGTCCTCAAACTGGACCGTGGGGGGAAAAGATTTGCGCCAGATGGCAACCCGTTCGGCCTCGCCGGGAAA